>JASJDR010000354.1 GCA_030065615.1 Xenococcus sp. MO_188.B8 | reverse complement strand
CCGTGGGCGAGTTGAAAATGGGGAGCCAGCATGTCTTTACCGGCTTCATCCGCGACGCCGACGATCGGGCGAAGGCCGAGACCCGGGCGCGCGATCTGCAAATTCGCCTCGAACGTGTCGCGCGTATTCAAATGCTGGGCGAAATGTCTGCGGCCCTTGCCCATGAAATCAATCAACCCTTGACCGCCATCACCAATTTCGCCGAGGCCGCCAAGCGGCATTTGGGGAACGATGCGCCCGATCTCGACGAAATCGCCAAGCAGGTGGCGGCGATTGCCGATCAATCCCTGCGCGCGGGCGAAATCATCCGCCGCATGCGGAAACTGGTCGATCGCGGGCAGGCGGATATCCGGCCCGAGGATATCAACGACATAATCCTCGAAGCCGTGCGCGTCGGTCGCTTGACGGTCTCAAGCGTCGGACCGCACGTGAACCTCAACCTCGGAAAGGCCCTAATAATTCTGATTCAGCAGTTCCCAAGAAAAAAGCTACAGAAGCACAACTTAGAGCTTTAGCCAAAGGTAGAGAAAAAAGTCAAAGAAAGGCTTATTATCGTAAATGGAAAAAATATCACGGACAGCATCTAGAGGCTAAAAACTATGTAATTAATTGGGCCAGAAGAATATTATTAAGAGAAAAAGGTAATTGGGTGATTTTAGATACGGAAACAACTGACTTATATGATGCTGAAATAGTGCAAATTGGTATCTGTAATCTAGATGGCGAGATAATTTTAAATTCTTTAGTTAAGCCGACAATTTCTATTCCTGCTGAAGTCACATCCATTAATAGTATAACCGATGAAATGGTCAAAGATGCTCCTACTTTTCCTGAAATATATCCTCAAATAGTAAAATCATTAGCAGATAAACAAGTACTGATTTACAATGCAGATTTTGATATTAGTATTTTGACTTATTGTTGTAGATTACACGAATTAGAATTACTAAAACTGAGAAAAAGAAGCGAATATTTAATGGAATGGTATGCTCAATTTTATGGCGATTATAATGATTATTACGAGTCGTACACTTGGCAACCTTTAGGAGGTAATCATAGTGCAATTGGTGATTGTTTGGCTGCTTTATCAGTCTTTAAAAAAATGGCTGATTCAGAAATAATTAATGTAAAAAAAAGCTTTGAAAATTCTTGGTTGAAATATAAGACTAGATACGATAAAGCCTGACTATTCTTATCTCTCATCAACCAAACTGTTGAATTAAATTTTTTAATTCTGATTCAATTGCTTCAACAGTATTATTAACAACAACATTAGTGCCATATGTTTCAACGGTATCATCTGACCGTACTTTACCTACACGAACATATAGCTGTCCCTCTTCACGGTAAACGCGATAATGTAGTTCGGTCTGCGGTACAGGCATCCAAGTTACTCCAAAATCATCATCAGAACTTACCAACAGAGCAGTTTCCAAGCATTCTTTATCTTCACCATTTAACAAGTTGTTTGTTGCATTATGATTTTTTTTATCATTCATAGTTTTGTCTGGTTGAGAATTACAAAGCCAATTTCTCTTCAATCCTCCTGATTCTTTTATCTAAAGCTTCTAACTTATCTTCTACTGACTTAGAGGATAAATCTAAATATGTCTTGAGCGCATTTCTGATCACTTGAGTCCTATATATATCTTCAGATGTAGCGCGTTCGTTTAATGCTTCTAACATTAACTCAGATAAGCGTATTGATAGTGTTTTATCTTTGTTGATTTTCTTGACATTCGTGCGAGATACTTAAGAGATGCAATTATTTTACAGTAGCAGACAACCAAACTTGGTGAACTGCGTAAAAAAAACTATTAAATTAAGCCTAATAATCGATCTTAATCTTGGCAGCAGGATTATTCTCTTGAGAAGAGAGAACATGCGTATAGATCGCAGTAGTTTTGGGATCAGCATGTCCCAGAAAATCCTGAACCTCCCGTAAAGAAGAACCAGCTTCAAGACTTAAAGTCGCAGCCGTATGCCTCAAACTGTAGGGAGTAAGCTGGCGATTAAAACCAATGTGTTTTAGATTACATTTCTCCAAATATTTATCGATCACTTTACCGATACCACTCCTCGATAAGCGTTGACCATAGCGACGATTAGACAGAGAAATAAACAAAGGAGAATTAGCAGATAGCTTTTCCTTAGCTGAAGTCCGAGCTTGGCGATACTGAACAATATCGGCGGCGATATCGGGGCGAAGAATAATGGTTCTGATACTATTTTTGCCATCTAACCGCAACTGATATTGACCCTGGGCCGAGTTAACATCATTTAAATTAGCGCGATACAATTCAATGCAGCGACAACCTTGGAGGGCCATTAGTCCCAATAACAGGCGATCGCGTAGAACTTGCACGTTAGAGACTGATTTACCTGGAGTTTTATTGACAGCGACAACACTATCAATTAACAGTTGTAACTCTTCTTCACTGAGATAGTTAATCGAGCTGCCAACTTCTCGCCTTTCACGGGGAGGTTTAACATCCCGAGCAGGATTCTTCTGAACTAACTTTTCACCCAGACAAGCTTGGTAAAAATGTCCCAGCACCACCAAAGATAAGCGAATCGTGGAAGATTGTTTGCCCTCATCAACTAGACATTTACGATACTCCAGCATATTTTGCTGAGTAACCAGAGCAGGATAAAGTTCTTGTTTTTTACACCAAGCAAGAAACTGAGACACTCGACTGCGATAAGTTTTTAGGGTATCTAGACTAGCATTGCCATTAGCAATTCTCAGGCTGAGATACTTTTCAAAACAGTCCCGCATCGCTTTGACAGTAGGTAAAGTAGAGACAATAGCATTGGCGCGTAGCGAAGCCATGCCGTTAGGCATATCGCCTGACCTGGAAAAGCTACTGCCTTGATCTGACCGTCGAATTGCCATAGTTAGATCTAGAAACCTTAAAAAAATCTTACAGCAAAACGAGTTTTGAATCTTAGCACTTGGCTGCCAATCTCATTCTTCAGTATCTCTAGCCAAAACATCATTTTGACTAATATATGACATCATTTTGATGTAGAATTAAACTAATAAACAAATTAACTCAAAATGAATATCGCTTCACTATTAAAGGATTCAGATCTTTCTCCCACCCTTCTCGAAGATCGGGGGGCATATATCCAAGCTGTCCGCAAAGGAGTCCCTGGAAAAATTGTCGAGCAAGCAGTGAAAGCTTTGGGAGAGCGAGAGCTGTTTGTCCGTTTATTAAGTACTAGTTCAGGCAACTTAAATCGTTTGTATCACTCCAAACTACTGACAAAAGTTCAAACTGAGGGAGTTTTAGATACCTTAAAAGTATTCCAAGAGGCGATCAATGTTTTTGGCGATGAAAACATAGCCAAATCATGGTTACATACTGCTATTCCTGCTTTGGACGGAGAATTACCAATTAACTTGTGCGACACTTTTGAAGGCAGAAGATTAGTTAGAGAAGCTTTAGCGGTGATCGAATATGGCGAGTTTACTTAATGAAACTGTTTAGAATTACCCGCATTAAATACCTGGAGAACTATACAGGTCGGGGCGGTTCTTTCCTCAATGGTGCGCGGTGGAACCAATCTGGAATACCAGTGCTTTATTTTGCGACCACTCCCAGTGTCGCTCTTTTAGAAATGGCAAATTATCTCCCCAACCCCAGACTGATACCAGCCGATTACAGATTGGGAATTTATCATTTGCCAGATACAGTATCGAGTCAAACCCTAACGGTGGAAAATTTACCTCCAGATTGGAGTCACTATCCCTATCCATCGAGTACTCAAAAAATAGGTAGCCAGTGGCTCAATGAAGGTAGCAGTTTAATCTTGTTCGTACCCAGTGTAGCTGTCCCCGCTGGTCTAGAAAATATTGCCGTAATTAATCCCCGACATCCTCAAATAAATGAGTTAAGATTATCGTCCGTTGAATCTAGTTTATATAACGATCGCGCTTTTCAAGGACTGAGAAAATAATTTTACCCCTTGACCCCAAAGAAAGAGCCAAGAGATTTAAAACCTTAAACCAAGATTAGAGCAGATAACCCCTGTTATTTTCCCTAATCCTGCTAAGATTTTCTTAGACTAGGCGAATTTAGGATCTAATGTATTGTGTATGTCCTATCTTCTCAAGAGCTGAACTTAAGAGACAAATTAGAGCAACAGGTACGAACAGGTTTTGTGCTGCGAGGTCAAGCACTGAGGACGATTAAGCGACTTAAGCTCTATCGCGATCTCTATGACGATTTTGAGTCTTATTGTGATGAAGTCTTTGGTTTTACGATGCTTTATATTGAGCGTTGTATGCTGGCTGCCGAGACTTATTATCAGATCGAGTCATATTTAAAGACCAATGGTCTAGAGGACCCCTTACCGACTAAACAAAGACAATTGCGACCGATTTTTCAAGCTGATTTAACACCCATTGAAGCGGGGGAAGTGTGGGTGATGGCAGTTAAGTTGGCTTGGGGAAAAGTTCCCCCAGCATCGGTGGTTAAAGAGGCAGTGAAGGCTTACTTAAATCAGAAATATCCGCCGATTAATCCTTTTGTGGAAGGGCAGGTGTGTCGCATTACAGGTGGGATTAAAGGCAAGACTAACTGTTGGTGTGTGGTATCCGAGGTGTTAGAGGCGGAATGCGTGGTGGATACTTGGGATAATCAGTATACCCTATCAGTAGATCATCTATCTTCTTTGAGGTTGGCTCCCGCAGAGGAGTCGCAAATGCTGGATTTGGGGGCGAGAATGACGGCTTTGGCTGAGGTGGGGGAACTGGATGAGGCTGCTATGTGGTTGTTGCAGGGTTTGTCAAGGTTAAATCGTTGTCAGCTAAATTCCCTTGAGGAAAAGTTATTGCAGATTTTGGAGCAATTCTATATATTCCACGATGTAGAATAACTGCTCTTCTAAGGATTTAATTTATAAACTTCCACCAAGTAAGATACTTATTTACTATTTGATCATTTCTTGATTAATCCCCAACAGGTTTTGGACGAGTAGACCGCTGAAAAGATTCACAGATATAATAGTTACGGCGTGTGCAACTTATTTTAGGAATTGAAAAGAAAAATTCCATCTGAGAAGATGAAAGCTCTAACTCAAATGGAAAAATGTTAAGTACTGAAGATTTTATCATCACTGTTTTTTGTAATGTGGATGATTTGTGGCA
>JASJDR010000015.1 GCA_030065615.1 Xenococcus sp. MO_188.B8 | reverse complement strand
GAATTGTGTTTGTTTTGAAGCCCCCTTCCCGCGCTCGTCAATTTTGAACTTTGAATTTTGACGAGCGACCCCGATGAGTTTTACTCATCTAGGGAACGCGCGAGTTTGAATTTTGAATTCAAAAAATGGTCACCCCGTCTCCCCTTCAGCCTTAACTAACAAATTTGATGTTGACCAGCTTACCTTCCTTCTTTTACCACGTAACATAGGGGATTTTAGCAGCAGTAGCCTTGATGGCTGATAGATTGTGGATTAGTTGACCACAATTATCCCAGGTGCCTTGTAAAAACATTTGTCTCGCCCCTTCATCAGCTAGACCTTCAGTAGTCGCTGACGCGATCGCATCAACCACTAAGTCGCCACATGTAACAGTTTTATTAGCCAAGTTTACTACCATGGTAGTATCTGGGTTGCTTTGTAGTTTACTTTGAATCTGTTGAACCATTTCAGGACTAACAGTTACACAAGGCAGACCAATGGCAATACAATTACCAAAGAAAATTTCGGCAAAACTTTCTCCGACAATAGCTTTAATGCCCCATCTAGCTAAAGATTGTGGGGCATGTTCTCGGGAGGAACCACAACCAAAATTACCATTAACTACTAAGATGTTCGCTCCTTGATATTGAGGAAGATCAAAAGGATGCTGACCTGTAGCTTGAGCGCGATCATCTGCAAAAGCTTGTGTTCCCAAACCATCGAAAGTTACACAACGCAAAAATCTTGCAGGAATAATGCGATCTGTATCAATATCGTTACCAATCACAGGAACAGCTTGACCAGAAATTTTAGTTATTTGACTCATTTAAATCAATAATAGCCCACGACTAAATTAAATATAATTGAGAGATAGCCTTAATTTAACTCAGAAATATGGTACTCTTTGCAGAATTTTTTGCCCTAGGGGATTGTCAAAAAAAATCCATGAGCTAAGATTGCTGATGTGACCTTTGATACTGACATCTAAATTACAGACTAAATCAAGTTCATTCTATCTCTAAACACTATATTAAATCATCAAATCATTATAGTTACAGGAAATTCCCCTATGCTTATTTGTCCCGAGTGTAAGTCTGAAAATCCAGAGCATAATAAGTTCTGTGAAAAATGTGGGACATCTTTAACCCATACAGATTGTCATCAATGCGGTGCGCAAATTGCTTTTACGGAACACAAATGTAATACCTGTGGAGCTTACAATAAAACCATGCTTCTAGCTTTAATTATTCAGAATAAACCTTCTCAAGTACCCCAACCCCAAGAAAAAGAACTCGCCAGTATTTCTGTCTCAGAAACTGCAAGTTCAGAAACCTCAAGCTCCTCACCCTCAGAATCTATAAGTTCAGAAACCTTAAGCTCCTCGGCAGAAACAGAAGAAGATCTTGATACTACTAACCAGGTCTTGTTAACTCAAAATTATGTTGGTTATCTTGATGCTCAAAAAAGATATTACGCGCCAGAAAATAAAGCTTCATTGTCTAATGTTGTAGATTCTCAGATAAACCCAATCCTGCTTCAGGTTATCGATCATTTTCCTTTACAAGAATCGTCGCTAAGTGTTTTACGCAAAACTCAAACAGAATTATTTACCGAGTTAGAACAAAAATTGGATGATTCTAATTGGACAGACATTCAATATTCAGATTTAGGTGGTATTCCCCCTCACGCCTTACCCTATTTAGCTCTAGAGGAATATGCGCCTACAATACCGTTAATTTACGATGCTTGGCAAAATCAAGAGCAGGGAATCTTACTATTACCAGACCTTTCGACCTGGCAATCCTTAACCAACCTCTGGTCTCAACCCCAATTACCTTTGCTGCAAGTTTTATCGTCTTTAGGCGCCATGGCAAAACTGTGGATTCCTTTATCTAAAAACTATTGCGCGACTAGTTTGCTGATTCAAAGTAACTTAAAAGTTGATGAAGACCAATCTTTTTGCCTAGAAAGATTATACCTAGACCCAGAGGACAAACGGCCTACTTTATCTGATCTAGTTGCAAAATGGTATAGTTGGCTAACAGATTCCGAACAAACCTATCCAGAATCTTTAATCTCAGTTTTAAAACAAACAATTTCTGGGGAAATTAAAGCAATAGAAGATTTACTCGCTCAATTACATCAAATAGCAGAACTAGAAGAAATTAATCTAGACTCTAGCTCAATGGATACTGACTCATGGTCAGATGCGATAGATGCTGAACCATGGGAAACTAGCGACGACTCCGAGGAAACCGACTTCTTCACATTAGACTCCAACGAAGACAGTATGATCTACGAGAGTGATGCAGACGAACAGCCAACAGCGATGTTATCTATGCAAATCGCTAGTTTTGCCCATGCTAACTATACAGATATTGGCTCCAGCAGAGATCATAATGAAGATTTTTTTGGGATTCAAACATTTACAACTCAAGAAGAGAATCCCAGTCGACAGACATTAAAGGCTAGGGGTTTATATATTATCTGTGATGGTATGGGGGGACATGCTGCCGGAGAGGTTGCTAGTGCTATGGCAGTTGAAACTCTACAAACCTATTTCCATACCTATTGGCAAGATGAATTTCCCTCAGAAAAGACTATCGAAGAAGGAATCCTACTAGCTAATCAAGTTATTTATCAAACTAATATTGATAATGCTCGCTCTGGTAGTGGTCGTATGGGGACTACTTTGGTTATGGCTTTATTACAAAATACCCAACTTGCGATTGCTCATGTTGGCGATAGCCGGATCTACAGGATTACTCGCCAAGGAGGATTAGAACAATTAACAGTAGATCATGAAGTGGGACAAAGAGAAATTAATCGAGGCGTTGAGCCAGCAATTGCCTATGGTCGTCCTGATGCCTATCAATTAACTCAAGCTTTGGGGCCAAGAGAAAATAAACATCTACGGCCTAGTATCCAATACTTAGACATAGAAAAAGACTGTCTGATTTTACTCTGTTCAGATGGTCTTTCTGATAATGACTTAATAGAGAAACATTGGCAAACTTATTTAGAGCCTTTAATCAGTTCTAGCGCCGATCTAAATTCAGGTCTTTGTGATTTAATGAAGTTTGCTGATCGTTATAATGGACATGATAACCTAACCAGCATTTTAATCAGAATTAAATTAAAACCCGATCTATAAAAATTAATAATTATCATCTATTATTCATTAACTACTACCTATTACTTATACTACTTATTACCTATTACTTCCGCATATCGATACTAGCCTCTTATGGTGACCCTTACTCTTTTAGAACCACAGACGAACCAACCATTCAAAACTTGGACATTTTCTGATAAAGCCAAAGTTTGTATTGGCCGTTCTCCCCAGAATGATATAGTTCTTAAAGGGTATTTTCAGGTTTCACGCCAGCATGTAGAATTAACTGAAATTAATAATCAATGGCAGTTAGTTAATAATGGCACCAATGGGACTTTCGTTAATAGTGTTTTAGTAGAAAAAGCTCAACTGAAAGATAATGATTTAATCCGTTTAGCAGGAAATGGACCTTTATTTCGCTTTGAATTAGAATCTCCCTCTCTCGATGCCCGTTCCCCGATTCGAGGGCAAGCCTTAGCAATGGAACCCCCAACTGAGAGAGAGCACGGAAGTTTGGCAATCAAATCTCTAGCTAGTTATGATGCTTCACCCCAGATAGCGCCGGCTTGCCAACATTTGGGAAATGCATCTGATAGTATTTTTTGTATTCATTGCGGTGAGGCCTTAGTTGAGGAAGAACGTTTTATCGGTAGTTACCAAATTCTTCGTAATTTAGGGCAAGGAGGAATGGGAATTACCTATTTAGTGAGAAATCGCAATAAAAATAGTAAAGGTGCTCCACTACTTTTGGTTTTAAAAGAAATGAATGCGGATATGCTCCGCGTTGCCAAAGCTAGAGAACTATTTGAGCGAGAAGCCAGAATTCTGAAAAATTTAGAGCATCCGAATATCCCTAAGTATTACGATTTTTTTTGTGAAGGTCAACATAAATATTTGGTTATGGAATTGGTTCATGGTCTTAACCTAGAACAATTTACCTATCAAAGAGGCACTGTGGCACCAGAAATAGCTATCAAATGGATGATCGAGGTTTGTGGGGTTTTGTATTACCTTCATAATCTAAAACCCCCATTAATTCACCGAGATATTAAGCCAGCTAATTTGATTTTACGTAATCTAGATAATCGTTTGATGCTGCTTGATTTTGGTGCTGTGAAAGAATTTGGCACTGCTCGCAATACTCGAATTGGAGTTGAAGGATATAGCGCGCCCGAACAATATCGTGGTAAACCTTGTCCTCAGTCAGATCTTTACGGAGTCGGCGCAACCTTGATTTTTTTGTTGACTGGCAATGCTCCTATGCAATCTTATATGCCTCAAAAAAATCAGTATGAGCTTAACCTTGAAGCTATAGCTAATTTGCCTCTCCGATTAATTCAGGTCTTAACCAAAACTTGTAAACCAGATCCCCTAGACAGATATTCATCCGCTCAAGAACTGGCAGAAGCACTCCAAAGTTGCTTATGATCTTTTATATCAGAGAAAGTTACCGAAACCAGGGAGATTGGGAAGATTGGGAACACAAGGAATAAGCGTGAACTACTAAAAAGATTCCATGAGCCAAATTCCTGAAGCAATTTTTGGTTGATAGGCTTGAATACTCATTCCTTGCTGCATCCCCATTACTAATAGACTTAAGGCTTCTACTAGCTTAGGATCATAGATTGTTCCCACGGCTGCTTGGCATTCTGACAAAGCTTGAGCTAAAGGATTGTGATCGGTGGTTGTGGCTTGGCTATATTGGATAACCTTTTGCTGAAAATCGGCAAGTAAACGTAAAATCCGCGATTCTAGAGGAATATTATCATAGGATAACCCCGCAGGTTTGCCAGAGCCATCCCAAGCTTCGCTTTGGTGGGTGAGGATTTCAGAGATCGCGTCAAGTTGGGGCATAATACGTAATAGGGAAGCTTTGGGTAAGTCATCTTGCTCTTGTAATGCTTTTTGTTGTGCAGGAGATTTTTTATCTTCAGTCTGGGTAATCTTAGTAATTGAAGTAATTGAACCAAGACGATGTAATAACCCAGATAAACGTAATCTTTTAATTTGCCATGCTGGTAAATCTAGCAACTGTCCCATAGCTTCTCCTAGGGCAGCCACTTCCGTAGCTGCCATGGGATTAAGGGTATCAGCATGATCGAGGATTTGTGCCATCCGCAGAAAAGCTTGCATTTCATTGGACAGAATATTGTCGTCTAGGTCCTGGAAAAAATTATAATTAGCTGTTTCTTGGGGCTGATGTAAGTTTTTATGACAAGTTTGTAAATAGCTAATGACACGGGATACCACGGCACTCAGTTCATCCTGTTGTTGAGCGCCAAATTTTTGAGTCATTGATTCTGCTTGAGAGGTTAAAGTTGCAGCTAAAGATGGATTATAGGAGGCAATATGTGCGATCGCAAGTTCTACAGTTTCTTGGACTAATTCTGGCTCAAAAGTCCAAAATCCGTAAAATTTACGCTCCAAATCTTCTTGAGGCTGTCCGACTACCCCATAGTCTGATTCAGACAATTCTTGACACAAAACCATTGCTGTATAGCTAGGAGACAAAATCATTAAATGCCATTCTTGAGCAACGGGATCTTCTGGTTTTAGATTTACGAGAGTCACATTATCTTTTTGACTTGTAGGATGGGTTTCAAATCCCGCATCGGATGTTGCCATAATTGCGATTTGTTGGGACTTATCTGCCAATTCGCGATAACGTTCGGCTTCCTCTAAATACCATTTCCCCCGCTGAAAAGCTGTCACTATCAGGGGAGCACTATTAGATTCTAAAATAAAATCTTCTAAAGCATGGCATAAAGCCACCAGAGTATTTTTATAATAGACTCCTAAATTTAAAGGTCTACTACTATTTTGATGAGCTGATTTTAATTTTTGTAATATTGAACCTTCAAGCATTTTCAGTTATCGGGGAATAGGTAAAAGTTAAGAGGTAAGAGTTAAGAGGTAGGTAATACTAATACTTCGTGTATTGAATCCGAAATCTTCTTACAAGAGAATTTTCTTGGTCGATATAATCTTCAAATATAATCTTGTTTAAACCTAAGTCTTCAAACAAAATAAGTTCCTCCTTAGTTAAGGGATAGGGTAAATCATTTACTTCCTCTGTGATTTCACGACCTCTACAGATTACTAAGAGCGTTCCCAAGGGCCTGAGATATTTGATAATATTTTTCATGATCTGTTGCCGAATATAATCAGGAACAGATTGGAGTGTATAAGACTCCAAAATAAAGTTAAACTTATTTTCCCAGGTTTTCTCAAATTTCAGAGCATCTGCTACAACATACTTTACTTTTGAGGTAGGAAAACGTTTTTGACTCCAAGCAATAGCACTCGGAGCAATATCAAGTCCCGTTACTTCAAAGCCGATTTTGGATAAAGCTTCTGCATCATCTCCTAAACCAGAGCCGATAACTAAAGCTGTTTGCTCATCTCCTTGAATGTGATTAGCATCTAACCATTGGGCAAGATTGGGATTAACAGTTAAATTTGCCCAAGGAATTTCTTGACTATTTCCTTTAGCTTGGGAGTATAACTCTTCAAACCATCCTGTAGGATCATTTTGCTGAATAAATTTAGCTGCTATTTGTCTTGCTCTAGTTCGGCTCATTATTTAGGTGTTAGGAGTTAGGGATTAGGGTTTGGGTGTTAAGTGTTAGGGAACAAAATGTGCAAACAATTTTAATTATTTAATTGTGGCCAACTGTTTCTTGTTCCTAATTGTCTTCTTGCCAATTGGTGCCGTTAATGCTTCTTCTAGGGGAGCACAACCTAGTTTTGCTTCTAATATTTTTAAAACCTCTCTCCCGAAATCATTAGGATTGGTGTTCCAAGCTTGTAAACAAACTTCCCCGAAGAAAGAACCTAAAGGTTCAGGATTCCAGAGTAATTTCTTAGCAGTCCAAGGCATTAAACTCATGGGGTTATAACCTGGCTTTAAAATATTATTCTCGAAAGCATATTCTTCTAGATGGGTATGAGGTTGTAATCCAATAAAGAAGATAGCTGGCTCTACTTTATCTACGCCAAAAATTCTTTCTAATTCTCGATGGTAGGCAATGGTTTGCCGAATCGTGTCATAGGTTTCATCAATCACATTGAAAGAGTAATTAACTGAAACTAAATCATTAAAGCCGGCGTTTTTTAAATCCCGACAATTTTGTAAAACAGTACGCAGATTGTAACCCATGCGCATTTTACGAACCAACTCTTGAGAACCGCTAGTAATCCCGATTTCAAAGTAATTCATGCCGGTTTTAACCATCAAATCGCATAATTCGGGAGTGAGATTGTCAGCACGAATATAGGCTGCCCAATGGGTATCTTTCATTCCAGAATCAAGTATTTTCTGCAATAGTTCTATCGCGTCGGGAATATATTTTTTTGCGGGAATAAACTGAGCGTCAGTAAACCAGAAGTTGCGAATTCCTCGATCATATAGTTGACGCATTTCCTTGACAACTTCATCAGCGGGATTAATCCGTACTTGTTTACCTTCGACTACGGTATAGACGCAATAACAGCAGTTGTGAGGACAACCTCTTTTGGTCTGTACTCCAATGTAAAAGTCATTTTCTTGGAAATAAAAGTCAAATTCTGGCCAAATAGTTTGAATATAGTCGTAGTTGCAAGCTGTTTTTTCTATGGGAGTTGGCCATTCATGGATCATCCGCTTTCTAGGTTCAGTTTCTCCCACTACATAACAGCGCTCATCGCTGAAATCTTGACCTTGGAGAAGTTTTTCTAGAAGTTTTTCCCCTTCACCGACCGAAACAATAGTTCCTTGAGGGAGTTGGGTTGTTAATTGTTCATAGAAAACACTGACTGCTCCACCACCAACTACCGCACGAGCTTGAGGATTATATTTCCTGGCTCTTTTGAGCCCTCTTTTGATTAGTCCTTGATTACGCCATAATTCGCCATAGTAAGCCGTAGTTACCTTTAAACCGCCCAATGCTCCTTTTAGTTTAGTCAAAGGATTTGGCGCGTAATAAAATTCAAAAGCATTTTGTAGGGGATTGCCACCTCTACCGCCTACAGGGGCGTAAATTTGAATATCTCGCCAGGAAAATACTAGTAAACTGGGCTGAAATTGATCGATACAGTTTTCTAAGGTTTTATTAAAGTCTAAAGGTGGAACTGTACCCAAATCGAAGATTTTTTGCTCTATTTCGGGGAATAGCTTGTGAATATGATCGCTGAGATAGACTACTCCAATAGGAAAAATTGGGTTACAGGGGAGACGGACGTATAAAATTTTCTGATTCATAAGGTTACAACAGCTTGTTATTTTAAAGTATTGATGGAGTTTGAGATTCTGATTTGCTCTAGTATGAATTTCATATTTGTTTATATAACTTAACTTTAACTATATTATTAATTGTTATCAATCAGGAAGGGATTGGTTGATAAATGTAACTCAGTGACAAATCTTAAGAAAATCTAAAATGTAATATCAGATAAATTATAAGGATAGTTATCAAGCTAGTGGTTGATACTACTTAGAGATTGGTATTCTTTTTTACAGCGCCTGGGGATCAAGAAGTGTTAGTTTATTAATAGCAATAGTAAACCAAATTTTAAACCGCTTCGATAAAAATTATGTCTCAGATACTCGACTCCTTACCTAATGGAGAAAACGATAGCATTTTATGTTGCTATGTAAATGCTACAAGTGAAATTCAAATAGCTCGCATCACCAATATTCCTAATTGGTATTTTGAACGAGTTGTTTTTCCTGGACAGAGATTAGTATTTGAAGCAATCTCTCAGGCTTTGTTGGAAATACATACGGGTATGATGGCTAGTGCGATTTTGTCTGATACGATACCTTGTACACGTCTTAGTCTGAATCAACCAAAAACTAATGAAAAAGTTGAATCTAAAGTAGATACAACTGCAGAATTAAGACAGAATATTTCTATCAAGAATAATGGTAAATTTGATGTAACCTCTCAAGAAAAGAAGGTTACAGTTCAAGTTTAGTGAAATAAATGAAATAAAGACTGTTGAATATTAATTCTCAATTTGAAAAGATTTAGGCTATCAATTTTTGGTAGCCTAATTTATTATAAAGAATGCAATGTTTAACTTGATACAGTATTTTGTTGTTAACTGATTTTGATTTACCGTCATTTCTCTGGCTCTGGAAAATCGCTGCCTGGTCTATGGGATTCGCGATCGCAGGTTATCTGATATTATTGCTCTCAGGCTCTATAATTCTCTACAGTCGCGTTATGCGATCGCGTCGTCCTGCTTGGCTCAGGCCATTACATCTTGTAACTGGAGGAATTACTGTCTTACTCGTTTTACTGTTGTTATTTATCGGTTTAATTGGAACTATAGGCCATTATGGCAATCTAGGACATTCAATTCACTTAGTAGCAGGGTTATTAGTTGTCTTTCTGATGCTGTTATCTGGCTGGAGTGCCTTGCAAATTAGTCCTCAGAATTCTTGGGCGCGCACTCTTCACTTGAGAACCAATATCGTATTGTTGGGTGGATTTATTTTTGTTGGGCTAACTGGTTGGCAAGTTGTTCAGAAGTATTTGCCCTAAGTAAGTAAAGATAATTTTAATTAAGTATTTATAAATTCCTAGTTAGGCGATCGCGAAGCACCTGCTTTTGTAGACCTTAAAGAGAGCCGCTTCGCGACACGCCATCAATTAATTGGTATTCTCTATTTAGAAAATAATTAATGATAGTTTGGGACATTTAGTTGGAGACGAATTGTTAAAACAGGTAGCCCAAAGACTACTAACTTGTGTGCGTACTAGCGATACAGTTTCGCGTCTCGGTGGAGATGAGTTTGCTATTTTGCTAGCACAGATTGAAGATACAGAAGAAGCAATTGCTATTGCCCAACGTATCCAAGAACAGTTTGCTCAACCTTTCTTCTTAGCTGACCAAGAATTGTATTCTAGTCCTAGCATCGGTATTACTTTTAGTACTTTTAATTATCAAAGACCAGAAGATATACTACGGGATGCAGATGCCGCCATGTATCAAGCTAAATCACAGGGAAAAGGGGGCTATTCTGTCTTCGATCCTACTCATAGTTTCCGTAATGGATAACAATTACTCCACGCATGCTGGCTCCCAGAATCGCAAAAGTTTTTAGGACGCTACCTGGTGGTAACTTGAATATACTATTCGTTAGAACTGAGGACAGTCGAAGCATCTCAGTATTTTGTGGGAAATGAAAACTTTAGTCAATACGATCTGATCGAATAGATGACTGACAGTTTAGTTGGAATTTATTGAAAGTGAACAGAATTCGAAACTCCAGACTATTAAAGAAGAGGAATGAGTCTTACCTCTGGTGAATCTAATAACAACGATATTTGCTAAGGCAATCTTTAAGAATAGAAAAAGCTGGCCTAGCTTAGATTACTAGAAGCTTCACTATTCTTTCAACTATCGTAAGTACTGGAGCTGCAATTTCTCCAAGGTTAATAGCTGCATCTTTGATTCCTTGAACACTTAGTTCGTACCATTTGCGGCGTGGTTTTGAACTAGTAGCTTCTTTAATCAATGTTTCTGCATCACGCGCCATCTCTTCTGCTACCTCTGATTGTTCTGATGATACATTTTTATTGATTTCATTAATGTTGTTGAGTAGCTGCTCTAATAAATCTTTGATATTATCTTCTACTTTCGACTCTGCTAAGGTATTGAAACTATTTTCGATGTTATCAGCAATAGTTACAGGCGCAGAAATATTAACACTTCCACCAACGCCACTAATCGTAAAATTCTTTTGTTTGTTTTCCACAATGTTTTCCCCTTGCTGAGTTTGCTGAATAATAACCTGATTAACAGAGCCTTCAAAAATTATACCTTTACTTTCAGGACTTAAATCGCTCAACTTTGGCAGAAATTGATTCTTTTCACTTAAGGATAAACTCTCGCTAATTTCATCCAATAAATCCAGCAGAGCAAACATGGCTCGCTTTTTCTCTATTCTAGTAGTTTCTGAACTGATGACTCCTTGTCGTTCCTCAGTGTAAATTTGTTTAATATTTGCGCGATGGACTATAATCTCATTGCGAAAACGAGGTGAACATTTTTTAGTAATTTCAAGTAGAACCTGACTTGCAGACTTTAGATCATTATTTTGAATTAATTCTCTAGTTTTTGAAATTATTTCTAAATATGTATCGGACACGTCAACTCTCCATTCAATAACTCTAAAAATTAATTTGGTAACTCATAAAATTTATAAGCTTAGCTACTCTTGGGAAGTGAGAAGTTACGCAATAACATTTTTTTCTGAAAAGGAAAAAGACAAGAATATATTACTAAGAAATATAAGAAACATGGCAGAAAATGCGTTAAGTGTTTATAATCTTTATGAGCTATAAGAATGAGAAACAAGAGTAAATTAAGCAGAATGGTAATCATACCATGATGAACAACTAATATCAAACTATAGCTATTTCTTTTAAAAATTCTTACCGATTGGAAAAAAATAAAAAATGCTAGTATAAGAATTATTACGAAAAAGTTTCTATTTATGCCATAAAAACTAATTTTTCCAAAAGATAAATCCAGGAGCTCTATATTTAAGGTATCGAATATTATCAAAATTGGCGTTATGAAAGCTGCTAAAATACCAGAATAAAGACCTGTCAAAGTTAAAACTCTCCAACTACTATATTTCTGTATTATTAAAACCGGAAGTCCAATTGTAGAGATAAAAAAAGTTTGTAGAAATGGATAGATGTCAAAAGGAAGTATTTCACTCTCCTCATCTCTATAGATTAAGTCAACACCTGTTACAAAGTATTGAATATCCGAACATATCTTCAACGCTTTTTCAGTTCTAGAAATAATATTCTTAGATTTAGCATCGCTTGGGGTTGTTAATTGTTGAAAAAATTTCGAATCATCACAAAATGTATTCTCATTGATCTCAATTTTGTTTGCAATTTTATAAATTGCAGGTATAGGGACTATTAATGATGGCGAGAATATAATAAAAATACAGAAAGCATAAATAATTATTTCCAAAAAACTTCGCCTAAAAAAATGTCTCTGTTCACCATAGTCTTGTTCCAGATTAAAAATTGACTGCCTAAACAGCCAAAAAAAGAAAGTAAATATTTCAAACAGAAATAAGAAAAAAACAATAAATTGGGTCAATTCATCTATTTGATCTGGTTGGATAAGTATAAATGTTAACAGGATTGAAATTATATTTATAAGTAAGCCATAATATAAAACATAGTGAACTCTCGTACTCCAAAGAAAAGGTCTGTTGAGCAAGAGATATCTATCTATTTTTCTAAGAAATTTTGGATTCAAAATAAATTGAAGAAGATTTTGTTGATTCATTTGCTTGCTTGATCTGAAAATAATCGCCTTGTTGATTTACTAATATCTCTGAAAAAAGAAACATCAATACCTTTTTCGGAAAAAAGTGTAAATAATATTCCTGAAGTGACGGATCTAGATGTAGTAATAATATAGTGATAATGAATAACTATATCTATTTTGCTGTAATCAATTTCTTCAAGTACATTCATTAACTCATTTTTTGATAGATTGCAGACAAACTCAAAACTATTAGCTGTTCTATCTTCACCAAAATTTTGCAAGCTACCATTGTAACTAGCAGATCCATTACTAATAAAAATTATATTATCAGTAATGCTTTCCACTTCATGTAAGTGTTGCGAACTTAAGATGATAGCTTTACGATTCTCTGTAGAATCAGCAATATCTCTAAGATCTTCTAGAAAAAGCATTTGTGTGTTCACATCAAGATTAGCCAATGGTTCATCTAAAACTAAAATCTTAGGATTCCATAATAAAGCTTTAGCCAATGCAAATCTCATCTTGAAACCACCAGAGATTTCACTCCATATTGAATTGCGATACTTGTCTAAACCTAGACGACTAATAATAAAGTCAACTTCAAATTCGTTATCTTCCCCTGTAATACCATGAATAGCAGCAGAGAAATGCAAATTATCGATCAATAAACCAGACCATTTTGGCAGCTCTTGAGGAATATAGGCAATTTGCTGCTTAATGCTAATAAAATCACGATTTTTGGGCTTTCTTTTTCTAGACAAAGCAGGATATTCTATCTTGCCAGATGATTCTTTAAGTTGACCAGCAACTATTCTGAGGAGAGTTGTTTTTCCGTTGCCATTTTCACCCACAAGTGATGTTATTTCTCCGTAGTTTAAGCGCAGTTGATCTACAAATAAAGTAAAGTCAGTTGACTTTCCTCGGTATTTCTTTTTAATATTCTGACCTAAGAAAACAGTATTAAAATAATCAGATGTTAGGTCTGGGTCTTGTACAACAGGAGCAATAGGTTCATCTTGCTGAGATTCTCTGAACCTTTCTCTCTTTTTTTGCCAAGAGTCTCTGGATGAATCTTTATCAGAATCTTCTTGAGATTGATGTACAGATTCCATCTGATCATTGATTGTTTCTTGATGATCGCTAGTCGAAGAAATTTCCGATCCTCGATCTATCGTAGATGGTTGAGGATTTATCTGAGATGTATTGTTTTCATAATTAATGTTATTTTTTTGTTCGTCTTGAATATCAATTATCTTCTTTTGCGAAAATCTTGGATTTTCGTTGAGAATTTGATCGATGAAATCAACCATCCTCTGAACTAGACATGTCAAATCTTCTCTAACTTTCTGGCTTCCTTTATAGAGACGATTTTCTTCTCTCCATTGATTGTAAGAACGACGAATATCTAATGCTTCACTTCTTCGGTTACGATAGCGTCCGAAATCAGTTGCGAAGTCCATCAACTTCTTTGTGGCAAGATCGAGTTGATTATCTTCTATAAATTGTTCAATTTCTTTGGCAACATATTGTGGATTATTGGGTTCTCTAATCTGACTACTAAGCATGACATCAATACTTTAGAGAGCTACCTTAAGCTGATTAAAATTGAGTTTGTTGGAATATTCCGAGATTTATTAGGGGTTGAGCATTAGAATTATGCAAGTTCAATGAGACTCAACTCAGCTTAATAAATTAAATTAATCTTATTTAACTGTGTTTTATTAGTGTTTCTCGGGAAATTGTTGTAAATCTCTACATTTAGAGACAAAAATGCTGATGCTGGGGAAGATGTCGTTTTAGAATATTAGACATCTTCAAGAATAAGACACTGATAATGGTATTAACTGGGTAGAGATTGGTCTCTACGACACGGAAGCATACACTAGCTGGACAGGGATTAGCGAATCTATTCCAGCCGGCGCTCAAACCGATAATACAGAATTCCGATGGTTACAAGTAGCACATAGTGGTTCAGGTTTTGACAACTGGGGGTTAGACAATATCTTGATCGAAGCTTTCTAGAACAACGATTGAGTATTTATAAATTCCTGTTAGGCGACCGCTTTATCTGAGAATGGTACTTGATATTCAAGACAATCGCTAAAACCTAAAACTGAGTTCAATCACGCCAATTTTTTTGTAAGATTCTTAAGAGGAATCGTAATTATGGAAAGTTATGGCAGATTGGCAAATAGTTGACGGGGGAATTACCGCCCCTAAAGGATATCAAGCAGCAGGAATCACCGCGGGATTAAAAGCTTCTGGAGCTAAGGATTTAACTTTAATCTTATCCGAAACAGATGCGATCGCTGCTGGAGTTTTTACCCTTTCCCAAGTTCGTGCTGCTTGTGTTGACTATTGTCGCCAACGTCTGCAAGAGAATGTTAGTATCAGAGCAATTCTCTGTAACTCGGGACAAGCTAATGCCTGTACTGGAGAGTTAGGCTGGCAAGACGCGCGCGAATCAGCGGAATTATTAGCAAAACAATTAAATATTGCTCCCGAGAACATTCTCCTAGCTTCTACGGGAGTCATTGGACAAAGAATCAAAATGAATGCTTTACGGCAAGGTATTCCTCAGTTAGTAGCCGCGGCGACTGTTGAAGGAAGCAAAGATGCCGCTGAAGCGATTATCACTACTGACTTAGTAACTAAAGAAATTGCTCTAGAAACCGATATTGAAGGTCGTCCTGTAAGGATTGGGGGCATTGCCAAAGGCTCGGGCATGATTCATCCTAATATGGCAACTATGTTGGCATTCATTACCTGCGATGCTGCGGTTGCGACCCATCTCTGGCAAGAAATGCTGGCGCGGGCTGTCAATAAAAGTTTTAATCAAATTACAGTTGACGGCGATACCAGTACCAATGATACTGTGATTGCCTTGGCTAATGGGCAATCCCGCACCACTGCTATTAGGGAAATGGGGAAAAATGCCCAGAAATTAGAAGCTATGTTAACAGCAGTTTGTCAGCATTTAGCTAAAGCGATCGCCCGTGATGGAGAAGGTGCAACTTGTTTAATTGAAGTACAAGTATCTGGCGCACCTAACAATCAAGCAGCATCTCAAATCGCGAAAACTGTTGCCGGCTCTTCTTTAGTCAAATCCGCTGTTTTTGGCCGAGATCCTAACTGGGGTAGAATTGCCGGCGCTGCCGGAAGAGCTGGAGTTAAATTTCATCAGGATGAATTGAGTATTCAATTAGGAAATATTTCTTTGATGGATAACGGTCAACCGCTAGAATTTGATCGCGATGCGGCTAGTAATTATCTTAAGCAAGCAGCAGCAGGAGCCTATCTCAAAGAAGATACTGTTTTAATATCTTTAATTGTCGGCAATGGCTCTGGTCAAAGTACCGCTTGGGGTTGTGATTTGACTTATAAATATGTAGAAATTAATGCTGAATATACGACTTAGTAATTTAACATTGAACAGTTATCATTGATCAGGGTTATGGTAGCCAAAAATTTTCCCTAACCCCTAACTCCTAAAACCTATTAATAATCATTCATAAATTATCGAAATAGATTCATTGGTTAAATTACGCCCGATAAATACCAAACGGGTTTGACGAGCTTCTTCCTTGAACCAAAGCCGATCATAAAAAGTATCAAAGCGATTACCTACACCTTGCAAAACTAAACGCATCGACTTATCAGGAACATCGACAAAACCCTTAATCCGGTAGATTTCCTCTTCTTGTACTAGTTTTTGGAGTTTTGCTGTGAGGGCTTTAGGTTCAAAAGCGCGATCGCAAATCAATTCAATTGAGTTAATATCATCATCATGGTCATGTTCTGCTTCGTGATCGTGATGGGAATGACGACTATCAAGATTATCTTCTACTGCAGCATTGAAACCCAGGAGAATATCGGGATTGATTGCTCCTCCACTACAGGAAACAATTTTGACTCCAGAAGGTAATTCACTTTTGAGGTAGTTAGTTACCTGTTCTAGGTTGGCACTATCTACTAAATCAGTTTTAGTTAGTAAGACCAGATCTGCACAACCTAATTGATCTTCAAATAGTTCTTCTAAAGGAGTTTCATGTTCTAGATTAGGATCAGCTTGACGTTGTGCTTCTAAAGCTTCTAAGTCACCAACCATAGTTCCTTCCGCTAAGGCTTTGGCATCGACTACAGTTACTACCCCATCAACGGTAGCAGAGTTGCGGATTGCTGGCCAACGAAAGGCTTGAACTAGAGGTTTGGGTAATGCTAGTCCCGAAGTTTCAATTACTAGATTGTCTATTTTATCCCTGCGCTTGAGCAATTCCTGCATAGTAGGATAAAACTCTTCTTGTACGGTGCAACATAGGCAACCATTGGTAAGTTCAACGATATTGTCATTGGGGTTATCTTCTTCATCGCATATCTGACAAGAACGTAATAAATCACCGTCAATGCCGACTTCCCCAAATTCATTGACTAAAACAGCGATTCTTTTGCCTTGATTATTCTGTAACAGATGGCGCAATAGGGTGGTTTTCCCAGCACCTAAAAAGCCTGTGATTACGGTAACAGGAATTTTATGCATAGTATTAGATTAGTTTTAAATTAGTTTTAAATTCGGTAATAGATGGGAGGGAAAAGGTAATTTTCAACTATCAGCTATTAATTAGCTTAATTAGCCTAAGATTGCGTTAGAGAGGAAAGTTAAACCAATCCCAGAGATGGTAAAACCAGCAAAACGTAGATAAAGGTTAGAGGATTTGGCAGCTTGATTAACAGTTAATTTCCCCAAATAAAACGCGATCGCGCTAAT
Organism: Xenococcus sp. MO_188.B8; assembly: GCA_030065615.1. Classification (GTDB taxonomy): domain Bacteria; phylum Cyanobacteriota; class Cyanobacteriia; order Cyanobacteriales; family Xenococcaceae; genus Xenococcus. The sequence goes on along the minus strand of JASJDR010000015.1, from coordinate 57,095 downwards.
GATAATTTGTATCGAGGCAAAACCTAACAGATAAGCAGCAAGAGGAGTCATTTCTGCACCGAAGATCGCTTCACCATAGGCATAGCCATGAAATAAACCTGCGATCGCACCTAGGATAATTAAGAGCAATAAGTTAAATTGGCGATTTATGGCTAAAGCGAGACCAATAGTAAATACAGAGATTGAGATTATTAATTCTGGTACGGGTAAGTCAATACTGGAAAGATGAATTACTGCCCCCAGAGCAGTTGCCAGACTAAAAGCTATGGGAAGCAAAATTCCTAGTCTAGAAGTTAACAGAGCAAGTAAACCAATAGCGACTACAAACGCGAAGTGATCTAAGCCAATGATTGGATGTCCAAATCCCGAAAGTAAGCCTTCAAGAAAAGTTGCGGGAGTTCTGCCGCCAAGAGGATGGTGCGCTTGAGCGGGATTTATCCCAACGATAAAGCTCATAATTGGCAGACTAGCGCCAATAAAAGCAATAGCTCGTATCTTTCTCTGAAACATTATCTGTACCTCGCAGATTTTAGTTATGTTTGTGTTAACTAATCGGCGGGTGTTCTGACTTAGAGATGTTTTACCTCATCACAGTTGCGGGACAGCGTTGGATTCCCACCAAACTTTCCCCCTTCACTCTAATGGCTGTTCCCCATTAGAACCGACTAGGCTGTATCACATTATCACAAGATTATAGGCACCTACTATTACATTTTCCCAAGTTTCTCAACTCTGGCTTTACAGAGTACAGTTGAATCATTACGAAGAAGATTGTTGAATCTTGGTTCTTAAGTTATGGAAGACCATTAAAAATTATGATTTTTATGAATTTGCTAATACAATTCATCGATATTTTATAGCCAATCTTAATCATAAGTTTATAACTATGCTCCATGATTTTAAGTTTTTATTAATTTTATATTTCATAAGAAATTTAATGATTATAATCACACTACTTAAAAATAGATAATTTTAATTTAGATGTATAAACCCATATCAAGTTAAATGATGATTTATACATTCACAATCAAAAAAGATGTATCGCAAGAACCAGATAAAAACTTTAAGCCTAAAGTTAAAATCACAAGTTCACCTTTTAGATACAACACTCAATATAGTAATTTAGCTGTCGAAGCGATGACCGAGCCGAAGCAACCTGAACTTACTAGTAACAGCGATGCTTATGAGCTTTTCTGAGATAAGCTATTGCGCATTTAACTTTTTGATTAGACTGTATGGGAGTAGCAAGAGGTTTTTCAGTTCTTTCTCTTATGAATCAAAGATACAACTTAGGTAATTTCTAGCAAAGAAGATACCATTTGATGTCAGAGGAAGCCAAGGGGCTGATTCCGTCGTCGCATATGCGAAGCGGTATCCTTTAGGACGGCGGGGTCTCTCTGACATCCCTATGCCTTTGAAGATTTTAGTTTTGCTTTTAATTCTGATTTAATACGATGTAAAATCGATTCTTCATCAAGAGAATTTATGATATCTTGAACTACGGTTTTCGGGGCTTGATCTCCCCAGGATGCGCCATTAGCTAAATAGATTTTGGTAACTTGTCCGATCGCGTAGGAAGATACCCCGGCAACTCCCCCTTGGGCGATCGCGACTGAAAGATAGGGAGCAATAGCTAACCCCCCAGTAACAGGAATCGTCACCCCTAACAAACCTTTGAGGGAACTCAGTCCTAAGGTTGCCAGCAATTCGCTAGCACCGATACCTCCCATACTAAGGGCGATTTTCTTGAGTAACGCGATCGCTCCTCCTTGAGTCATGGAAATGCCGTACAGACGAGATAAAGCCAGAATAATTGAGACATCAATGATCGCACCAGTAAACAAATCGATCGCCGTGACGGGATTTAAAGCCACAGCAGTTGCCTTAATCATGGTTCCTTTAAAGATCAATTCGTTAGCGGCACTATCACGAATTTCTAGCTTACGTTGTAGTAATTTTTCGTTGACCCGATCTGCATAGAGCATACTATTGAGCGCAATTAAAGACTTGCCTTCGCGATCTAATAGCTCCAAAATTTTTAACTTCAAAGCTTCAATTTGCGGTTCTCCCCGAATCCGCTTGACCTTAATTTGGCCATCAACTCCTGCGATCGCTTGTACTGCAATCGGAGATGCTGCCACCATAATAATTTCTTCGGGAGAAAGCAACTCCTTGACCCGATCATCGCGAATTTTCTCATAGATTGCGATCCGATCGGCTTCAGGATATTGATCGATTTTATTGAATACCAGTAACATCGGTTTGCCTGCTTCCCTCAGTTGAGATAGAGCATTATATTCAACCTGAGTCATATCACCGGAAACCACGAAGAGAATCAAATCGACTTTGGTTGCCAAATCACGAGCTAGGATTTCCCGCTCTTGACCATTTACCTCATCAATTCCCGGCGTATCTAATAGCTGAATTTTACTTTTGCTACTAGGATTAGCAAGCGTCAATCTTTGTAACTGCGGTCGCTCCTGCTGTCTGCTTTTACCCTCTCCCAAGACCTGCGTCCGGGAAAAATCCCATTTAACTTCATCTACAGTTCTCGTCACTCCATGTAAAGCACCTGTGGCAAAAATTTCCTTCCCAATCAAAGCATTAAGCACCGACGACTTACCTCGTCCCACCATGCCAAAAGCAGCAATTTGCACTACAGACTGTTCTAACTTATCCAACATACCTGTCAGACGAGTTATTTCTAACTCCAAACCTCTCTGTTCTTGAGAAGTTAAGTCAAGATTGCCAATCAAACTGCGTAGCGACTTTTGTGCCTTGCGATAATTCAGTTCAGTAGCAATTTCTGTAAAATCTAGGATGGCACTATCTAATTCTTCTAAATTCCAATTTGACAAATCTGATGATGAACCCATGTATGTAGTTGTATAGAACTAATTACCTATATGGTAAACATTTACTAATCTACTACTTTCAATCTTAGAACAATCTAAAAAATGATCCTGAATACAGTTTCTGGGGATTAATTGCAGTAAACTGAACTGGAATATCACCAATATAATCGTCAACTTAACGATCTCAAGCGTCGATGAAACCAGAAACTACAGCTCACGTTCGTATTCTTCAACAATGTTGGCGATCGGGAAAAATCGCAGGAGAAGTAAGCGCAGCTAAGTATAATTGGCAATTTCAATGGCGATTTCGCAGAGGACAACTTATTGTTGAACCTTCTTTAGGAAGAGCTTTAATTCAGGAACCTTTAGGACGTTTTCTCGAACGCTGTGATTATCAACTAGAGCCGGGAGGTGATTATACCTTTACAATCCGTGCTAGCTTTTAACCTGAGTTCGACATGAAAGATCCTGTAATCGCTGATGTATTATGCTTTAAAATAGGCTCATTTTTTCTGGTTAATAATTATTAATTATTCGAAAAATAATTTAGAAAGCTCAGTAATCTTATCTTTAAATTGTCTCAAATGATCGAATACCCATTGGTCTAAATTAATCCTAATGTTAAATGGCTCTTCTCTAGTTGCAACTTTCTCTTCGACTGATTCAGAGTTGTTTTCTGGAATATCAAGTTCGGTGTTAATATTTTCTGCAATAACTTCTTCTTTGCTTGGTTCGGGAATTTCTGAGATATTTTCTGCCTCTGGGTTAACTTGCTCTTTTCTTACTTCTGAGTTGTCTGCTGGAATAGTATCTTGTTGAATTATCTCTTCTTCCACAACAATTTGTTCTTTGCCAACTTCAGGTGTTTCTGGAGCAACCTCTATTTCCGCATTAATTTCCTCTTCAATTAATACTGCGTTATCTGCTGAAGTAGTATCTTGTTGAATTATCTCTTCTTCCACAACAATTTGTTCTTTGCCAACTTCAGGTATTTCTGGAGCAATTTCTATTTCCGTATTGATTTCCTCTTCAATTACTGCTGCGTTATCTGCTGAAGTAGTATCTTGTTGAATTATCTCTTCTTCCACAACTTTTTCTTGAGAGAATTCAGAAGTTTCAGGGATAATTTCTGCTTCTGCATTCACTTCTTCTTCAATTACTTCTAATTGATCTTCTGGAAGATTATCTTCTTGAATAACTTCTGATTCACTAGTGATCTCCTCTTCTAAAGCTTCCTCAGAGACTCCTTGAAGAGTTTCTTCTAAAGGAATTTCATAGTTGGGATCGACAATAGCGATCGCAGTTTGTAAATCGATTTCTCCTGTAACTATTCTGGCTAAACTATCCTTAGTTTCGGGATTATAAGCAATTAGCCTTACTGTATTGTTAAAGATATTTTTAATATTATTACCTTGTTCATCAAGTAATTCTAACTGTAGCCAATTATTTCCTTCTTTAAATCCTGTAAGATAAACTGGTTGCCATTGGTCAATGATAAAACTTTCTCCATTTACTGTCGCTTTAACCCGCCAGTTAGGAAGTCCTTCGGTAGCAGAATTTTTAACGATTTGCTCACTAGGAAGATGACTCAAATAAAAATCAAGCATAATAGGCTCAGCACCGTAGATTCCATTAGGGCGACTGTAGGTTAGTAAAGGTACTTGAGAATCGGGATTATTTTCTTGCGTTTTAGTTAAGATATGAAATGTTGTTTCCGCATAAGCACCTTGAGTTTTAAAGCTTTCATGCCAAGGTCTTGCCGCAAATACTCTTATAGTATGGGTGCCTGGGGCTAAATTTTCTAAGATAATGGGTTCATCCACACTATATATTGCTTGGTAAGGTTCATTATCCAAAATAAAATGTAAATGAGGCCCCATTTCTAGATTTTCATCTTTAAATAAGGGAAAATCAGTCACTTTCAACCGGACAGCAACATTGGTATCATCAAGTACTTGATCTAATAAAGGCTCAAGAATTGATACTTGCGGCCTATAATTATCAATGATTTTACCCAGCCTACGTATTAAAATCGGTGGGGCAGCTTCAGATAATTTACTCTGACTATTATGGAGATTGCTGAAACTGATACCCTTGATATCTGGCATGGGAAAGGCTTCTATGCGATCGCGCAGCGCCTCGCCTGTGGCGAGATCACTGATATTTAATTCGCTACAGCTAACCAATCCCAAGCTTAAGGCGATCGCTAATAAGTAAGAGAAAATAGTTTTCATTACCAAGATACAAGTAATATAAGGGTTTTCATTGAGGTTAGAGGAAGCCTCGTTATTTTATGGTGGAGACCCTCTGACCGCACTATTTTATTTCAATTTGTAAAGAAAATCGGTTTTTTGTTGACTTCAAGTCGATTCGGGTAGAAACGCAAACCTCGACAAATCAAGAATCACACTGATTTAAAATTTTGTTAAGCATTACCCAGATTACAGAAGGTAACGTCTTATGATCTTCTTTAATGCTTTACTCAGCCTAAAATCATTAGGCTTAAATAAGTAGCATCAAGGGAAAGTGGTAAATTTAGCCACAACCTTTGTCATTATCTAACCCTATTATCAAAGTAGGAAAAATTAATTATTAGAGAGAGGAGAACCCTCATGGCCTTAGTTGATAAGGATCCGGTACCTACTTCAACGGAGAAGTGGGGAAAGCCTGGTCACTTTGACCGTACTTTGGCAAAAGGCCCCAAAACCACAACTTGGATTTGGAACCTTCATGCTGATGCACATGACTTTGATAGTCATACAAGTGACCTCGAAGATATTTCCCGAAAAATCTTCAGTGCGCACTTTGGTCACTTAGCAGTCGTATTTGTCTGGTTAAGCGGAATGTACTTTCATGGTGCTCGTTTTTCCAACTACGAAGCTTGGTTGACTAACCCTACTGGCATTAAGCCCAGTGCGCAGGTAGTTTGGCCCGTTGTTGGTCAAGGAATTTTAAACGCCGATGTCGGCGGTGGTTTCCACGGTATCCAGATTACTTCTGGTTTTTTCTATCTTTGGAGAGCATCAGGCTATACTAATAGCTTTCAGCTATACTGCACTGCAATCGGTGGTCTAGTGATGGCTGCTTTGATGATATTTGCTGGCTGGTTCCACTACCATAAATCTGCACCCAAATTGGAATGGTTCCAAAACACGGAATCTATGCTCAACCATCATTTAGCTGGGTTGTTGGGTTTAGGTTCTCTTAGTTGGGCTGGTCATCAAATTCACGTATCTTTACCCGTTAACAAACTCTTGGATGCAGGCGTTGCTCCTAGTGATATTCCTTTGCCCCATGAGCTTTTGTTTAACAACAGCGCAATGGCAGAGCTATATCCGAGCTTTGCTCAAGGGCTGACACCTTTCTTTACCCTGAACTGGGGAGTTTATTCCGATTTTCTCACCTTTAAAGGCGGTTTAAATCCTTTAACTGGAGGTCTGTGGCTCTCTGATACGGCTCATCATCACCTGGCAATTGCTGTATTGTTCATCATTGCCGGTCATATGTACCGTACCAACTGGGGTATTGGTCACAGTTTGAAAGAAATTCTTGATGGACATAAAGGAGATCCCCTACTATTTGGTGGCGAAGGACATAAAGGTTTATACGAAATCTTAACCACTTCATGGCACGCTCAACTAGCAGTTAACCTAGCTATGTTGGGTTCGTTGACCATTATCGTGGCACAGCATATGTACTCAATGCCTCCTTATCCCTATATGGCGATTGACTATGGCACGCAGTTGTCGCTATTTACCCACCATATGTGGATTGGAGCATTTCTCATCGTTGGGGCTGGAGCCCATGCCGCAATCTTCATGGTTCGAGATTATGATCCAGCGAAGAATGTTAATAACGCTCTAGACAGAATGATTCGCTCCCGTGATGCCATCATTTCCCATCTTAACTGGGTATGTATTTTCCTAGGTTTCCATAGCTTTGGTCTTTACATTCACAACGACACCATGAGAGCTTTGGGTCGTCCCCAGGATATGTTCTCAGACACGGCAATTCAGCTTCAACCGATCTTTGCCCAGTGGATCCAAAATATTCACACCTTAGCACCTGGCAGTACCGCTCCTACTGCTTTAGGAACAGCTAGCGTAGCTTTTGGTGGTGACGTAGTTGCTGTCGGTGGCAAAGTAGCCATGATGCCGATAACTCTCGGCACAGCTGACTTTATGGTGCATCATGTTCATGCATTTACGATCCATGTAACTGTATTGATCCTGCTCAAAGGTGTACTCTACGCTCGTAATTCTCGCCTGATTCCTGATAAATCAGAATTAGGGTTCCGTTTCCCTTGTGATGGTCCTGGTCGTGGTGGTACTTGCCAAGTTTCAGCTTGGGATCACGTGTTCCTAGGTTTGTTCTGGATGTATAACTCCATCTCTGTAGCGATTTTCCACTTTAGTTGGAAGATGCAATCAGATGTTTGGGGAACTGTTGCTCCAGATGGCAGCGTAACTCATATTACCTACGGTAACTTTGCTCAAAGTGCGATCTGCATTAATGGTTGGTTACGTGATTTTCTCTGGGCGCAAGCTGCTCAAGTAATCAACACCTATGGAACTCCTTTGTCTGCCTACGGCATTATGTTCTTAGCAGGTCACTTTATATTTGCCTTCAGCCTGATGTTCCTTTTCAGCGGACGGGGTTATTGGCAAGAATTAATTGAGTCAATTGTTTGGGCTCATAATAAACTTAAGGTAGCTCCTGCTATTCAGCCTCGAGCATTGAGTATTACTCAAGGTCGTGCTGTTGGTGTTGCTCACTACCTTCTGGGAGGAATTGTTACTACCTGGGCGTTTTTCTTGGCAAGGACGCTTTCGCTCTAGACAATTCCTTAACTTTTGCCAATCCTTACAAGAATGCCTTGGTTATCGGCTAAAGTATTCCTGTCAGGATTGGTAACTTACCCTTCCCATCTGGGAAAGTAAGAACTATCAAAACAAAGCGGTCTCATAGCAAGCCGTTTTTAACCACAGCTACCTTAGAAGAGATAAAATCTTAAAATCTAGGTAGTAATAAAAACAAAAAATGGGCAGCTCCATTTGCACTCATTTTTTTTAAACAGAGGAGAATTCCGCTCATACCTATGGCAACTAAATTTCCCAAGTTTAGCCAGGATCTCGCTCAAGACCCGACCACACGAAGAATTTGGTACGGAATTGCCACAGCTCATGATTTTGAGCTTCACGATGGCATGACTGAAGAGAATCTTTACCAAAAGATTTTTGCTTCGCACTTTGGTCATCTTGCAATCATATTCTTGTGGACGTCTGGGACTGTATTCCACGTAGCCTGGCAAGGCAATTTTGAACAGTGGATTAAAGATCCTTTAAATACTCGCCCGATCGCCCATGCGATTTGGGACCCTCATTTTGGTCAAGGCGCCATTGATGCCTTTACGCAAGCTGGAGCTTCTAGCCCAGTAAACGTTGCTTATTCTGGTGTTTACCATTGGTTCTACACCATTGGCATGACTACTAACCAAGATCTCTATCAAGGTGCAATTTTCCTCTTGATCCTTGCTTCCTTGATGTTGTTTGCTGGTTGGTTACACCTACAACCTAAGTTCCGTCCCAGCTTATCTTGGTTCAAGAATGCTGAATCTCGCCTCAACCATCATTTAGCAGGTTTATTTGGCGTAAGTTCTCTAGCTTGGACTGGTCACTTAGTTCACGTTGCAATTCCTGAATCTCGCGGACAGCATGTGGGTTGGGACAATTTCTTGTCTACGCCTCCCCATCCAGCGGGTTTAGCACCCTTCTTCAGTCTTAACTGGGGGGTCTATGCTCAGAATCCCGATACTGCGAATCATGTATTTGGGACTTCTCAAGGCGCAGGAACGGCAATCCTGACTTTCCTAGGTGGTTTTCATCCGCAAACTGAATCTCTCTGGTTAACAGATATTGCCCATCACCATTTGGCGATCGCAGTTATCTTTATTATTGCAGGACATATGTATCGGACAAACTTCGGTATTGGTCACAATATTAAAGATATTCTGGATACCCATAATCCTCCTGAAGGAACTCCTGGAGACTTAGGCGCAGGGCATAAAGGAATATATGACGCTCTCAATAACTCCCTACACTTCCAACTTGGTCTAGCATTAGCTTCCTTGGGTGTGGTTACCTCTTTGGTGGCGCAACATATGTACTCGTTGCCGTCCTATGTCTTTATTGCGGAGGATCAGACGACGCAAGCCGCTTTATATGTTCATCACCAATATATTGCTGGATTCCTGATGGTAGGGGCTTTTGCCCACGGCGCGATTTTCTTTGTTCGGGACTACGATCCGGTAGCTAACGAAAATAACGTTTTAGCACGGATGCTCGAACATAAGGAAGCTTTGATTTCTCACTTGAGCTGGGTAACTTTATTCCTCGGGTTCCATACTCTAGGTTTGTACGTTCATAACGACGTCGTAGTTGCCTTTGGTACTCCTGAAAAACAAATCTTAATCGAACCTGTATTTGCTCAGTGGGTTCAAGCAGCATCTGGTAAAACTCTCTATGGATTTGACACTTTATTGTCCAATCCCGATAGCTTGACCCAAAGTGGCGCAGCTTATTTACCTGGTTGGCTTGATGCTATTAATAGTGGTACTAACTCGCTATTCCTAACCATTGGTCCTGGTGACTTCTTGGCTCATCATGCGATCGCTCTAGGTCTCCATACTACAGCTTTGATTCTGATCAAAGGTGCTCTAGATGCCCGTGGTTCTAAATTAATGCCAGACAAAAAAGACTTCGGTTTTGCCTTTCCTTGTGATGGCCCCGGACGTGGTGGTACTTGTGACATCTCTGCTTGGGATGCATTCTACCTCGCTGTGTTCTGGATGCTTAACACAATAGCTTGGCTAGATTTCTACTGGCATTGGAAACATCTTGGGGTCTGGCAAGGTAATGTGGCTCAGTTCAACGAAAACTCGACTTACCTCATGGGTTGGTTCCGGGATTATCTCTGGGCAAACTCGACTCAATTAATCAATGGTTACAATCCATTTGGCACCAACAACCTTTCTGTCTGGGCTTGGATGTTCCTCTTTGGGCATCTAGTTTGGGCAACTGGTTTCATGTTCCTCATCTCTTGGCGTGGTTATTGGCAAGAGTTGATCGAAACTATTGTTTGGGCTCACGAGCGTACTCCTCTAGCTAACCTAGTTCGCTGGAAAGATAAGCCCGTTGCTCTTTCAATTGTGCAAGCTCGTGTAGTTGGTTTAGCTCATTTTACGATCGGCTTTATCCTAACCTATGCAGCTTTTCTGATAGCTTCTACCTCAAGTATTTATGGTTAGCAAATAGCTATAAAACTTAATAGGTAGTTAAGTTAATTATTCCCTTACCTGTAGGTGAGGGATTTTTGTTGTTTAATAATAGCTCTTAGCTTGAAGCAGATACCTTTGCGCCTAAAACCTTGTATCTTGATGGTAGTAGTAGACCCTGAATCTCTCTGTTTTTTGGTCTTGTATTCTCGATAGTCTAAACTAAAGTTATGAGCGATCGCATAAATTCGAAGCCAAACCATCGTCCCAAACCAACAAAAAAATCTCAAAATTTAGAAGAACTTAAAACTCGGATTCAGGAATTGGAAGCCCAAAATCGGCAACTAGAGCAAGAACTTGCTCAACGCGAACAGGCACTGCAGAAAAGTCAACAGTTAGAAGAACGCTGGCAATTAGCATTGCATGCGAATGATGACGGGATCTGGGACTGGAATCTTAAAACCAATGAAATCTTCTACTCCGAGCGCTGGAAAACCATGCTCGGTTATGAAGAGTGGGAAATTACGAATAATCATGATGAATGGACTAAGCGAGTTCATCCAGAGGATCTCGAACGAGTAACTAGTGCTTTTGATGAGCATCTTGATCAGAAAACTGATTATTACAGGGTAGAGTATCGCTTACAGTGTAAGGACGGAACCTACAAATGGATTCAAGATCGGGGTAAGTTACTCAAGAATCGGCAAGGAAATCCGATAAGGGTAGTCGGTTCCCATACCGATATCAGCGAGCGTAAACGAACGGAAGTAGCCCTCCGTGACAGTGAGGAGAAATTCCGTAACTTAGTTGCTAATATTCCTGGTGCCGTTTATCGCTGCGTCTGCGACGAACATTGGACGATGGAGTTGCTCAGTGATGCGATCGAGGAAATTATAGGATATCCCGCCTCAGATTTTATTACTAATAAAGTGCGATCGCTGGCTAGTATTATTCATCCTGAAGATCGCGAGTCAGTAGAGCAAATTGTCAGTCAGGCGATCGCGAATAAACAGTCCTTTATTCTTGAATATAGGATGATTCATGCTGACGGTAGTATCCGCTGGATCTATGAAAAAGGTCAAGGTATTTTTGGTGCCAAGGATCAACTTCTCTGGCTCAATGGAGCGATTTTTGATATTAGCGAACGTAAAAAAGCAGAAGAAGCACTCAAGCAAGAACAAATCCTACTCCGTTCTTTAATCGATAATATTCCCGATTTTATTTTTTATAAGGATATTAAAGGCGTTTACCAAGCTTGTAATAGCGCCATGGAAAAGTTGTTAGGACGAAAGAAAACAGAAATCATTGGGGTAAGTGATTATGAGCTATTTCCCTCAGATGTGGCTGATTTCTTTCGAGAACAAGATCGTCTAATGATGAATCAAGGAAAGCTGCGACGCAATGAAGAATGGGTAGAAGATATTGAGGGTAAACGCTTCCTGCTCGATACGCTCAAAACTCCTCTAATTAATACTGAAGGTAAATTAATGGGAGTTCTGGGCATCAGCCGCGATATCACCGAACGCAAACAACAGGAACAAACGCTTAAGCAACAGTCACAAAAAGATAAGTTGCTCCGCAGTATTTCGCAAAAATTTCTTAAACAAGACATCGATGGAGCGATCAATTTTACGTTGCAAAAATTGGGTGAATTTACCAACAGCGATCGCGTTTACGTAATCCGCTACTCCGAATGTCAGCAAATATTATGGATGACTTATGAATGGAATAATGATGGCATAAGCTCAATTACAGAAGATTTTCAAGAATTACCCATTGAGACTTTTCCTTGGTTTTCCCAGAAACTTTTGAAAGGGAAATCTGTAATAATCAATTCCTTAGATGATCTTCCCAAGACGGCAAAATTGGAAAAAGAACAATTAGAAACTGACGGCACCCAGTCGATACTGATCGTGCCGATGGTTAATGCGGATAAAGCAGTAGGGTATCTTGGTCTTGATGTTTTACATTCAACTAAAGTCTGGACCAAAGATGATATCCATCTTGTCAAATTAGTAGGTGAACTTATTGCGATCACTCAAGCCCAAAAAGAGGCAGAATTAGCACGACAAGAGTCTCAAGCCCGTTTATCTGGTATTCTCGATAATGCCAACGAAGCGATTATCTCGGTAGATGAAGAACAAAGAATTACCCTATTTAACCACGGTGCCGAAGAAACTTTCGGTTATAGGGCATCAGAAGTTCTCGGTCAGCCTTTTGAGTTACTGCTACCCACTCGCTTTGCGGACATTCATCATCAGCATATGAACAATTTTGCGCAAACCCCAGAAACATCAAGGAGAATGGGTGGACGACGTCCTGTTTTTGGCCGTCGCCAAGATGGCAGCGAATTTATGGCGGAAGTTTCAATTTCTAAGCTCAAACTCGGAGCAAGAAGCATATTTACAGCCGTTGTTCGAGATATAACCGAACGCAAAGAGGCAGAAGCCGCATTGTGCCGCAGTAATGCCCTACTCAAAGCCCAACAAGAAGCGGCTCCAGATGGCATTCTCGTTGTCGATGAAAATCGGAGAATAGTTTCGTATAATCAGCGTTTTTGTGAATTATGGCAAATTCCTGAGCAGCTAATTAAATCGAAGAGCGATCTCGAATTATTAGATTTTCTATTTGACCAACTCCAAGAAGCTCAAGAATTTCGTTCTAAAGTCGAGTATTTGTATCAACATTCGCGGGAAATTAGCCGTGATGAAATTCTGCTTCAAGATGGACGAATTTTTGACCTCTATTCAGCTCCAGTGGCATCTGTTCAAGGAGATTACTATGGGAAGATTTGGTTTTTCCGCAATATCAGCGATCGCAAAAAAGCAGAGTCAGAATTATATAGTGCAAAAGAAGCAGCCGAAGCAGCGAACCGTGCCAAAAGTGAATTCCTTGCTAGTATGAGCCACGAGCTGCGGACGCCTCTCAATGCAATCCTCGGTTTTACCCAAGTGATGAACCGAGATTCTTCTCTCAAAGATGAGCAACAGCAGAACTTAGGTATTATTAGTCGCAGTGGCGAACATTTATTGGAATTAATTAACGATATTCTCGAAATGTCGAAAATCGAAGCTGGGAGAACTACCTTTAATGAGAATAGTTTTGATCTGTATCGCTTAGTGGATAGTTTAGAAGACATGTTGCGCTTAAAAGCTGATGCCAAAGGTTTACAGCTCATCTTTGAACGCACCCCAGATGTTCCCCAATATATAAAAACTGACGAAGGTAAGTTACGCCAAGTGTTAATTAATTTAATAGGTAATGCGATTAAATTTACTGCCGAAGGTGGTGTAACTCTGCGCAGCAAAACCATCGACAATTCCCATTTACTATTTGAAATCGAAGATACTGGTCCTGGCATTGCCTCCGAGGAAATTGATAAATTGTTTGAAGCCTTTGGACAAACAGAAACGGGTCGCAAATCCCAACAAGGAACAGGATTAGGTTTACCTATTAGTCAAAAATTTGTCCAACTAATGGGAGGAAATATTCGAGTTAGCAGTATTCTTGGTCAGGGAACCATGTTTGCCTTTGATATTAAGATTAGTCTCGCTGAAGCCAGCGAAGTTCAAACAAATAAGGCAACTCGTAAGGTAATTGGGTTAGCCCCTGACCAACCAGAATATCGTATTCTGGCAGTTGATGATCGCTTGGAAAGTCGTATCTTACTCGTCAAACTCTTAACATCCCTCGGTTTTGCTGTGCGGGAAGCTGCTAATGGACAAGAAGCGATCGCGCAATGGGAGAGTTGGTCACCACATCTGATCTGGATGGATATGCGGATGCCAGTGATGGATGGTTATGAAGCTACTAAACAAATTAAAGCGACAATTAAGGGTCAGGCAACTGTCGTTATTGCCCTAACTGCCAGCGCCTTTGAAGAGGAACGCACGGTTGTCCTGTCAGCAGGTTGCGACGACTTTATGCGTAAACCTTTTCGAGAAGAAGTTCTATTTGACAAAATGGCAGAACATTTAGGTGTGCACTACATCTATGAAGAGGAAGAATTGGAAAAGTCAAAAGTCAAAAGCCCTAAAGGATACCGCTCCGCATATCAAAAGTCAAAAGTTAATGAAGAACAACCTTTAGAAGTTCATTTATCACAAATGCCTACTGAATGGAGAGAAGAATTGCATCAAGCTGCAGTGGAATGTAGTGATGACCTAATTCTTGAGCTAAGCGAACAAATTCCTGAAGCAAATGCCCCACTCGCGATCACTCTTAAAGATTTAGCCCATAATTTTCTCTTTGATCAAGTTCTGGAACTAATAGCTAATAATTCCACTGATTAAGTAACTAAGTAAGACTAAGTAACAATAGGTCAATTAGAAGTCTACTGACTCCCAAACAATTATCAAAATTATAGGTTGCAAACTAGACGCGGTTTAACTCTTAATGGCAGCGATGGTGTATGGTTTTTCAGTAGAAAAGTTCTAGAGAGAGAAGGGTTGATTATGGAAATGATGCCAGACAATTTACAATATCTAAAAGATAAAGTGGCGATTATAACTGGAGCATCGAGAGGTATTGGCAAAGCTACAGCGCTGGCTTTAGCGGCTGTAGGCGCTAAGGTAGTGGTTAATTATGCCCGTTCTAGTGCAGCGGCAGACGCAGTGGTACAAACTATTGTCGATGCTGGAGGAGAAGCGATCGCAATTCAAGCGGATGTCTCTAAACCAGAGGAAGTTGACGCCTTAATTAAGGAAACTCTGGCTAAATATTCTCGGATTGATGTCTTGGTGAATAATGCAGGGATTACTCAAGATAATCTGTTGATGCGAATGAAATTGGAACAATGGCAAGCTATCATCAATCTCAATCTGACAGGAGTGTTTCTCTGTACCAAAGCAGTGACCAAAACTATGTTGAAACAACGCAGTGGGAGAATTATTAATATTGCCTCTGTTGCAGGACAAATGGGCAATCCGGGACAGGCTAATTATAGTGCGGCTAAAGCAGGGGTCATTGGTTTTACCAAAACTGTGGCTAAAGAGTTGGCTTCCCGTAGCGTGACGGTTAATGCTGTTGCCCCAGGTTTTATTGAAACTGATATGACCGAAGATTTGTCAGCAGATGATATTCTCCAATTAATTCCTTTAGGTCGTTATGGGAAACCAGAAGAAATTGCCGGAATGATTCGCTTTTTAGCCGCCGATCCTGCAGCAGCTTATATTACAGGACAAGTTTTCAATGTCGATGGCGGCATGGTTATGGCTTAATCAGTAAACAGTTATCAGTTAGCTAAAAATAAAGTAGATATAGCAGTCCTATGTGATTCATGAAAACCGATAGTAGTGTGCTTGCGAAGCACGTGCTCTGCACGACCATCTTGCTCACGCGAGCGAGACGCTCGAACTTTTTCACAAATGATTTAGGATTGCTATAGTGCCAAAAATAATATAAGCACCCGTTTTATAATTCTGTGGGTGCTTTATTTATATGCCAGGTATTTTTATATGGTTCCTGACGGCTTTTAAATTTTTTAGCTAATTTAATTAGTCTACTTAAAACTTAACATATAGAAACTAAAGTTAGCGTATTTTTTATATTCTCTTAAGATTATTGAGCCAATGTTCAATTCCCCATTACCTGCGCCAGAGCATTCTTGATAGTTAGAGAATTGGCATTGGGCAAAAAAGCATTTTGGCTGATATATCTTTTCCAAGCTTTGGTTCCTGGTTGTTTGGCAAAAATTTGTAACATATGACGAGAAATCGAATTTAGTCTAACTCCTTTACTAATCCAATAATCGATATAAGGTAACATTGCTTCGACAATCTGGTAACGACTAGAAACAGAAGCATTGTGATGATAAAAATCCCGATCTACCGTAGCAAATAAATAGGGATTATCGTAAGCAGCTCGACCAATCATCACCGCATCTACATAATGCAAACAGTCTGCTACGCGATTAAGATCCGTGATACCGCCGTTGATTTCGATAAACAAATGGGGAAATTTTGTCTTGAGACGATAAACATCCTCATAGCGGAGCGGCGGAATAGTCCGATTTTCTTTGGGACTTAAACCCTGTAACCAAGCTTTACGAGCATGGACAATAAAATGACGACAACCCGCTTCTGACACAATACGCACAAACTCTACCAGATCTTCATAACGATCGCGATCATCGATTCCGATCCGATGTTTTACAGTAACAGGGATCGTGACAGCTTTTTGCATTGCTGATACCGCAGCTGCCACTAATTGGGGTTTAGCCATTAAACAAGCACCAAAGTTACCGTTTTGTACCCGCGAACTAGGACAACCAACGTTTAAATTTACAGCATTATATCCCCAATCTTGAGCTATTTTGGCACATTCTGCTAGTTCTGAAGGTTTATCTCCACCTAATTGTAAAACTAGTGGTTTTTCTTCGGTCGAAAACCCCAATAGTTTTTCGCGATCGCCATGTATAATAGCAGGGGTAGTAACCATCTCGGTGTAGAGCAGAGTGTATTGAGTAATTTGACGCATCAAGTACCGAAAATGGCGATCAGTGCGATCCATCATTGGAGCTATACTGAGAGGATTATTTGTAACTAATTGTTTGTCGGATAGAGTCTTGCTGCTGCTCAAAATATAACTAATAAAAATCTAACTCATTAATCAATGTAAATTTTATCCCTTTGATGGAGGCAGTCCAACTTTACTTGCTAGAAGATTTTCCTATTCTTCGATCTCTTGAAATATTCTTGACAATCCATATGACTGGAAGGTTTCTCTGTAGACAAGAGATTGATGAGAGAAAAAACACTTATTCAGGCATAATCAACTCCAGAACTTGTTCTGTAGATTTACCTTGAGCTAATAAATTTTGAGCTAGCTTAAAGTTTTTTTGAGCTTTTGTCCAGCGTTCATCTTAAATTAAGTTGATACTCCACCAAAAAAGTATGGGATAAGACATAAAATTGTTCCCAGTCGGATACTGATAAGTCAGAGCAAATTTTGAATACTAAATGGAATGGATTGAACAGATAGAGACTAACTTGATTTTATTGGTGGAACTGCTTCAGTTATGTTTGGAAGTCAGTTCGGCTCTGTGCGTATTCTTTGGCTTCTTGACGACATTGCGCATGGCGATTCTCTTAATTTCACGGTTTCAGGAATATCGCTTCGTACTCATACGCTTACGATTCGGCTCTTGGCTCGCACTGGCACTAGAGTACCAATTGGGAGCAGATATACTGGGTACAACAATTGCTCCCTCGTTTGAAGCTCTCGGTCAGTTAGCAGTACTTGCCGTCATTAGAACTTTTCTTAACTACTTTCTTACCAAGGAACTGGAAGCTGAAGCCAAACTGCAAGCTTCTATTCTCAATAATAACAATAAATAAACCGGTCTAATTCCTAGAAGACTATCCCCTATACCGAACTTTCTTGGTATTTCGAAATCTATCACGGTTGAGGGGTGGTAACCTTCGATTTAAAACATGCCGATGACATAATCACTGTTGTTTAGAGCATTCCTTCGATTCAGGGTTGAATCGATCTTTGTCTGAACGTTGAGTCTGGAACATACTCGCTGAAGAACACGTAGTAAGTCATCTAGCCTGCATAATTCATAAAGAGCCTCAATTAGTTGCAACCTATCAGAGAACCAAACAACCGATAGTTGCTTCCCAGTATGGAGAAGTTGTTGGGATTCCCGCCTTGTTTGAGAGCCAAATTTTTTCCTATTTATTAAAGCTGGCGATCGAGGTGCTAGACAAGTAATTAAATAACTTTTTTTGGAGATATTCCAGCATAATCGGCTGTTGAATAAATCTGGCTTCAGTGATTTCAATGAGCGATCTGCCTTGCAAAGATTCTAATGCTTCAATGGTTTGGCAGTAGGGTATTTTAGATCCAATATTATTCGATAATTTTGTAAAGCTGACATCGCCTTTTTCTAAGGCAATATAATACATTATCTGCTGTTCTAGGCTTGATAAACGTTGAAATTGTAGATCGAGTAATTGCCAAATATTACCATATAACAGGGTATGGTGAGAGATAAAGCTGCGAACATCTCCGGCAAATAAAGCTTCAATCGTAGCAGTAGCCATTTTCAAAATTAAAGGATTTCCTTCACAGCGATCGCTGAATTGTTTAAGAGTCGCTTCTGTTCCAATTAAACCGCGATCAAACAAGATATGAAGCATAGCATTATGAGATAAACCCTTAATCTTTAGCGATCGCACTAGGGATTTTTTACCTTCTCTCAGACTTAAGCCAGTAGGTTTTTCACGACTGGTAATTAACACGCAGCTTTGATGTTGTTCATCTTGAATTCTTCTGAGTAATTGACCATAACCTTGATAAGCATCGAGATATTGCCCAACCAGTTCGCCCCTTGCCAATATCTTGTCTAGGCGATCAAAAATTAGCAAACAGCGCTTTTTACGGAAGCAGTTCATTAAATTGTTAATCTGTCGCTCAATATTATCGGAAATGTAGAGATTTTGGCTATTTGCGATCGCCAAAATCAGTTCAGCCAAAAAGTTTTTAAATTCTGGTGCATTGCGTAGCGATTTCCAGATCACAAATTCAAATTCTGGTGCAACTTGTCTGGCTAGTTTGGCAGCTAAAGCGGTTTTACCTATTCCTCCCATCCCCAATAAAGCAATTAGGCGAACGCGATCGCGGATCAGCCATTTTTCCAGAGTATCTAATTCTGTAGTTCGCCCATAAAATAGCGAAACATCAATTGCATCTCCCCAATCACGATATTGAGTTGTAACGATTTCGTTACCTAAAGTTGCTGTTTTTGAGGCATAATTAGTATCTTTTGGTATGTTTATTGCTTTCTGTTGAGTTTTTTTATTAATTTCTAGCAGTTTTTTATAGTTGCGTTTGGCAACTAACTTGATATTTCTTTTAGTCACTTCTTCTACCAATGCTTCGGATAGATTTTTCCAGATATGAGCACCAACTCCTTTAAGGTAGTCAGGATCGTTAAAGGTTTGTTCTGCTATCTCTGCATAGGTTTTTCCTTCCCAGGCACCCCGCAATACTTCTTCCTGCAAGTCACTTAGGACTTTGGGTTTGAGATAATTAACCAGGTAGGAAATTAATTCTTCTAGCTCAGGCGATCGCTCTTGTTTTATGGAATGTCCGTTGTTTTCGGCATTAGACATAACTTCGGGTTTTGATTGGAAATTGTTCATCAAAATTATTATTTTGTCTTAAGTTTGTAACTTATAACTATTACTCCGGCATAATCGTCACTTTTTATGCAGAAAATGGATTTTTGTAATATTTCTTATTTTTGCAATAAAAGCTTCAGAGCAAGCCATCTAAGAAGAGATCTGCTTTTTCCATAAATCATGAAAGTCTTGAGCAGACGTATTCTTAAGCATTAGCTAAGCTCATTGTAGGTTTATCTATGAAAGAGTTCTCTTATGAATTTAGACAAGAAACTTCTACTCTCTGCATTTCTTACTCCGAAATTTTCATAACTTAAATAGGGATTGCCATGCTTTATTAAGTTATTGAATATTAATTTTTTTTAATTACAGAAAATGACTTTTTAATACTGAATTATTAAACATAAGAAACTACTTTGTTAAGTAGCAAAAAGTCAAGTTCCAAAAAAGTAAAAGGAATAAAAATATAGAGGAACTCATTGATGCACAGATTTAAACGTCTATCTATATTAGTAACACTTACGGCATGTACTTCCATAACTCTGAGTGGATGTAACTCTGAAAAAGCTGAAGCACTCCTTACTGCTGCGGAAGCTTTTAGGGTTGAAGCTAACAAGGCTATTTCTGCATATGAAGAATTGTTGTTGGCAGCCCTTGAAAAACCTACTTTATCTGAATTAGAGGCAATTGACAGTATCATAACAGCCGCCAATGATTCTTCTAGCAGAGGCAAAGAACTCGAATTCGACGTTCTGACCATTGAGCTACAAGATCCTTTTGCCGATGCCAAGATGGAAATTCAATCGCTTGTAACACGTCAAAAAGCTCTTTATAATGCCTTTTCTAATAGTCTAACAAATCTGCCTCTAGGCAGTTTCTTTGCCGCTGAGGAAGTCGCATGTTCAGCCATAATAGCGCGTAAATTAGTTATTAACATCAGTAATTACCAAGAGGCAATTGGTAACCGTCAGGTTGATTT
Source organism: Xenococcus sp. MO_188.B8 (assembly GCA_030065615.1). GTDB lineage: Bacteria > Cyanobacteriota > Cyanobacteriia > Cyanobacteriales > Xenococcaceae > Xenococcus. Next base: position 36,860 of record JASJDR010000015.1, on the reverse strand, counting down.
AGTAGTTCCAGAAGAAGATGCCGTGATAGCAATTGAAAACGCAATAGAATCTGGCACACAAATAGAATTGCGCGAGGCGGCGAGAAACGTTTATGAGGTGTTTAAGCGAAAAAACACATTGAACCAAGCAGTGATTTCACAAGCTACTATTGCAGCATCAACTAGACTTAAGGTTATTGAAGTAGCTGAGAACTATGATGACTTTAGTTTAAGTGATATATTAACTTTAACTAGAGAAGCTTTTACAATCGCTGGAACCCTTGAAGGGGTTAGTACAGAATCGTCTCTTGCGTTTCTTGGAGAGTTGCATGAGAAAGCGGAAGAAGACAAGAATTTTAAATTTGTTTCAGATCAGAAGTTATTTTCTTTAGGGGCTCAATGTAATACTAACGAAGTTCGGCCAACGCCACCGCCAGAAGAAACTACGTCACCACCGGAACAGCCTATATAAGAGCCACAGCAGTAGTAATTTTAATTTTTAGACTCTGCTAAAAAAATTTGAGCATACTTAGGAGGAAAAAATGGTTAATCAAGTTGACAAAGACGAACTTTTCATTGACGAAGCTGAAGCTATATTCCGAAGTGCTTATCGAAAATATCGAAGAGCTTCAGCTGTTGAAAAGGCTGAAATGTTCGATAGTCTATCCATCGCAGCAACTTCATGGGTAAAGGCTCAGGCAAAACTAGTTGAACCAGATCACCGAGTCACCCAAGAACTTCTTGATGAGATACGCCAGCTAAAGCGTGATATTGATGATGCGGCTCGGACACAGCAATTTATCACTGCCATGCTGAGAGTTGGAGCTATTCTGGTTGCACTGTAATAAATTCCACTAGGCAACTTGATAATAAATGAGCAGAAAACAAGGCTGAAGGTATAAATTCAATTAAATAAAATTTTGAGTGGAAAAAAATGACTAAGGAAATTATGCTATGAAAATTGGTATTGACATGGGACATAATGCACCTCCAGATACAGGTGCAAGCGGAATTAAACAAGAAGATGTATTAACCAAAGAAGTAGGAGTGCGCTTAATTAATAAACTCGAAAGCGCAGGTCATACAGTTATTGACTGTACTCCTACATCCGCAACAAGTGTAAATCATTCCTTACAACAAAGAGTTGATAAAGCGAATGCTGCTAATGTCAGTATTTTTGTTTCTATTCATTTTAATGCTTTTAATGGTAATGCATATGGAACAGAAATATTTGCCATCAGTAATGCGGCCAAAGGAATAGCAACTCCAGTTTTAAACGAAATAGTGAAATTAGGATTTTTTAACCGTGGAGTTAAAGAGAGACGCTTTTTTGTTCTCAGAAAAACTAATATGCCAGCAATTTTAGTTGAATGTTGCTTTTGTGACTCTTCAAGGGATATGAATCTCTATAATGCAGATAAAATGGCAGATGCGATCACTACAGGTTTAATCGGACAATCTCCAACGACAACAACCCTAACATTAACTGTTACTGAAGAAACTGTTCTAAAACCTTCTACGGAACAATCATCTGATCTACCATCAGAAAGTTTAGTAAAAATATCCCCAGGAGATTATCCGATTTTGGATTGGAGTTTTGAAGAAGGACATTACTGGATTGAATGGATTGATAGTAGCAAAGGCAATCGAAAAGAGCATTTTATATTTGCTGGTCACTCGAAGATCAATTAAATAAATTCTTTATTCAATTAAAGGCAAAACCAACTGCTTAGCAGCCTATTACATATAATCAAAAAAATACCTTGATGACCAAATAATAATGAAGTCTGAAATAAGTCAGTGGCTTCTTCTGCCTTTATACTTGCTCAATATAACTATGCCTAGTTGGGCAGCAATGTCTTTTTCTTCACAACAAAAAGCTGACATTATTGAGCGCATCAATATTTGCCAGCAACCTATATTTGAGGATGGATATGAGACTTCTGATTTTAAAATTTCTATTTTCAAAGAACAAGATGGAAGTTTTGTCTACTGTGGCTATGACAAAAAAACTAAAGCAAAAATTATTCTTCCCGCAGTAAAGGGGGACTTGGCTGAAACTGGAATTATTTGGCAAGCACGAAACGGAAATACAGTTTATACCATCAAGGGATCAGGTGAATTTAGCTATCTATTGAGCATCACGGAACAAGGTTCCATTATCTATCAAGCTGAAGCTTGGTCAGTTTATCCGCCATAACAGGAAATTATTAAAACTGCATCTTCTGTACTTAGAAGAACTAGATAGAAAAAACAAATCAGGAAAATGCAAAAAATACTTCAAAAATAAAAACTAATATTAAGGTGATTAACTATGACTGATACTCCAATTTTATTTGACAAACCTTTCCCAGAAACTCAAGTATACGCTCCTTACAAGCAATACACTAACAAAATTATGGGAACTGTCTTAGTTACAGCAGGCTTTATGGAGCCTAATGGTCATGGGTATAAAAGCTCTACCCGTAAAGCAATTTTTAGAGATGGTTCGATGAGAACCATCAGTCCTGGCAAATACAATATCGGTTTCGACTATACAAAGGGGTTCGGAACTAAAGTTATTAGTATGTATTCCGGAGTAGTGACTAAAGCTGGTCGAGAAGGGGGTTACGGCTATCGAATTCATGTCAAACTAGATATTCCTTTTATTTATCAGGGCAAAACATATATCTGTTATCAAGCCTATGCTCACTGTTCCAAACTGCTGAAATCAGTAGGACAAAGAGTCGCCCAAGGACAAGCTATTGGCATAGAAGCAGGACATGGTTCTCGTGGTCCTACGGATTATGGCTCTCACGTTGATCTTGATACCTATTGTTTTATCAAAGGGGAAAAAATTCATCTCAATTTCGAGCTGCTGGCGGGTGGCATTGATGAAGACGATTTCATTGAAAATATCGAAGTGATGAAGATTGGCACTAGCGGTTTAGATGTTCGTTGGCTCCAGCAAAAATTAAATATTGCTGTTGATGACAAATTTGGTGAGATTACGAAAAAAGCAGTTGAAGACTATCAACAGAGTCAGCCTGATTTATTAGTAGACGGTATAGCTGGGGAAAATACCTGTAAAAAACTTGGTCTGTGTAATTCCGCTATTTATGGCAAAGAAAAGACTGTAATAAAAAGTCAACCTATCCAATCTTCTGAAATTACTGATTCCCAAGGAAAGTTTGACTTCATTCCGAAAACTGATGCCGAGCCACTATTAGTAAATTGGGTACAAGATAATGGAGATCACTGGAAGTTTGAATTAAAAGATCCCAAAAATGGTAAGTATAACTGGTATGCTTTCAAACCTCACGTTGAGATTGTTAAAGGCTATGAAGAAGATCTCAAAGATGATGATGATGATAATCTTGGCGATTTAGATAATGAAACCATAGGTCGATGGGAGAAAGCGTTGAAAAATTGTCCAACCGAAGGTTGTAAGAAAGCAACAGCCAAACCAGAGAATATTTCTTCACCAGGAGTCGATGCAAGTCGGGAAATTGCTCGGAGAGACATGAAAAATCTTTCTCCAGAAAGACTGACTTCTATCAAGAAAGTTGCCAAAAAGCTTAACGTCCCCGCAGCTATTATTGCTGCCCTTGCTAGTCGTGAAAGCCACTTAGGTACCATTCTAGGGAAATTCGGTAATGATCCTGGTTGGGGAGACAATAATCATGGCTGGGGTATTCTACAAGTAGATAGACGCTATCATACTATCCTCGGACGAGACGATCCCTATTCTCAAGCCCACGTCGAGCAAGCTATTGGCATTTTTAGTAATTATCGCGATCAAGTAGCGAAAAAACATCCCGATTGGCCAGATGAACAAGTTCTTAAGGGGGCTTGTGTAGCATATAACTCTGGGGTATCTAATGTTAGTACCATCGATGGCATGAATCGGGGGACAACACATCACGATTATGGAGATGATGTAATCGCCCGAGCTCAGTTCTATTTAGAAAATATTTAACTATAGCTGCGTTCATAAGCTGGGTTCAGATCACCTGTAACCCAGCGAAATTATAGTTTGAATTTACTTGTTTTGATTATTAACAAATAAGTTCGATAACAAAATTTTCGCAATTTGCTTTCGAGTAACTATGAATCAAGTTACACAAAGGAGGAAATCTTGATGACTTCACTACAGAATTATAAGAATCAGCAACGTACCCGAATTAATTATCGCCATATAAAATGGACAAGAAATATTCTATTATTAATAGTATTCTTCGGTGTTGTTGGTATTGCGGTCTTTGCTTGGGCTACCTCTCAGAATGATAGTTCCATATCTACTCATAGTGGAATAATATTTAGTGCTCTATTCATTATTTCTGGAGGATCTTTTCTAAGTACTTTTATAATTGGCTTTCTGTTTGGAATACCTCGATCAACTCAGGCAGAGAATACAAATCCAAAAATAAGTAGCAGAGATGGTCAAACAAGTGAGTTCAAAAATAACACTCAAAACCAGCGTTTACAAACAAATACAAACCTTCAGGAGATTTCAGACTGGCTCACAAAAATGATAGTAGGAATTGGTCTTACTCAACTATATAGAGTTCCCAGTCTTTTAGCTGCACTTAGTAATTTCCTCTCAGAGGGATTTACCGACAATCAAGCAATGCCTACTGTTATTGCTTCTTCGATAGTATTTTTTGGCTCCTGTGGTTTTCTCTCTGGATATCTCATGACTCGTCTTTTTTTGGCAAGTGCTTTTGCTTTGGCTGATGAGTTGCTTGATGCAGAGGAATATTCGATTAAGTCTGAAGAATTGGGGCAGAATCTTGATAGTCTTAATAATAAAGAAGTAGAACTGCTTGATACTATTCTCCAGAGTAATGCTAAAGGAGAGAATCATATTATTTCTGTCGATGACAAAAATAATTTAGATAATCTAGGATCGCTGATGAAAAAATCTCTAGTATTTGTTTCTAAAATTGGACCTTCTCAGCAGCTAGGTGTTGAATTAACACCGATTGTAATTGACAATGAAGAAAAAATTAGGGAAACAATTAAGAAAGTAATTGACAATAAAGAAAAAAATTGAGAATCCAGAATCATCAGAATCTTCTGAAAAAATTGATTCATAAATTATTTTGGCTATGATCTTTACATGTTCTTTCAATTCTTTCTGCTTGTCTGATGTCATTTAGCTCTTTTTATCCCCAACCCTTTTGACTCTATTTTACTGACACTGATTTTTATAGTTTATTTGTTCAATCGAATTTGATAACAAATTAAAGAATGTTTGCTACACATGAAATTTAGGTAGGGGTTTGGCACTGCCAAACCCCTACATTGATCTGTCGTATTTTTTATTCAAATTGGTATGACTTTCTCCCCTGTATTTTTGGCTCATGTGTCGTAGAAAAATTTACTATAAACGGTGATAATACTTGCTGTACAACCCTGTAATAAAGAAGAAAAGGTATCAGACTTGAGCACAGTAATATGGGAATTAAGAATACCATATTGCTGAATATCTTAGGATAATTTTCTTCAGCGTTCTTTAATAAAGGTTTGGTAGAAAAATATTAATACCAAATGCTACCGAATCTTTGAATCTAGTGAGTAAATTTTGGTAGTTCCAATCTGCATCGATTACCTAACGCTCTAAAAATATCTACTGACTAAATAGTAAATCAAAGGAGCAAAAGCGATCGCAGGTAAAAAAGAAGCAACACGAATCTTAGTTATTTCCAGTAAATTCAAACCAATCGCCATAATCATTAACCCACCAACTCCACTAATAATCAAGACATGGGGATCGTTATTTGGCTCGGGAATAGCATCAGCAACCAAACCAGCTAGTAAAGATAATCCTCCTTGATAAACTAATAAAACTATGATCGAAAATCCCACCCCAATACCATAAATATTAGCTAGGGCAATGGAAACAATACCATCCATAGTTGCCTTGATTATGAGCAGTGTATCATCGCCACTTAAGCCATTCTTAAGACAACCAATTAAAGTCATCGGTCCGACGCAAAATAACAAGCTGCTAGCCACAAAACCCTCAGTAAATAATCCTTGTCCCCGAAATTTTTCTTTTAAGAAATCACCAATTGCTTTTAATTTTTCCTCAATTTGCAACCATTCACCAACAATAGCTCCTAAGACAATTGCTACTAATCCGAGTACTACACCATTAATATCTCTTGCTGTAACTTTTCCCATGCTATTTGCCATTGTTACACCAATCCAAATAGTAACTAAGCCAATACCTTGAGTAATAATCTTTTGTATTTTCCCAGAAAGACGATTTTTTAAAATTAGACCAAAACTAGTACCAATTAAAACCGTAAAAATATTAATCCAAGTGCCGCTAGTCTTAGCCCAAAAATCTAGGGTCATCCTCTTAAGCTAAATTATTTACTAATAACTGATCGCTATTTAACATTAAATTTTTAATTAGTGCGTTCTTTTGCGGAGCTCCTTAGGATGGAGCTGTACCTGCGGGTAGAGCTGCCCCTGCGGGTATAGCAGACCCTTCGGGTATAGCTCCGCAAGCGCAAGCGCAAACGCAAACATAAGGAAAAATCCGCAAGGTCACTTGTCAATGTTAAATGTTCACGGACTGGCGATAGTAACCGATTTCAAATTATAATTTACAATTTGCTCTGCTACATAATACAATTTCATATCAAGTTGATTTTTCGCTTCCAAATCAGCTACGAGTTCCTCGCCTAATTCTTCTACTAAGTTAGTTTTGATATCTTCAGCATTTTCTTGTAATTGGGATGTTCTATTCAGCCTCATGTATCCCAAAGTAATATCAGGATAAAATTGGCGCAGATGCTGTGAGGCAAGCTGCAAAAAATTCTCATATCTTTCTACCGTACCTACTATGGCACATGTTTTGAGATTCGCGATCGCAATTTCCAACTCTTCTTCTGTGGGTTGTTTACAAATATCGGCTGGTTTACTCCTCGAACAATAATGGGTTTGATAGTTCCCCAGCATATTGGGAGTAGCTTCCAGTCGCCACAAAACATAGTCTTTGAAATTGAGTTTTTTCGCCTGTATTGCTCCTGGAGTATGGGCTTGTTGTTTCTGCTCAAATTTGTAAATTGATTTAATTCTAGAAAAAGGGTTGCGCAGTAAAATTGAGGATATTGCTTGATAATTTGCATTTTGTGGGGTTGGAAGGCAAATATGATGTCCAGAGATCGCTAAAGCTTCTGGATGCTCTTGAATAAAATTCCCTAAATCTTTTTGCGTAATAATCCGACTATTAGGTAAATCATATTCTAGGAACCGATTTTGAAAATATTGTTTTAGCGCATAGCAAAAAGAAGTTCCTGCATTTTTAAAGATGTGATGGTGGATTAAAATCGCTTGAGATTCCATGTTCTAAGATGAGGTACTGATAAAGATAAGGGACTGATAAATCTTAGTTTTTAAAAGATGTTATCGCCACCAACCAACTGTACTCTAATTTTTTATAATTCAAAAATATGGGGGCGTCTGTATTTTATGAAATCTCAGGCGAACAGCGGATTTCTAGGATAAAACCATCTGGATCATAAAAATAAACCCCTCTTCCAGTAGGACGAGTCACAGGCTCAGTAGAAATTTTGACCCCATGGTGACGTAGAACATCAACCGCATGGTCAAAAAGTTGTGGCTCAATATCAAAAGCAAGATGATTAGCGCGGGTAAAACTCTTTTCTGGATCAGTATCTGGTGGGGACAATTCTGGCTCCCAAAATAGGTCGATTACTGTACCGTCAGGGGTGACAAAATTAGCCACTTTGCCTTCTTGTACCAACTTAGTCAAGGTTTTAGGTACTTCATCCCCTGTCAGTTCATGCAACCCCAAAATTGTTCCATAAAAATATCGGGAAGCATCCATATCTTGAACATTGAAAGCAATATGATGAACTCGGCGTAAATCACCCCTAGCAAGCCCCATAGATATTTCTTTTACTGGAATATTCATAATTTATGCCTTCTGCTTTTTTGCCTCGTAAATTTTCATGACTCAAATAGAATTGTTATAGCAATCCTAAATCATTTGTGCAAATCTGTGAGGGGCTACTGCCGAGAATGAGCAATTTTAATATCTTGAGACAGAATACAAAAGTACTAATTTTTATCCGCGATCGCTGAATTTCCCGATCCTCTTCCCTAGCCGATAATGACTTTTTGTAAAAAAAACAAAAAAAATGTAGCTAATGCTACAGAAAAAAGTTAAGCTAGTGCTATCAAAACAATAAAATATTTTAGAAGTTAAACAAAATTAAGTTTAATAAGTTATTTGGAGAGTTAATCTTATGTCAGCTCAGAGTCAATCCCGTGCACTATTTAATCGTCATCGTCATGCAGTGAAAAATCGGCAACAATCTCTACTTCGTCGTACCGCTTCAGAAATTGGGGTAGACGTGGATAGTCAATATTGGACAACTATTCAAGGCAAGCCAAGTAGCAGTTTTAGTAAAACCTATGATCGCAGTAATGCAGCTTTAAGTTAGTTGGTTATCGAAGGGTAAATTAAGTTTGCATAGTTTGTTTATTGGGAAGTAAACACGATTGTCTAGACAAAATTGAGAGGGATTATCCTTAGAATTATTAGGGATAGTCCTTTTTTTGATTTTTAAATCTTTGAGTTAAGATGTCCAAAATAAAAGATTTTTCAAGCAAAGAGAATGGTCAGTTGGCAGCAACATAGTAAAATCTCATCTTCGGTTAAAAACCTTACTAATTCAGAATCACATTTCCCATTTATTGAACGCCAACGGGCCTGGGTTGAAATTGACTTAAATGCTTTAGCCCATAATGTTAGACAAATTAAGAGTATCTTATCTCCTCATACCAATTTAATGGCAGTGGTTAAAGCAGATGGTTATGGTCATGGTGCGGTGATAGTGGCCCAGACAGCCTTACAACATGGTGCCACTTGGCTGGCGGTTGCGACTTTAGCTGAAGGCATCGAATTACGTCAAGCAGGAATTAATGCTCCTATCTTGCTTTTAGGAGCGATTAACTCCACCGCAGAAATAAATATGATCGCGCAATGGCAATTACAAGCGACCATTTGTAACCCTCAACAAGCTTTAATCTTTTCGGATACGCTCAATAGCTCTTTGCCCGTCCATCTTAAGTTAGATACGGGAATGTCTCGTCTGGGAACCAACTGGCAAAATGCCCTCGAATTCGTTTCCTTGGTGTGCCAGTTACCGAATTTAGAAATAGCAGGAATTTACTCCCATTTTGCTACCGCAGATGATCCTGATAAGACAATTATGAACTTGCAACATCAACGCTTCCAAGAGGTGATCGCACAAATCAAAGCCCAGGGAATCATCCCTCCCCGATTACATATGGCTAATTCTGCTGCCACGTTACAAGATCCTGCTCTCCATTACGATCTTGTAAGAGTAGGGTTAGCGATCTATGGTTTGTATCCGGCATCCCATCTCAAGAATCAAGTGGATCTCAAGCCTGTGTTACAAGTCAAAGCAAGAGTTACTCAAGTTAAAAAGATTCCCCAAGGTACAGGTATTAGTTATGGTTATCAGTATATCTGCGATCGCGATATGATGATCGCTGTTGTGGGAATTGGTTATGCAGATGGAGTAGCTAGAAACCTCTCCAACCGTTTACAGGCGATCATTCGAGGGCAGTTAGTGTCACAAATTGGAGCGATTACAATGGATCAATTGATTTTAGATGTCAGTCATCTTGATAATCTGCAACCAGGAGAAATTGTTACGTTACTCGGCCAAGAAGGGGAACATATTATTACGGCAGATGATTGGGCCAATATTTTAGATACTATTTCCTGGGAAATTCTTTGTGGCTTCAAACATCGTTTACCAAGAGTCAACTATTGATTTTGACCAGGGAACACCGGTCACCGCAGCGGGCAGACCCCGCCTTATAATGTCGTGCCTTGAGCTTGGAGCTAAAAGCGGATAACTTGAAAGATGAACGGGTTATAGTTAATTTTTTTTACCAATAACCTGGGTTTAAAGCCCCGTCCTTCAGGACGGCTTTTGTATCAATTAATGATACAATAACAACATGAAAACATACAAATTCAAGCTATACAAATCAAAGAAAAATAGACAACTCCATCGGCAAATTAACGCTGCTGGGAGTATCTATAATCATTGTATTGCTTTGCATAAAAGATACTACAGAATCTTTGGCAAGCACTTGAATTTGTATAAGTTAATGAAGCATATCGCCAAACTAAGAAAAAGAATAAAATACTGGCAGCAAGTCGGTTCACAGGCAGTACAAGATATTTGTCAGAGAATCGATAAAGCCTACAAATTATTCTTCAAGCAATCTAAGTCTGGCACTAGACCACCTAACTTTAAGAAAACTAGAAAGTATAAATCATACACTTTAAAACAAGCTGGATATAAATTCCTAGCAGACAACAAAGTTCGTATAGGTAATAAAGTATATAAGTTTTCTAAAAGCAGAGAGCTCAAAGGAAAGGTTAAAACACTAACAGTTAAGCGTAATCCCCTTGATGAGTTATTCATTATAGTGGTGACTGATTTTATTGATGAATCTTTTGGAGTCGTGACAGGTAAAATTGCAGGCTTCGATTTCGGATTAAAAACGTTCTTAACTGCAAGTGACTTAACAACTATAAAATCTCCTTTATTCTTCAAGGAATTTAGAACTAAATTAAAGGCTGCTAGTAGAAAATTATCTAGCAAGAAGAAAGGCTCTAATAATTGGTATAAAGCCAAAGATAATCTCAATCGAGTTCATGAGCAAATTTCACATAAAAGAAAAGATTGGTTTTGGAAATTAGCTCATCAATTAACTAATGAATATGATGTGCTTATTTTTGAAGACTTGAATCTCAATGGGATGAAGAGGCTATGGGGGAGAAAAGTGAGCGATTTAGCTTTTTCAACTTTCTTAGAAATTTTAGAGACAGTAGCCAACAAAAAAGGTAAAACAATTCATGTTATTGATAGATTTTATCCTAGCTCTAAAACCTGTTTTGATTGTGGCTATCACAATAAAGAATTGTCTCTTAAAGAGAGATCTTGGGATTGTCCTAATTGTGGAGAGGTCGATCGAGATCTTAATGCAGCTAAGAATATTCAAAGAGAAGGGGCATCTTCTCTTGGGTTAGGCGATGTAAGTCACTCTTTGAGCGCTATTGCTGCTTGACCCCAGAATCCCCGTGCCTTTAGGTCGGGGAGTATGTCAACTTGGCACACAAAATTCATCAAAGCTAGAATGTTGCTCCCTTGGGTGATTCTAGTAAAATACAAGTAGGCGACTCGGCGATCGCGGTAGGCAATCCTTTGGGATTGGATAACACCGTAACTTTGGGGATTATTAGCACTCTTAATCGTTCCAGTGCTCAGGTTGGGATACCCGATAAACGTCTTGCTTGATTTTATTCAAACCGATACTGCGATTAATCCTGGTAATATAGACTCTATCTAGGATTGAACAGTAATGAGTATAAGCAGAAAAATGAAATTATTGCCCTCTTGTTTAGTTATTTGTCTAGTTTTTCTGTCCAGCTGTACTTCGTCACCAAAGACGCAAATAAACTCCCAACAGTCAAATTCACCTGCTTCCTCCCAGATTTCACCTCAGGAAGTACAATTGGATGAAACATTGAAAATTGCCATAGGTCAAACAATCTATGTTCCGATCTATTCCGAGATTTATTTCTTTAGTAAAACTAGAACTCTTCAATTAGCTGCTACCTTGAGTGTGCGTAACACCGACGTCCACAATCCCATTATCATTACTTCCGTTAAATACTACGATTCTGATGGTAACTTGGTTAAAGATCATTTAGAAAATCCTTTGCGACTAGCTCCACTGGCTTCAACTGAATTTATAGTGGATCAAAATGATCAAACGGGTAGCTCCGGTGCTAACTTTATCGTAGAGTGGGTTGCTGCAACAGAAGTTTTTGAGCCCATTTTGGAAGCCGTTATGGTTAGTACTACTTCGCAGCAAGGCATATCTTTTCTTAGTAAAGGTAGGGTAATCGATAGTAAAACGACCGCTTCTAATACACCCTATACTCCCTAGTAGTCTGTCAAGATAGAAATGAGGAATAGAAGTATGCAGGGGAGCGGGGAGCTTCGGAGCATGGGAAAAAATTTATTCCTCAAAACAAGGTTGACGCTCTACTAGAACCTCGATTCAGTAATCATAAAATTCTGGTTTAAGGAAAGCAGGGGCTTGCGCTCTGAGGTTTTTCGGTCAAAGAAAACAACCTAGGTTAGTTTAAAGCTTATTCGTACCTGATTATACAGTCGCCAGAAACTTCTTTGAGTTTTTTGTCATCAGCTGCAATAAAAATATATCCATCGGAATTGGTTTCCGAGAATACCTTGCCATCAGTCTTACCCGAATAGATGAGTTTGCCACCAGAATAACAGGCGATTTCTGCAGAGCGGTGGGTCCAATCAGCAGTGGTTCGTGAGAATCGCGTCCGCCAGGAACTACAACCAGTTGTCATCAAAAATAAACTAAGAATAGTGACCCAGGGAAGAAAATCTAGCAACCGAGACAGATTGAGCTCGTTGATCTGGAGCGAACAGGGTGAAACTAACCTGGAGAGCATTGAACGAAGTAAGTATGATATGGAGTCTATATCTCCATTTTAACCCTGAGCAGGACTCTATGCTGAAGGTTATTCCTCAAGCGTCGATTCAGTAATCATAAAATTCGGCGTTGCTGAATCAAGCTAGGAAAAGCAAATTTATCATCTTCTGTAATATGTTCTCAAAAAGCTAATAGCCAAGAGCCAAAAACCAAAAGCTATATTAGTATTACTATTTAATTTATGTTTTAAATCAGTAGCGTCGAAAAACCTGGTATTTCATTAGTAAACTTCTCCTTATCTGCTTACAATATCCTCTTTAAAGCAACTTTACAAGATGCAAATTTTGCACATCCTCTCGACTAAACCAGCTACAATATCACTAAGATGGACACCAATAAAAGTTTTTTCTGGGAATAATTTTTCTTGCAGATGGAGCCCTCAAGATTGTAGTATATTCATAACTTACTAAGTATAAATCAAACCATAAACTCTTGGTGAAATTTAGTCAATTCGTATTGGTTCTTAAAATTAATTTAAGTTTTTTTGCTTGGAAATCAAGTAGTATAGTAATATTACGGAGATTGAATTTAACATTTAAGAATATTGATATAGGTATATTTTAGTTAGGTATGCTAGATAAGTCTCATGAAAAACACAAATACTAGTTTCCCTTTGACCAAAAAACTATTAGGTGCGCTCTTCCTAATCCCTTTGTTAGTAGGAGGCTGTGGTAGCAAAGAATCAGAATATCAAGCGAATGCCATTCCGGTAAAATTACAAACGCTAGAAACTGGCACTCTGATTGACAGCTCACGGTATGTGGGAACTCTCGAAGCACGAGGAAGAGTCAACCTGGCACCACGAATAGATGGTCGAATTCTCAAGATTTTTGTTCAGCAGGGCGATCGCGTAAGTCAGGGTCAACCGATAATCGAGCTCGAACCTACGCAACAACAGGAAGATGTTAACGCGGCAACTCAAGCTGTAAACGTCCAAAAAGCAGCCCTCGCTCAGGCTGAAGCTCAACTGAAGACAGCAGAGGCAAGTCAAGCGGCAGCAGCGGCTGAGGTAGAAAGATCCCGAGCCGATGTTCAAGATTTAGAAGCTGAAGTAGCACTGGCTAAGATTAACATCGAGCGATCTGACTTTCTAGTAAAAGGAGGGGCTAGAGCTCAGCAAGACTTAGATGACAAAACCCGCGACCTCGCAACTAATATGGCTACTCTTCAAGCCAGGAAAGAAGCTCTGAACGCCAGTATTCAATCTCTTGAAGCAGCCAAGAAGCAAGTCGATCAAGCTATTGCTAATGTAGATAGCCAAAAAGCTGCTGTTAAACAGTCTGAAGCTGAATTAGGTTCAGTCAGTCAACCCCTAGCTTTCAATACCATTAACGCTCCTATTGATGGCTATGTCGGTAGCCTTAATGAAAAAAAGGTTGGTGATTTTGTCAATATTGGTCAATCAATGACTACCATTACCGATAATGAAGTTTTCTATCTTAACATTAGGATTCCTACCGAATATCGATCGCAATTAAAATTAGGACTGCCCGTTAAAATCATTAACAAAGATGGTACTGATGGAGTTACTGGGAAAATCACCTTCATCTCGCCTGTAGCCGATCAAAGTACGCAATCAATCCTGACGAAGGTAGAGTTTAAAAATGATGGAAGTCTCAGGGATCGAGAATATGTTCAGGTCAAAGTTATTTGGCAAGAACAACCCGGAGTTCTAGTACCGACTAGAGCTGTCTCTACCCTTGGAGGACAAAGATTTGTTTTTGTTGCTACCCCAGGAGACTCTGATGAGTCAGGAGAATCCAAGGCAGCTGAATTAGTTGTCAAGCAGCAACCAATTACAGTCGGGCCAATTCAGGGTCAGGAATTTCAAGTTATCTCTGGGGTTCAAGAAGGCGATCGCATTGCTGTTACAAGAATACTCGACCTTAAAGATGGTACCCCAATTACGGAAGCAGAAATAACTAGCGAACAGACCGTAGAACAATAGATTTTGTTGAACCAGCAATCAAGAGCAATTATAAGCTGTGACAACTATTGTTAAGTGAGTTGATTCAAAACCTGAATGCTGTACTAAAATGACCCGTAGGGTTCCCAGTTTAAAAATCCTTTATCCTGAAGATTGATGATATTTTCCATAGCCACACCCTTTATTAAACGACCGGTTTTAACGACGGTCTGTACCATTTTGATTATTCTGGTGGGCATGATTGCCATGGCACTTTTGCCCTTAGATAAGCTACCAGAGATCGCCGCCAAGCGGGTATCTGTAACGGCCAACTACGTTGGTGCTGATGCCAAAACCACCGTCGAAAATGTAACAACTGTGTTAGAACGGGAAATCAACGGGGTGGAGGAAGCAAAATGGATTGATTCCTTTACTGATAACACCGGTAACGCCACGATAAATATCAGTTTTCCCGTAGAAAACGATAGCAATATGGCTCAGGTATTGGTGCAAAACCGAGTCTCCCAAGCTCAGGCTGATTTGCCGCAAGCGGTTATTTCTACAGGGGTAAAAACTGAGAAACAATCACCTAGTATTACTTTGGTTTACGGATTCTATTCGGAAAAAGATGAAAACGGGGAATTCCTCTATGACCGTGTTTTTCTTAACAACTATGTAGATCGCTATATTTGGAATGATCTGAGACGGATTGAAGGGGTAGGGAAACTGCAACTTTATGGGAGTGAGGTTTATTCAATGCGAATCTGGGTAGACCCAGACAAGTTGGCTGCCAGAGGCTTAACAGCAACCGATGTAGTGAACACCATTAATGAACAGAATTTTGAAGTGGGTGCGGGAGCTGTGGGCAAGCGACCTTCACCGAGTGCGCAGGATTTCGAGTTTCCCATCAGGGTCAAGGGTCGATTTACAACTGCTGCTGAAGCGGAAAATATGGTCGTCAAAGTAGGCGACAATGGGGAACTAATTAGAATTAAGGATATTGGCAGAGCGGAACTGGGTGTTCGAAACTATGATACCAGCGTAACCTTAGATGACAATGTTCCTGCTATAGCCTTGCTAGTCTATCAACTTCCTGGGACGAATGCTCTGGAAACTGCTAATGCAGTCAAAGCAAAAATAGCCGAGTTGGAACCCGCTTTTCCTCCTGGGTTGAAACAGGTAGTAGTCCAAGATAACACCCTGTTTGTTACTGCCTCGATCAATGATTTGATGATCACCCTGATTCAGGCGATCGCATTAGTAGTTTTAGTTATCTTTGTCTTCTTGCAAGACTGGCGCACTACTATCATTCCGGCAGTTGCCATTCCGGTGGCTATGCTGGGGGCCTTGATTGCTGCCTTAGCTCTGGGCTTTACTCTCAATCAGCTCAGCTTGTTTTCCTTGGTACTGGCAACGGGTCTGGTAGTGGACGACGGAATTGTGGTAGTAGAAGGGATTGCAACTAAGTTGGAACAAGGCATGAGACCGATGCAGGCAGCTCTCGATGCGATGGAAGAGCTATCGGGAGCTGTGATCGCCACTTCTTTGGTGTTGCTGGCGGTGTTTATTCCGGTCTCTTTCTTCCCTGGTTCTACAGGTATTGTATATAAACAATTCGCCCTGATATTGGCTGCGGCGGTGTCATTTTCCACCTTTAACGCCCTTTCCTTCTCCCCAACCATGGGGGCAATTATGATGAAACGCCAGGAGGGAACCAAAGGCCCTCTAGGGAAATTTTTTAATTGGTTCAATAGTGCCTTTGACTTGGTTCGGGTACAATATCGGCGATTACTGGAATTGATGACTAAGTTTACGACCCTTGTGATCTTGATTTTTATTGCTGGGCTAGTAGCAACGGGTTGGGTTTACCAGTCAATGCCCCAAGGATTTATCCCCGAAGAAGACCAAGGTTACTTTTATATGCTAACGGAAGCTCCCCCCGGAGTTTCGCTCAACTTCACCGACAAAATTAGTAGTCAAGTTCTACCCAAAGTGATTGAATTGGAGGAAGTCGAGCATTCGCTGGTATTAAATGGTTTTTCTTTCGAGGGTCAGAACAGCAACAAAGCATTGTTTTTCGTTAAATTGCATCCTTGGGATGAGCGACCTGGGGCTAAATCATCTGCGTTTGGTGTGATGCAGCGAGTCAACCAGATGCTTCAGCAAGAAATAGATGGAGCCAGAGTTTTTGCCGTTAATGCCCCGGCTGTAGATGGGATGAGTAACTTTGGTGGTTCGGAACTATTCATTCAAGACCGTCAGTTAAAAGGTATGGAAGCATTGGTCGATAACACCCAACGGGTGATGCAAGCAGCCAATCAGCGTCCAGAAATCGGTGCGGCCTTTAGTACTTTTACCTTCGATAGCCCGATGCTCGAAGCTGATATCGATCGGGATAAAGCCAAGGCACAGAATGTTGAGATTACCGAAATTCTCAACACTTTACAGACCTATCTAGGTTCCAACTTTGTCAATCAGTTTGTACTAGATGGAAGACTATATCGGGTTTATGCCCAGGCAGAATTTGAATCTCGGTCTAATCCCGCAGATATTGAGAAGCTCTACGTCCGTTCTCGGGATGGAGCATTGGTTCAATTGAGTAACCTGGTAGCAGCAACCCCAATCTCCTATCCGCCTATTGTGACTAACTACAATGTTTTTCCAGCCATTAAAATCATCGCTGCTCCCGCCCCAGGCTATAGTTCTGGGCAGGTAATTGCTGCGATGGAGGAAGTATCGGAGCAAACCTTGCAACCAGGTTTTGGCTATGACTGGACAACCACTGCCGCAGAAGAAAGAGAAGCAGGGGGAGCAGCCCCCATAATCTTTGGGATGGGTTTTGTGATGGTGTTCTTGGTCTTGGCAGCTCAGTACGAAAGCTACATCGATCCCACCATCATTATGCTCACCGTACCTCTAGCTATTTTGGGTGCCCTGGGCGGGATTTGGTTGCGTGCTACTTTGATTCAAGGTTCCCCTTTAAATCCAGGAGCAGGAATCTGGCCCATTCTGAACAATAATATTTACGTTCAGGTGGGTTTGGTAATGCTGATTGGGATGGCAAGTAAAAATGCTATTCTGATTGTGGAATTTGCCAACCAGTCTAAGGCTTTAGGTATGAGCATTACCCAGGCAGCGATTACTGCTGGGGAACAGCGTTTGCGCCCGATTCTGATGACGGCGGTTTCCTCACTATTCGGTTTCCTTCCTTTGGTAATTGCCGATGGTGCTGGTGCAATCAGTCGCTGGTCTCTGGGAACTGCTGTTTTCGGTGGATTGCTCGTATCTACTATTTTGAGTTTGCTGTTTGTCCCGAACCTCTATATCGTGATTAAGAACTTTGAGAAGTATTTCTTGGAAGGTGGCAAACGACCCAAAGGTGGCAAAGGTGGCAAGGGAGGTACTCCTGATAAAACAAAAGAGCCTAAAGCTCCTGAAACTTCAGAAGAATCGCCTATTCCTAGTTTAAAAACATCTACCCAGAATGAATAGTCAATAGGACAATTATTAGGGGGAAGGGATTTCTTTCCCCTATGCCTATGGCTGTGCAGAATGAAGTAGTAAATCAAAATTGTGAAGAGACGTGTCGCCGACACGTCTGTACTAAAGTAATAAGTGAGGATTAATTCAAATGTTTAAAGATTGGAATTTTGATGATTGGGCAAATCATATTTTGTTTGGAGGTACTCTTTTGCTCGTGCTTTATTCGTTTATTTTTGTTTAAATAGGTAGCAGGCTGAGTCAGGAAAAAGTAGGGGCGAATGGCCGTTCGCCCTACACGCCATTGAAATTGAGAGCGTCTTTGGCAATCCAATTGCCATGAAAACCACTGGGAACCCTGACAGGTAAGTGAATACGAGCGATAGGCTCATCTTCAAAATTAGCAGGGTCGAGAATGACTAAATCACTCTTTTGCTTATTCTCGTCAAAGACTAGAGTCATAACATAGCCATCTAATTCAGAGACCCCATTTTTCTTAGGAACAAATATAGCTTCTCCTCCATAACAGCCTGGTTTAAAGCGATGTACTTTGCTAGTCTGCTCTCTCACGTTATATTGAATGATTTCCGGATAATAATTGGGAATTTTTTTCTCGGCAGTCAACTTTAAATCAATATAAGGGGCATAACCAAACTGATATGACCTTCCTGTTTGTCTGCGATCGATAGTTGGTAAATCTACAAATCGATCATCTAAAGGTTGAGATTTAATCGTTTTAGCATCTGGATTAACCGTAAACCGATGTAAATGGGCTTTTGTTGCCAGAATTGCCTCTAAAGTACTTTCTAATTTAATCTGAGGATAATAGACAAAATCAATTACAATCTGTTCATTGTCTTCATGGGCATTCATAAAATGCCAGAGCCAGAAGGCATCAGTGTCCAGCCTGACTGGTTTTCGCGTCAAATCGTGACGATGGATTAAGATTATTTTGGTTCCCATTTCTGGTTTCCAGACAAACGGAGAATTGCACTTCATTGCCTTTGACATCTCAAAAACTAGAGGACAATGAAAGAAAATCACATAATTTTTGGTGATTGCCATATCGTGGAGCAGCGCCGATTGAGGTAAATCGATAGACATTGTCCTGATAATTTTTCCCTGGCGATTAGCAACGTAATAGGTGAGATAAGGAGGATTAATCAGGGAATAACGGAAAAAATGTAGTTCTCCTGTTTGCGGATCTAATTTCGGATGAGCGGCCATTGATTGTTCGATGTCTCCCTGAAAATTCCATGTGCCGACTGTCTCTAGTTTAGGGGTAATTTGATAGGGTAATCCTGCTTCATACAACGCTAAAATAACCCCTGCATGGGCGAAAATATTGGTATTGGCATAATTGCGAAATTTGAATTCAGGAAGTACCTTCCCTTCATGTAATTCATATTTTAATCCGCGCGTCCAAATCCAACGATTGCGATAGCGAACCTTAGAATCTTCAAAATAAAAGGCGTGAAGCATCCCATCCCCTTCTAGAGGATAATTATAAGAAACAGGTTTAAATAATTGATTGGGGCCGTTGCGAATATAAATGCCTTCTAAATCCGAGGGAATTGCTCCCGTCACCTTTAAATTATTTAGATCGGTTTCATAAAAAACAGGGGCATTAATTCCTTTCAGAAAGATATTGTCACTTTTCCAGCTATTGTATTGCCTCCAGGTTTGAGAAGCAGGTTGAGAATTTACTTTCAACCTTGGAGTAACCAGAGAAGTAAGAAAGGAAAGGAAGGCTATGGTGCTAAACTCTCTTCTTTTCATCCTATTTACTTTCAAATAAAGAAGGGGAAGAGGGGTTACTACATCCAGGAATCTCCTCTGTTGTTAGAAGCTCCATCGCCAGTTCTGTCTTAATTGAAATTCCCTGAGTGGGAAAATGGCGCATCACATCAATCAAAGTCCAACCTTGTTGATGGGTAGCGGCTAAGATTAGAGCTCCACGAATAGCATAAAATCCATTCCGACTCGGATGAGTACTGATAATCTGTCCCATCCTTTTCAGAATCTCCTCTACCATAGGTGTATGAGTGAACCGATATAGGGTAACCGGATTGAGATCATAGCGTTTCCGTAACATCTGGCGCAGTTTCAGTAAGGTTGGCTCATCAAATTGCTTGGCATAGAAAGCAAATTCAGATGTAATTTTACCTTCAATGGCGTAAGTTTCTAATGCTTCAACGGAGAGAGAAAATTTTAAAGGTCCGTAGAGTAAATAGATTCTTTCTGCACTAATAGCTGGTTTAGGGAGCAAAAAGGTAGAAATTATCGCTAAAATTGGCCAAAAAGTAGATTTTAACCTGACTTTACATGACCTCGACATAAATATGCTCAAATTAAATTTATACATTAGCCTCGCTCGAAAGTAATAGAAGAAGTGTGATAGATCGTTCGCGAAACATAAAATTTGGGTACACTTCATATATGACTAATCACCGTTACTTGTCTCTTGAGTTGTATATAGTGCTACAATTCTAGAAATATATATGGCGGGGTACATGACACCTATAACCGCTTCGAGATTAGCTAAAGTTCTAGCAATATCACTAATAGGAGAAATATCACCGTAGCCCAAAGTTGTTACAGTAGTAAAGCTAAAATAAAACATCGCATCAAATAAATCTACTGTCTCTATTAACTGATTAAAGGCATTAGGGTCAAGAAGATAAACTATGACATAAAGCAATGCCCAAGCTATACCAATAAGAAAAAATACTGCAATCCCACCTTGAATCGTATCGCCACTGACTTTTTTTTCCGAAAAGATTTTTTGATTGATCGTAACTAGTGCCATTAAAATAAATAAGATATAAATTACTTTTGCTACTATCACAAAAGTTTTATTTTGCTCTATCCCTACTCGTAAGGAATTTTGAATATCAAGACCAAATGAGGCTACTGCCAAAGTTAATAGCAGCAAGAATTCTCTTTTTTTGAGATTCAATGTTCTAATGATGGCAATAATTGTGACCGTTAATACTAATGAAACCATAATTTGCCCTATTGTTCCACTCAGAGCGGGAGCTAGTATAAATAGAACAATAATTATGGCTAACAGTTGAGTATATTTATTTTTTATAAATTTCTTCCCCTGACCTAATTTCATGGCATTACATTGATGTTTGTTAAGGAGAAACTATCAGCTATCAATGATTAAAAAACTAAGAAATTAATATAGCACTTTTCTGCTCTATGAATTGGCTGAATTTTCTCAAACAATATTTTCAGCAATCTTGGAAGAGTCGCACTCAAGATTGGCAGGTGCTGAGAGAAGATCCGATTCCAACTAGTGAATTGAATGAGATTTTTTTCAAAGCATCACTTCCAACTTTTAATACCAATTTCATAAACTTAGGCTACACTTATAAAAATAATCTATCAAAAGCGATCTCGAAGAGGTCGGCGAAGCCGCGCCTCCGGCGAGCCGCTGCCCCTTCGGGCGGGAATGGGGGTTCAAATAAAACAAAATTAACTAGTGATACGAATTCATTAATCACTGAAACCCCCCATCCCGGAGCTGCGCAAGCGCGGGGCGCGAAAATGTCTGGAGTAGTTAAAATTGAAATAATTGAATCGGCAGAAACCCTCAGAGAACTTTTAAAAAATGCCAAGACACCGCAAGAAAAATAAAGAATTCAAGCTCTTTATTGCTTAAAAACTAAGACAGTAGAAACAGTCAAAAAAATTGCTACAATGTTAGTCTGATCAATTGGATTTTTTACGAAAAAAACTCGCCAATATATTAACTGAATTTAGTCAAAAAGATATCGCTTCTATTACAGGAGCAGAATCGGCTATAGCTCTTAATTCTTATTAGAAAATAATCAATCAATCACAGTCTAGACAAGAGTTTCAGGATTTAGCAATGGCAAGGATTTTCCCAGACTGATAAAAGAGAGTTATACTACATCGCGTGATGTAGTAATTTTGAATACGTCAACAGTTAGCATGAAAGAAATTCACTCCTCACCAAGGAAAAAATGAAAATAGCAGCAAGAGCTGTTGACATATTTACTTCGTTTCAGCGACTATTTAGCAGTCAGTGTGAGTAAAGTTCTAGAAAGTGAAGGTAGTTCTAATGGTTCCAATCACTTGGTTTTTGCTATCATCAGTCTGTTCGGGATTTATCAAATAGATAGCTCCAGGGGTAATGGAGATATTATCATTTAGTGGAAATTTGAAGAAGCCTTCTATGTGGACGGGATTCTTGGTTTGGACTCGCACACCTCTGAAACCTTCTACACCCAAATAGGGTTGTACACCTCCAAAGATACCGAGTACAGCTCCTTCCTTCAATAAATCTGGGAAGGCAAAGCCCCCTCCATAAGTCCAGATATCACCATTCTCATCAGTATCTTGGAGCTTAAAATCGGTGTAAGTAAAAAAGGCACTGAAATTGACTCGATCGCTGATGGCCCAAGCCAATTCTCCGCCATAGCTGTTAGTTGTCTTATCTCCAACATCAAAAAAGGCTTCCGCTGTATCCCGATCTACGCCTCCAGCGCTGACAAAAGCATCCACTAAATCCGAACTAGATAGGTTGGCCAATGAGGTACCGACAAGCCCGGCACCACTTTCTTCCCCCTGTCCGAAGATCGGGCTATCTGCTTTATGAAAACCTCTAGCGTAGGTGAATGCGAAATCTACTTTGTCACCGATATTGGTACTCACCTGAGCCAGCAACCCATAGTTCCCATTAAAGAGACCAGCACCCTGACTGGGATCGTTAGCACTGCCAGCTAAGTAACCAACGCTTAATCCCAAAGATCTAAAAATACTATTTGAGAACTCGAAGTCTACATTAGCGCCTAAACCAGCACCGCCACCGATCCGATAGATTGGGTTTTGGGTGGCAAAGGTTGATAAAGCTCCATTACCGCCGTCATAATCTTGAAAGAAGGGGCTGAAAGTGGGGGCGAAGTCGTTATGCTCCCCTCCAGCTCCAGCTATGAAACTGTTGATTGTAATACTTCCCAGCTCAAGGGGTATGGAGTATGCTAACTTGTCGATCTCGATAGAATTATCACTACCAGGGAAGACATTAAAAGTTTGGGTAGTTGTGCTACTCTCTAGGTTACCTAGACTCAAATCACCGATATTACTATCAACTTCGAAATTATTTGTGAAGCGATCGAAGTTCCCTGCCGCTAACCGAGTAATCAAACGATCCTTTCCAGTGAAGCTAGAGTTGAATCCTAAGCGTACTCGATCGCCAAGGATTGCTTGGTTGTCGTTTTCCTCGCCGAAGGAATTAGTTATCCCAAAAATCACTTCTCCTTCTAGTTTGGTGGTAGTGGAAAATTGATGATCTTCTAAAAATGCAGTACGACTTTCTAGGTTATCAACTCGACCGCCCAGAGCCGCCAATTCGGCCTCAAATTCTTGAAGCAGACGATTAATGGTTTCTATATCTTCCCTAAGGACTGCTTCAGAAGAAGCAATTAGACGCTCAATTTGATTCAAGCAAGCGTTTAAACCAGCCGCAAATTCATAACGGCTGAGGGACTTATTTCCACGATAGGTTTGATCTGGGTAACCAACGATACAGCCATAGCGGTCTACCAAACTTCTGAGGGCTTCAAAAGCCCAACTTTCAGGAGATACATCTTGCAACTGATTGACATTGGTCACTTGATTTAAAGAGTTGCCTCCATCTTCTTGGCTATATTTCTCTAGTTGGTCAAAAAGCTGATTTGTCTCGTTGACTTTTGGAGCACCATTATCAGCTGAAGTAACTTGAGCCTTGGCCATGAAGGGAGAAAAAACTATTAAAATCATCCCTAAAATAGTTGAACTCAGTAGCTGAGACTTCCAAACATAAACATTATTAAACATCATTAACTCCTCGATTAATTTAATTTAGTGTTCTCAAGCTTAATTTATTTCGCCTATGTGCAATCTTGATTCCCTCCTAGCGATTTAATATCCTAATTGTTGCCAAAGAGGTGCAGTACGTACCTCAAGTGGTGGGTTACTCCTGTAGTCATTGTCTATACTGAAGCCGTAATCTTCCAGTAATGTCTCTATCCAAGGGGGGTGGGCAAAATCGAGCACAACTTTTTTTCCATCCCTCTCACCAATAAGAACATTGGAACCTTTAAAAAAACTAGGAGTCAAACCTTCAAGAACTGTACCGTCCTCTGCTACTACAGATATGATGTCCCCAGCTCTACCTTTGATCGTTCCTATTTGATAGTCATCCCAACTCATCTGAGGTTCACCTTCAAATTCGTCATGCCCTAGAGCCTGACTGAGAAGATAGTGTTCTTGTTCTGCTGAAAACTTTGAAGGCGGTTGCGGCTCTTTGGCTGACAAAGTATTTGCCTTGGCAGAATTTGCTGAGATTGTAGAAAATAATAGGAGTAACAGCAGACTGGTTAGTGCGTTCATACTAAATTCATTCGATTCCTAGAAATGTACACTCTTAAGGTTGAAGCTGTGACGCGGTGACACAGAGAGTTGTTCATCCTTAGTCCTTGAGGTGGGTGAGCGAAATTTACGGTGGCAAAAATTAGTTTTCGTGTTGTTTAAGTCATAGGTATTTACCCATTACTTATTACTCATTACTCAAAACTTTTTTATTTTTTAACTCCCACACCTTTTTTCGTTCACCCCCTTGAGGTAGAGGTAATAGACTTGTTGCGAGCTAGATATATCAGTTTTAATCTTTAGGTGTGAGGACTAAATTTTGATAAAAAGCTATTTTGCAACAAGTCTAATTTAATTTTTATTACGTAACAATTTTATCGTACGTCAAGCAACGTATTCAGTTCTATCCTAAAATCAACTTGATATCCAGTTTTGCAGTTCGAGAAAGTAAACTTTTTATTAAGCTTATCTGTAGAGATGAAAAATGTTAAAGGAGCGTTTGAATTCTTAAACTTTAAAACGACCAATCCAGAAGAATTTCAAAGCATTATTTCCCAAGAATTAACTCCTATCGAGCAGGTCGAGCCGATGGGAAAAGACTTTCATGCTGATTTTAAGGCTTACACATTTGGGCAACTCTTTTTTACTCGTGTCCAGTTCCCAGATGGAATCTCACTTATCCCGATTCCAGGAGAAAAATGGCTTTTCCTGGAACTCCCGTTAAGCGGTCAGCTACAGCTTAGATATCGAGGAAGAGATATTTCCTTCGACCAAAACTCTACTTATTCAATAGTCAGCAATGAACCCATCCTTTACAGATATCAGGAGAATGCTAAACATACAACAGTAGGAATCGATAAGCAAATGCTTACTGCTTGTGCTCAAAAACTCGTCAACGGACAAGAAGAGCGAGAATTCACATTCCATCCCCAACTATTTGGGGAAACTTCCGAAACTGCTAGTTTTCGCCGCTATCTAGAATTTATCTCTCAGGAGTTAGTGCGAGGAAAAAGCTTATTTAGCTACCCCTTAATCGCCACAGAAATCCAAAATACTATTTGCTCAATGGTCCTGACTCTATTCGACAATAACTACTTGTCCCTAGAAACAAAATTAGAAGAGGCTTGTTTGCCAGCTTACGTTATGCGAGCAAGGGACTATATTGAGAATCATCTCGGCGATCCAGTTTCTCTGGCTGACGTTACTGCCGCTGCCGGAGTCCATGTTAATACTCTGCTAAAAGGTTTTAAGCAGCATTACGAAATTAGCCCGATCGCCTATTTAAAACGGAAACGACTAGAATTAGCTCACAGAATACTTCTAGCTGCTGACCCCCTAACCACCTCCGTTGCTACTTCAGCAACGGAGGTGGGATTCTTCCACTTCGGTAGATTTGCCCACGATTACTACCAGTTTTTTGGCGAACTACCCTCAGAAACCCTGAAAAGGTGACCGAGAAAACTGAGAGCGCAAGCCCCTACTTTCCAAGTATGGGGATAAGCTCGAAGGAGGGAATTCTATTCCCGACCACTCCGTTTCTGATTCTGGATGTACTCTTTAATCTTAGCCAACGGTGCGCCTCCCACAGTTGAAACGAAATAGCTATTTGTCCAGAGAGTAGGAAGTCGTTTTTTGAGCTCTGGAAACTCTTGCCTAAGATATCTAGAAGTAGCGCCTTTAAAACGTTTAACGGCTCGATGAACTCCAAACTGAGGGTCAAGAGAGAGCAACAAATGAACGTGATTTTTGTCTCCTACCTCCATCTCCAAAATATCGACTTGTATTTCCTTGGCTATTTCTAGTAACAACTCTTTCAACCTAGTTTCTATTTTATTAGTCAAGACAGGACGACGATATTTAACCACCCAGACTACATGATATTTACAACAATAAACAATATTGCTGTTACTTTTGTATTGATTCATGTTATTATACAGCAATAGCCTATATAATTATATCATGCCTCAGTACATAGTGCGAAAAATCAAGCTCAGTCAAACATCGCAGCTAGACGAGTTAGCTCGTGCTGCTGGCGAGTTGTACTCAAAAACTTTGGTGAGTTTTTGGCGTACAGTTCGTAAAAAAGATGTTTGGTTATCTGGTTACTCTATGGAAAAGTGGCATATATCAGATAAGCTTCATGCTCATACAAGTGATGCCATTACTCAATCTTTTTATGCTTCTCTAAAATCTTGGAGAGCTAGAAGAAAAACCGACCCAAACAGCAAACCTCCTAGACGCAGGCGTTGGTTCTACAAAGTTATCTGGAAGCAATCAGCAATTAAGCTGAAAGATGGCAAGTTAAGACTTTCTAATGGCAAAGGAAATGAACCTCTAATTGTTGATTGGCAATGGGAAAAACCTAAAATTATTGAGATGGGTTGGAATCGTAACTCTCAATGCTATGAATTAAGGAGTTGTTATCTTAAGCCATGTGTTGAATCAGTTGAATCTAATAAAGTTGCTGCTGCGGATTTGGGTGAAATTCACCCAATGGTAATAGCTGATGGAGTTAATACTGATATTTATAACGGACGTTTATTGCGCTCTAAACGTCAGTATCAGAATAAACTTAAAGCTCAATTATCAAAGCTTATACACCAGAAAAAACGAGGTAGTAAATGTAGAAAAAGACTAATTAAATCCAAACAAAAACAATTAGCCAAAATCAAAAATCAAATTAAAGATATCGAGCATAAGTTAACCAGCAAAGCTGTTTCAATACTCAAGGAAAGAAGTATTCAAACGCTGGTCATAGGAGATGTGCGAGATATCAGAAAGAATGTTGATTATGGGAAAAAAGCTAATCAAAAGCTGCATCAATGGAACTTTGGTTCTATTCGGCAAAAACTTGAGTATAAATGTGCGAAAATCGGCATTCAAACAGAGCTAATATCTGAAGAATATACCTCTCAAGAATGTTTATCCTGTCGCAAAAGAAATAAACCCAAGAATCGTAATTATCAGTGTTCTTGCTCTTTCCAGTTTCATCGCGATGGAGTCGGCTCAAATAATATTCGTGCAAAGTATCTGGGACAAGTCCCAGTAGTCGGTCTTATGGCTAGACCCTCTGGAGTAAGGTGGAATCCTCATCTTCAGTGTAACTCAGTTAACTTTTTGGCTGAGGAATCCCCTGAACTACTTGAGCGTCGTTCAGACGCTGTTCATGGGGAGTAGTCAATAGCTTGATTTGGCGAGATTCTTTTTCTGATAAAAAGTTTGGGTCAGAAGTATTGCTATTGCTAGGATTGTTTGTTAATCCTGACTTTTGGTCGTTTTCCACTTTTGGCGATCGCTCTTCTTGAAAGTTGCACATAGATTAAATAGGAGAGCTAGTTTAGCAAATTATTGAGCAATTTTACAACTGCTGTAATTCTTGCTGGACAAACTGATATAGCTGAATGCTGTTTTGTTGCTGAAATAAACTAGCAGCTTTTTTCCAATCTTTTTTGGTTTGGGAGATATTTCCTAATTCATAGTAGGTAAGACCTCGATTGTAGTAAGCTAGACCATCCTGGGGATTAAGTGCGATCATCTGATTGTAATCTGCCAAGGCCTTATCATATCGTTGTAATTTAGCGTAGATAAAACCGCGATTGTTATAAGCTTCAGCATACTGGGGATTAAGCGTGAGGGCTTGATTGAACTCTGCCAAGGCCTTATCATACTGTTGTAATTGAGCGTAAATATTACCGCGATTGATATAAGCGTCAACAAGCTGAGGATTAAGTGTGAGGGCTTGATTGAACTCCGCCAAGGCCTTATCATATTCTTGTAACATAAAGTAGGCAATACCGCGATTGATATAAGCGTCAATAAGCTGAGGATTAAGTGTGAGGGCTTGATTGAACTCTGCCAAAGCTTTATCGTACTGTTGCAATATAAAGTAGTCAAGAGCGCGATTATAGTAAGCTTCAGCATCTTGGTCTTCAAGTGGGAGCGACTGATTGAGAGCCGCCGCGAGCTGATCGTGTTGTTTTAATTCATCAGCCAATGATATTTGCGTCAGTGTAATAGCACCACCAACAAATAGAGCAATGAAAATTTTGTCAAGATACTTCATTTTTCCCTCCTTCTGTTGACCTACCCTTAGCTAGACAAGCGCATTATTCTAACTAACGCGATAGGTCTATTCTTCTGTAATACTTATATAATTAGAGTTGTTAAAGAATTACATTATAAGAATTACAATATAAGTATTTGGTATTCTGCGATATCCTAAAATTACCTTGATATCCAGTTTTACAATCCGCAGAGTATTAACCCATTCTCGAAGCAGGATAATTCATCGTTTTCAAGAAGAAGTCCTGGTCGAAATCATGTCTGTGAACTAGAACAGTAAAGAAAAAATTATGTCTTGCCACCAAGACTGATTAGAGAGCCTACTCTTGAGTCACATTAGTAAATGATTACCAGATGTATGAAACTGAGAAACAAGCTGACAATAGCAGCCATAACTACTATCCTTTGGGGAAGTAACTTATCTTCAGCGCCTCGTGCCACAGCCCAAGTCGGAGAGCAGCAAATTAACCAAACCCAAGTTATTGGAGTCGCTGTCTCTGGAGGAAGATTTCACAATCTAGTTGTTATAGAACAAATTCCTGGAAAAGAAACTTGCTGGAGCGAAAGCGGTTCTCAACCCACTGTTGTCGATCCACTGTGGACAACCTTCGATTTCACAGGAAGTTGTCGTCGTGCGACTGATAGCAATGGTTATTCCGTCCGTCTTGATGGTCAAGATACTAGTCAAGATTATAGTTTAGATCTAACTGAGCAAGGAGATGAAATACATCTAGTTGCCGTGAGCCGCCAAGACCGTTCTCGCACTACTATTGGTAGCACATTCGGCAAAGCTGATGGTCAGTTTCTCAAAATCCATCTTTATCCAGGTTGGCAATTTACCAAAAAAACCTACGAAGAAAAAACTTTAGGTCATTTTTTCTTTAGTGGAGATACTGTCGCGATCTCAGCAGCTGGAGATACTCCTCCCACTCCTCCACCAATTCCCACAGTTAGCTTTAATGATACCGCTCAAGATATCTATCAAGATGAAATAGAACAAGCTGTCGCTTTAGGTTTCATTGCTGGCTTTAACGATAATAGTTTTCGTCCTCAAGATTCTTTAACCAGAGAACAATTAGTCTCCATGGTAATTGGTGCCTTGAGTACTGTTAGCGATCTACAAATTCAAACCCCTGATGCGGCAACCACTCAGATTTATCCCGATGTTCCTGGCGATCGCTGGAGTGCGGCGAAAATTCAATGGGCGCAAGAAAATCAAATTGTCAAAGGTTATGAGGATGGATCTTTTCGGCCAGAACAACCTGTAACTAGAGCAGAACTAATGGCAGTATTAGAAGGTGCAGCTAAATTTGTGAATGTTAGAAGGCGACAAGTTCCAGAATTAAAGCTGCAATCAACAGAGGCTAGTTTTGACGATCTTTCAGGACATTGGGCTCAAGATAAGATTCAGACAATGACTGGTTTTTGTCAAGTCGCTTCTCCTTATAACGAAGTCGGCAGTTCTTTCTATCCCAATAACCCTTCTGGCCGTAATTACGCTGCGGCGGCAACTTTAAGAATGCATAACTGTATTTCTGAGTTTTCTGCCTACTAAATTTGACTTAATGAACTCAAATAAACAACCTGAAAAAATTAGGTACCAATGACCATTTTTTGAATTCAAAATTCAAACTCGCGCGTTCCCTAGATGAGTAAAACTCATCGGGGTCGCTCGTCAAAATTCAAAGTTCAAAATTGACGAGCGACCCTGCTGCGGAAACCGCAGCAAGGGAACGCTCTGCTCAGGGTCGCACCGCTATTTCAAGCCTCTTGCGTGACTCAAGAGGTAATCATTTTGAATTGATAATTGATAATTTTGAATTGGAGTGAAGCGACTTGACAGGCCACTTCTTTCAAATTTTCATAAACATCTCTAACATCTTGCAGCAGGGATTGGGGAATAAGGGTAGTATCAATCTGCTTAGTTCTTGGTCTCCCAATTAAACTTGTTTTGGCAGCGATCGCATCAGGGCTATTACTCTCTACAACCTCTGATATGAGGCTAGCTACCCCATACTCCAGCCAAAAGGCTAATGATTTTGAATCTTCCGAGATACGTCTATTTAGCCAACCATCAAAAGTGTCTGCCTGGTGAATGTTTAAAAAGTTAAGGTGCTGTTTATGCTTGAAAGATTAGCACTTAATTAGAGTTTAAATGGGGTCTATACTGGCTAACGAAAGTGATTACTTAATATTATTAGAGATATTTAAAATACCTATCTTAGTTTTGTTTTGCTCGCTACATCACTATTAAAAATTAGATGTTATCAATAATATTAACTAGACAAACAAGGTGTAATGTTATTCAGCTCAAAGCCCAGTATTTGTTCATATTAGTTTATTAAAGTTAATATTGATGTGTAATTGATGACAAATTAATTTCATTTAAATCTCTAGAAGTTCCCGATATTCAAGTAGATTTATTCAAAAAGATACCTATCATTGATTCCCAAATCTTCACTATGAACAACACTCAAACTAAGCAGACATCATTTCCTCATGTAGTTATCATCGGCGGTGGTTTTGGCGGACTTTATGCAGCTAAATCTCTCAAAAATGCCCCGGTTCAAGTTACTTTGATTGATAAGCGTAACTTTCACCTATTTCAACCTTTGCTATATCAAGTAGCAACAGGTACTTTGTCTCCTGCAGATATTGCTTCCCCTCTACGTGTTGTTTTGAGTAAACACAAGAATACTCAGGTTTTACTAGATAAAGTTGTAGACATCGATCCAGAAGCGAAGAAAGTTTTTTTAGAAGGCCAAGACGAATTGAACTACGATGCTTTAATTGTGGCAACAGGAGTTAGCCATCATTATTTCGGCAACGATCAGTGGCAAGACGATGCCCCAGGTTTAAAAACTGTAGAAGATGCCTTAGAAATGCGTCGTCGGATCTTTATGGCATTTGAAGCAGCAGAAAAAGAAGACGATCCTAAAAAGCGCAAAGCTCTACTAACTTTTGTCGTTGTTGGTGGTGGTCCTACTGGGGTAGAATTGGCTGGTGCGATCGCAGAAATTGCTTATCAGTCAGTTAAGGATGATTTCCGTGATATTGATACTACCCAAGCCCAAGTATTGTTATTTGAAGGTATGGAGCGTATTTTGCCTCCCTATCCTGAAGAATCTTCAGCACATGCGCAACAAGCGTTAGAACAACTCGGTGTAGATGTTCTAACTAAAACCCTAGTCACGAATATCGCCGATAATTCTGTAACTTTTCGTCAAGGTGACGATACTAAAACCATCAACGCTCATACTATTCTTTGGGCAGCCGGAGTTAAAGCTTCCTTTATGGGTAAGGTGTTAGCAGATCGCGCTGGAGCAGAATTAGACAGGGCTGGTAGAGTAATAGTCGAACCAAACTTAAGCCTCAAGAATTACTCTGACATATTTGTAATTGGAGATTTAGCTAACTTTGCTCATCAAGGAGATCACTCTTTACCTGGAGTTGCTCCTGTAGCGATGAAGGAAGGGGAATATGTAGCCAAATTAATTACTAAACGCCTAGAAGGTGAAACAGTTAAGCCATTTGAATATAATGATTTTGGTAGCATGGCTGTAATAGGCAAAAACAAAGCGATAGCGAATCTCAACTTTGCTAAGTTCTCTGGTTTTCTCGCCTGGATTATTTGGGCTTTTGCTCATATCTACTATTTAATAGAATTTGACAACAAGCTAGTAGTAATGATTCAGTGGGCATGGAACTATATCACTTTAGGCAGAGGAGCACGTCTAATTACGGAAACACCTTCTCTGCAATTAGAAATAGAATCTACCCCACATCCAGGAAATTCTACCCCGAACACAAAAGATTCAATACAAGAACCAGTATCAGTTTAGACGAAATCGCTTGCCTCAAAAAAGAAAATATTCGATGGTTATCTTGATAGTGCTTAGGGTTTGCTGCTCCAGGGTGAGCGAAATTTCCTGTGGTAAATCAGCAGTTTCAGGCTTGGGCTGATGTTGTGGGAGTTGATAGTTTAAGGTTACGAGCAATGCTTCCACCAAAGGGAACTGGGATGAAATGCGCTCCGATTCGGTTATGTGGTGCTTGCTATGGGGAAGTTCCTTGTCATCGGATGGAATGGCAATATAAGTCTGTTTGGAAATGCGATAAACATCAATTGAAATTAATCTCTAAATGTCTTAATTGTCGAGCTAAGTTTAAGATGCCTGCCTTATGGGAGCATGGTTGTTGTCATTGGTGTCGCTTATCTTTTGAAGCGATCGCAAAATATCAAAAATTAACTGGAATAAAACAGAACTTCAACGCCTTATTTATCATCTTTTGTCAGTCAACCAGGTTACTCATAGCCAATTCTAAGTTAGTTTTAATATTTACTTCAACCAATATTCATTTTGGAGTTTTTAGATATCATTGTTGTTCAATGTTCTATTTTCAATGAAAAAATTATTATTGCCTCTATTGATTTTGCCTGCTGTAATCCCAACAACAGCGTTAGCTAATATAATTTCTCAGGAGACAAATATAACAACTTTGACCCAAAAAATTGTTGTCAACGATACATCTTCTAATTACCAAAATTATAATAATATCTTACAAAGCTATGTAAGCGATCGCGGATTGGTTAACTATCAACAATTACAAGCAAATCGGCAAGAATTAGATAGATTTAATCAATCTTTTGCGATGGTAAGTCCTGAAACTTATAATAGTTGGAGCGAGGAAGAAAAACTTGCCTTTTTGATCAATGCTTACAACTCTTTTACTCTACAATCCATAATCGACCAAAATCCTCTTAAGAAAAGTATTAGAGATATTCCAGGAGTCTGGAAAAGACGTAAGTTCGCGATCGCTGGAATGGAAAAAACTCTAGATAATATTGAACATGACATTATCAGGGAAGAATTTAATGAACCGAGAATTCACATGGCATTAGTCTGTGCAGCGATGAGTTGTCCTATCTTAAGAAATGAGGCTTATACCGCAGAAGAATTAGATGCG
This sequence comes from Xenococcus sp. MO_188.B8, assembly GCA_030065615.1. Lineage (GTDB taxonomy): Bacteria > Cyanobacteriota > Cyanobacteriia > Cyanobacteriales > Xenococcaceae > Xenococcus. Next base: position 3,481 of record JASJDR010000015.1, on the reverse strand, counting down.
CAATTAGACGATCAAACAAGAAAATTTATTACTAGTTCTCAAGGCTTTAAAATAGATCGCGACCAAAATATTGTTTATCTTTCGTCTATTTTTAAATGGTTTGGTAAAGACTGGATAGCTAATTATGAAATAGAAAATAAATTTACTGGTAGCAAAAAAGAAAAAGCAGTATTAAATTTTATTAGTCAATATCTAAACCCGCAAGATCTTCAATATTTAGAACAAGGAGAATATAAAATATCATACTTAAAATATGATTGGTCTTTAAACAAACAGTAAAACAGTAAGTCTATAATATTAAATCTTTTCATAACTAATTTACCAAGATTCTTAAAATCGAATATTCAAGACCTAAAAACATCTGATTTTTTTTGCTAAATCTGACCATTCAATTGATTAGTTACTTATATTTGTTTCAAAAACAATTCAGCGCATTGAGTGATTTTTACGACTTAAAGCGACTGCATCAAAACATACTCTCTTGATTTCTTTTACTAATAATCATGTGTTTAGACCTAACTAATTCTATCAAGAATAAATATCTAAAAATAAGCAAGCATCTATCTTCTTTGTTGTTAGCTTTATCGCTGTGGACGCCGATGACTGCTAATGCTCAAGAGAATGAATTAAAGCCGATAACTTTTGGAGATCAGGCGACAGAATACTCCATTCATAAAGAAGGTCAGAAAATAATTATTGAAGCCGAAGGTCAAGACTCTGCTTCTGGCTTGTTTGTCCCTAACCCGAAAATTTGCTTAGAAAATAATCAATTATCCTGGGCTTGGCGAGTCGATCAGATTCAAGATACAGCAGACATTACTGTAGAAGAAAAAGAAGATTTTGCTGCTTCTTTGTTAATTATCTTTGGCAAGCCAGGAGTTTTTTCTCAACCAAAAGTTTTAATTTATGCCTTTGCCAACACAGATTTACCCCAAGGTTCAATAGTAAGTAGTCCTCGCGCCCCTGATAACTTTCGGACTATTGTGCTGGAAAATCAGGAAAGCCCTCTGATGAGTTGGCTTCAATATGAAAGGAATATTATCGAGGATTACGAATTAGTCTATGGGGAGATGCCTGAAAAAATGCTCCATACCATTGGCATTTTTACTGATAATGATCAGACACAAGAACCAGTCAAAGCTTCTTATAATTTACAATCCTGTAATTTGTCTGCTCAAGGTCACTAGTATTTTGCTAATTCATTATTAGTATAGGTTTGCTCAATCATATTAAAATCGCGATCGCTGTACTAATTAGCGAATCTTATTCTCTCATCGAAGTTAATTGCCCCTTGACAAATTATCATGACTGAAAGTCAAAAATTCCTAAATTGACTTTGAATATCCATACGACTGTGCAAAATCCGCACTACTTCCACAGCGTTTTTCGTGAGCTGATAAAAAATAAGATGCTGCTCTACTAGCTTACAGCGACAACCAATAAACAGCTCATCCCGTCGCATTCCTCCTTCAGGAAATTCAGACAGAAGGGCAAAAGCCTGATCAAAATGGGCTTTGTAAATTTTTCTCTGCTGCTCTCCCCAAACCTTTTGCGTGTATTTGAGAATATCCTTAAGATCGCTTTTCGCTAAGAGCGTTAACTTAATAGGTCGCACTGTCTTTTACGCTCAAGTTACCAGTTTTTAGTTCTGCTAAGGCTTCCTCTTCAATTTCATCGAGATTAAGGTCTACCAGTTTGCCTTGTTCGGCTTGCTCCAGCCCTAGAGCCAGCTCTACTCGCAGTCTGCTTAAACGCTGATCCTGTTCGTTTTCGTGCATACGGCGTAAGGCATCGCGAATGACTTCTGTGGCGTTAGCGTAGTAGCCAGAATCGATTTTCTCCTGGATGATGCGCCAGTATTCGGGGGATAAACTGATATGAAGCTGCTGCACGATTGCTACCGAATGAATGCTTTCTTACATAAAATATACAATCTTTGTAATTTAATAGCAACAAACTTGAGCAGTCGATGATCAGTTTGGCATATGACCAAGATTCATAAATTAGAGAGTCGCGCTCGACCTCAAATCTTTTTAGAGCAAAGCTTTCAGCCCCAATACCGCATTGATATAACCTAGACTGAAAGCCAAAATGCGATCGCGCCAGAGGCGAGGCGCTTCGCGACGCAATAAACCAGGAGCAATATTTAAAGCTTGCATGATAGCTTCGATAGGTGAAGTTTCTGAACCACATAGCTGATAGCGATCGCGATCGCTTTACTAATTAGCGATTCTTATCTGTGGCGACAAGGAGCTTTCAGCCCTTAAAAAGCGTTTTATTACCCATAACTTCACCTATAGGCAATTAGATTCTGAAGCCGATAATTGCAGTTAGAAGATCAAAGAGCAGAAAGATCTCCTAAACCCGCCAAACTCCAATTCATAGGGGTTTGGCGTCAAAAATAAAATCCTATCCAGTAAGAGAAGCCACAATTGGGGTAGTTAATTAACGAATCTTAATAATCCTTCATTTGTTTTCCGAAAATCCTGAAGCGGATCTTAATGATGGCTTTTGTAAAAAAAAGTAACTTAACTAAAAATATTTTATCGTTCTTAGTCACAAAAGAAAGATAATGTAGCCAACGTTGTAAATTACCAACGTTTTAAGTCTAATTGCACGATAAGTTAGATAACTTATAGGAAGATCATCTATGCCTTTTACAATAGACTCAGCACGTAATATATTTCCCAATACCTTATCTGCTGATGCCGTACCAGCTCTAATAGCCCGCTTCAATCAGCTAAGTGCAGAAGATCAACTAGCTTGGATTTGGTTTACTTACTTGGAAATGGGTAAAACAGTTACTGTCGCCGCTCCAGCGGCTACCAATATGCAGTTTGCCGAAAGAACCCTCAACGAAATTAAACAGATGAGTTTCCAGGAACAATCTCAGGTAATGTGCGATCTTGCCAACCGTGCCGACACGCCTATTTGTCGCACTTATGCTACTTGGACTCCCAATCTCAAACTTGGTTTTTGGTATCAATTGGGAGAATGGATGCGACAAGGAATAGTAGCTCCGATTCCTGAAGGATATAAACTTTCGGCTAATGCTAATGCGGTATTACAAACTTTGATCCAAATGCCTCCTGGTCAGCAAATCACGGTATTGCGTAACACCGTCGTAGACATGGGATTCGATCCTGCCAAAATGGGAAGCTTTACCAGAGTTAGCGAACCTGTCGTTCCTCCTACTGATATATCTAAACGCACTAAAGTTGAAATCTCAGGAGTAACCAATACCACGGTGTTGAACTACATGAACTTGTTAAATGCAAATGATTTTGACGAGTTAATCAAGCTATTTGCTGAAGATGGCGCATTGCAGCCTCCGTTCAGGAGACCAATTGTGGGAAAAGATGCTGTACTAAAATTCTTTAAAGAGGAGTGTCCCAATCTCAAGCTAGCTCCAAAGCAAGGTATCGTCGAACCAGCAGAAGATGGCTATACTCAAATTAAGGTAACAGGAACAGTACAAACT
>JASJDR010000107.1 GCA_030065615.1 Xenococcus sp. MO_188.B8 | reverse complement strand
TGAGCTGCTCCTGATTCCCTAGTGAGATATTCGCATTCTTGATAGATCCGTTGATTTAATGTAAACAGAAAATCGAGGGTATTTCCTTCGGTAGCAGCAAAAATATCTTGAGCCAATTCTAGGGCGCAACCATCAGGAGCAAAACTATAGGATTTTAAATAGGGTTCTAGTTGTTGCAATAGAGAACTAGGATAGTCAAAGGGTAAAGACATCGCCCAAGATTCTAGGAGATAGTTAAACGGATTGGTACAGCTAGTTTCTACTTTTGCTAATATCCGTATGCTTAACTGTTCAGTGGGATGATTAAACCAAAGTTTAATTAAGTTATTACCATCTAAATCGACAAAATCCGATCTTCCTTGAGGTTCAGGTTGTACCGCTAGAGCAAAGTGATGGAGTTTCGTAAAGCGATCGCAGCGGGGACATAATCTAAGAAGATGAGGTTTGAGTAGAACCGCTTGACTGTAGCTGTAGATTGTTTGATGACTGATTTGGAATAACACTTTGTGAATCACCTAAAGCGATAAAACTTGTATAGATTTCATTTCCGACTTCATTAATCGAACTTTGTATTTGGTCTAAAAATTCGTGTAAACCAGACTTAATAATATCTTCGATGGTGAGATAACCCAGTTGCGAACATAATTTACCCAAAGCTCTTTCCGCACCATTGCACCAACTACCAGTAGGAGTTTGAGTAATTTCATGAAGACATTTTTCAGCTTGCCAAAGACAGAAATAAATCGATCGCGGAAACTGACGATTTAAAATCAAAAATTCCGCCACAACACTGGGAGTAATATGATGTTGAGATTTACGATACATTTCATAGGCACTAGCCGATTTGAGTAAAGATATCCATTGAATGCGATCTAATGGTGTACCCACCCATTCGGCGGAAGGCAAGAGCAAAAAATATTTAACATCTAAAATCCGAGCAGTTTTATCCGCTCTTTCTAACAATCTTCCCAATTGTCCAAAATGCCAACCTTCATTGTGGGACATGGTAGCATCCATAACTCCCGCAAAGCGATGACTTGCCATTTTGACGTGACTAAAAAATGTCGGTAAACTACTCAAAGAGGTCGCTGTTGAGCCTTCTTGGAGCATGAGATAAAAGGAATTAACTTCTTCCCACATTTCCGAGGAAATAACCTCACGAATCGATCGCGCGTTCTCTCTAGCCATTTTGAGACAGGAAATAATCGAATGAGGATATGCTTCATCAAAGGTAAGGAACTGGATGACATTTTCACTATTGGCTTCCTTATAGTGATCGCGAAATAGCTCCATATCTCCCGTCACTGACACTAGGGGTTGCCATTGTTGAAGCATCCCAGAAGGTAAATCTAGCATTAGATGGAGATTGACATCGATAAAACGAGCTATATTTTCAGCACGTTCGATGTAGCGATTTAACCAATAGATTGAATCCGCGACTCGACTCAGCATAAATGATAAATTTTGCAGCAAATAAAAATATTGTAACGATATCTGCTACATACTCATCATTCAAAGATGCGATCGCTTTTAGGCATAGCTATTGGTATTCATCTAATAAAAAAGTGACCATATTTCTTTAGACTAAATTGAATTATTATTCAATACCCAGGTATCTTTGCTGCCGCCTCCTTGAGAAGAATTTACGACTAAAGAACCTTTTTTAAGAGCAACTCTAGTTAATCCTCCTGGATGAACATAAATTTCATCACCACGATGCAGAATATAAGGACGCAAATCTACATGTCTTCCTTCAACCTTGCCCTTGATTACAGTTGGGACACGGGATAAACTAAGGGTCGGTTGAGCAATATAATTTCGGGGTTGGGCGATAATTTTTTGAGTAAATTCTTCTCTCTCGGCTGCTGTGGATTTAGTGCCGATCAGCATCCCATAACCGCCAGCTTCGTTAGCAGATTTTACTACCAAGCTCTCTAAATTATTCAACACATATTCGCGATCGCTTTCCCGCCAACAAAGATAGGTAGGAACATTAGCGAGGATTGGCTCTTCCCCCAAATAGTAACGAATCATTTCAGGAACATAAGCATAAACCACCTTATCATCGGCAACTCCCGTTCCTGGAGCATTAGCTAGCGCGACTTTCCCCTTCTGATACACTTCCATCAATCCTGGTACGCCAAGTAGGGATTCGGGATTAAATGCCAAAGGATCGAGAAAATTATCATCTATGCGACGATACACAACATCAACTCGACGCAATCCTTTAGTAGTTAGCATTTGTAAGTAGCCATCTAATACTACTAAATCTCTACCTTCGACTAACTCGACTCCCATTTGCTGGGCTAAAAAAGAATGTTCGTAATATGCCGAATTATAAATACCAGGAGTCAGCACAACTACAGTGGGGTTAGGTAATTGAGATGGTGCTAAATTGAGTAAAGTTTCTAATAATTGACTGGGATAGTCATCTACTGGAGCTACCGCCATTGTGTGGAAGATTTCTGGGAAGGTGCTTTTCATGACACGCCGATTTTCTAGCACGTAGGAAATTCCTGAAGGCGATCGCAGATTATCTTCTAACACATACCATCCACCATCTTTATCTCGTACCAAATCCGTTCCTGTAATATGACACCAAATGCCTGCGGGGGGTTTAATTCCGATACAAGGTTTGAGAAATCCTGAAGCTGTCTCAATTATTGCTGTGGGAATTTTGCCATCTTTAACTATTTTTTGCTCGCCGTAAATATCGTTTAAAAATAGATTGAGAGCTTGAATTCTCTGCTTGAGTCCCGTTTCGAGATTTGACCATTCTTGAGCGGGGATAATGCGGGGAATAATATCAAAAGGGAAGATTTTTTCGACTCCGCGAGCATCGTTATAAACGTTAAAAGTTACTCCTAGTTTATACAGGGCAATTTCCGCCGTTAGACGCTGTTGTTCTAATTGTTCTATCCCCAAACTGGTCATATGTTTGATTAAAGAGACAGAATGCGATCGCGGTTTGCCGGTGGCTACAAATAGTTCATCATAAAAGTTTTCAGGATCGTATAGGTCAAAGGGCATCTTTTTAAGAAAGGAGGAAGAAGGAAAAAATTAATTACATGCACTAGGATCTAGATGTAGCTTTATATCTGACAGCAATATGTGCTTCTAGCTACATTTTTTATATCTCTTAAGATAAATAAGTTGATTCTTGGCTCTGAGTTTTGTATTTCCCTAGCTGAATTGTTAAAGAAAATGACTTTTAAGTTCAAGCGTCAGTAATCGGCAAAGGCAATGGGGAAAAATTGGGCGATCTTGATCGGCATTAATAGATCTGAAAATCTTTCTCCGCTAAAATATCCTCAACAGGATGCAGGGCAAGATTAGTCTATTAAAATATCTTCATCTAATTCACTTGATTGAGTTTCCCATTCAATGTTAGGCATCGCTTCGAAAGCTTTACGTACAGATTCTTCCCATAGCTTACGAATTTTAGCGATATAGGGCGCACCCAGGCGTAATTCCAACTTGTTGCGGATTTCAAAACTATCGGTTTTATACATCACTATATTGATCGGCGGAGCAACAGAAATATTAGATTTCATAGTCGAATCGATAGATAATAAAGCGCATTTAGCCACAGCTTCTAGAGGAGTTGTATAGGTTATAGTGCGATCTAGTATGGGTTTACCATATTTAGTTTCGCCAATTTGTAAGAAAGGAGTTTCTTGGGTAGCTTGGATAAAATTTCCTTGGGGATAAATTAAATATAGTTGCGGTGCTTCTCCTTTGATTTGACCTCCCAGTAAAAAATTACAGCTACAATCAATTTTGTCTTTTTCTAACCAAGGACGATCTAGTTCCTGAATTTCCCGACTTTTGCTGCCAATATATTGAGCTATATCGTACATATTGCCCAGACTATGCAAATTTTTCTCTTCCTGATTTTCAAGATCGCGATTTAACCTTGTCAGCACTCCTTGAGAAACCGAAAGATTGCCAGAAGTGCAAATAATAATTGCTCTTTCCCCTGGGAAAGAGAGGTCAAATAGTTTTTTATAACTAGAAATATAATCTACTCCTGCATTAGTGCGGGAGTCGGCAGCCATCACAATGCCAAATTGATTGATAATACCAAGGCAATAAGTCATTTTCAGGGATGAGGGATGAAGGATGAGGAATCAATAACTTTGTCTTCCTTGTACCGGTAGTCAGAGAGACCCCGCCGTAAAACGACGGGGCTTCCTCTGACTTCGTGAACTTTTCAACTATCTAACTTGTTACCGCAACTGGAACAAAAGCGATCGCTTGGTTTGACTTTTGCTCCACATTGCGAACAAAAATGCTTGCTAGAGGTTGATTTTGGGGTTTCTCCCATATTCATCGACATATTCCCCATTCGCATCGACATGGGATTCATATTCATTGACATATTCCCCATTTGCATAGGCTGCATCGGTTGCATCGTTTCAAATTCCATCTCATTGGCACTTGCTGTCACATCGGGAATAGTTTCTAAATTGACCTGAACCGCATTGTTTAACATTGGATTCGCGATCTCGCCAGAGGCGAGGCACTCCGTGATCGCATTAATACTATTTGCTTGTATCAAGACATATTGCTGTGCGAGTTCTCCGTTAATATATAAAATAAAACCCGATGCTGTCTTATACAATTGCGGTGGGGTCGTCCAATTGCCCGTATTCACGCTGCTACTTTGACTTTGCTGTTGTCCTGGACTACTTGATATTAAGGTAATCAAAGTTTGAGTTCCCTGATTAACGATCATTAGCTGTTGATTACCACTCAGATTTACCGTGTAAGCCATAAAGCCTATCTTTCTGTATTCATTTGCTCCACTTTTCATTCTAGGGCACCTCGAAAAATTGAGGAAGGAACTCAAGTCAAGGGATGAAAAACTGAGAAAGGATTAATTTCTTACAATTCTGAGACTTCATCGGTCCAAACCGCAAATTTAACTAAATTAATCGTCTCAAATGAGTCACTAATCGACTCAAATGAGGTAGTCAAGGCTGTGTCTACCGCATCGCGACCCCTAACCATTAAAATCCGTCCCACACGAGGGAAGTTGTGACGAGCATCAAAGCTATACCATCGATGATCCAAGTAGACCTCAAACCAAGAACTGAAATCCATCGGCAAGGGTTGAGACGGGATATCAAAATCTCCGAGGTAACCAGCCGCATATCGAGCCGGAATATTCAAGCAGCGGCAGAAGGTAATTGCCAAGTGGGCGAAATCGCGGCAGACCCCCGTGCCCTCAGCGTAAACTTCATAGGCAGTTTTGGTCGGGCGGGCATACTCGTAACCAAAGGTCACATGATTATGGACCCAATCACAAACGGCTTGCACCCGCCTCCAGCCAGTCGGAGTTCGAGCAAATAGCTCCCAGGCAATTTCTGAGAGGCGATCGACTTCGCAATAGCGACTGCTAAGTAAATAGGGAAGTACGTCCACGGGCAGCGACTCTACAGGGAGCTGCCCGGCAGTGCAATTAACTGGATCTGGCTGAGCGTTATCTACGACCACTGCCTCATTCCATAAACGCACCCGACCTGCTGGCAAAACGAGGCGACCTGCCCGATTCCCAAAATCGTCGACAAATTCTTCTACAGCAGTCTCTGGCTCAATTATCAGTCTCTCAGACTTTTTTACCTTCGAGAGCTGCGACGGATGCAGATAAAGCTTCACGAGCATGGGCACAGGGAAGGGCACGTCATATAAAAATTCAAAACCAACACGAATCAACATCAATTTTCAAGCCTTAATTTAGGCTTTCAACTCGATTTGTGAGAAAGTCAGGTACCATACTGGAAAACTATAAATTTGTAAAAAACGGGTTTAAAATGCAGAAATTTCTATCTTTTTGTAACTTTTTAGTCGTCATGATTTTTTCTCCTAAAATATGACAATTTTAGATACTTGTTTTAAGTACTTCTCCCTCGGATTTTACTTCTAGGGTTTATTTGTCTCAGTCCGATGAAACTTTGCTGAAGCTTTTCCACTAAGCTTCCTCATACTTTTTTTCTCTCAAGCACTATACCAAAGCTACGGCTTTTGATCTGTAGCAACCATTGCTCTTATGATTAATACCTTATTAAGTTCAATTAACGGTAATATAGTCTTGTAAGGCTTTCACTGCCAAAGACTGAGACTGCAAGGAACGAATTGCTGCGATAGTAGCCTTAGATCCAGCAATAGTAGTAATAATGGGCAATTGGTAATCTAGAGCCGTGCGACGCAGTAACTGAGCATCGGTGTGAGATTCTTGTCCGTTGGGGGTGTTGACGATCAACTGAATCTGGTTATTCTTAATCCAATCGATGACATGGGGACGACCTTCATGAATTTTGAGTACTTGCTCGACATCTTCAATGCCATGTTCCTGTAGTACGCGACGAGTCCCGGCAGTAGCAACTATCTTAAAACCTAAATCCCGTAAGTCTTGAACCACTGAAACCACGGCTTGTTTGTCGCGATCGCTCATTGACACCAATACCGTCCCCGTCAGGGATAATTTGACTCCTGCTGCTAACTCTGCCTTGGCAAATGCCTGGCCAAAATCCGTATCGATCCCCATCACCTCACCGGTAGAGCGCATCTCTGGCCCTAAGAGGGTATCGGCACCAGGGAACTTATTAAACGGTAGCACGACTTCTTTGACGGCGACGTGTTGGGTGATTCTTTCTGAGGTAAACCCCACCGACTCTAGAGTTTCCCCAGACATGATGCGGGATGCTAACTTCGCTAAGGGAACGCCAATCGCTTTGGAGGCGTAGGGAACGGTGCGAGAAGCGCGGGGATTGGCCTCCAAAATGTACACCTGTTCTCCCCGCACGGCATACTGGATATTGAGCAGTCCAATTACTTTGAGGGCTTGGGCTAACTGGATCGTCCACTGACGAATCGTATCTAGGACCGACTCAGGTAGAGAGATATAGGGGAGAGAGCAAGCAGAATCACCTGAGTGAATTCCCGCCTCTTCAATATGTTCCATAATCCCGCCGATAACTACTTGACCCCGACTATCGGCGAGGGCATCCACATCCACCTCGATCGCATTTTCCAAAAACTTATCAATCAAAATAGGATGCTCTGGCTCGACTTGCACCGCATAGTTCATGTAATGTTCGAGCTCGCTGTCAGAATAGACGATTTCCATGGCCCGTCCTCCCAAGACATAGGAAGGACGCACCACCACTGGGTAACCAATCTTGCCCGCAATCGTCAGAGATTCTTGGTAGCTATGGGCAATTCCATTGGGAGGGTGGTGGATATCTAGCTCTTGGAGAATTTGCTCAAATCGCTCTCTGTCTTCAGCAATATCAATTGAATCAGGAGAGGTCCCCCAAATTTTAGTGGTTGGTTCTCGGTCTGCTGCTAATGACTGCAAGTATTTATCCAGTGGCACTGCTAATTTAAGGGGAGTTTGTCCGCCAAATTGAATGATAATACCTTCGGGATTTTCCACTTCGATAATGTTGAGGACATCTTCTTGGGTGAGGGGTTCAAAATAGAGGCGATCGCTGGTATCGTAATCGGTCGAAACCGTCTCGGGATTGGAGTTAACCATAATTGTCTCAAACCCCTCCTCCCTCAGAGCAAAGGAAGCGTGACAGCAACAGTAATCAAATTCGATTCCCTGTCCGATGCGGTTAGGTCCGCCACCGAGAATCATCACCTTACGCCTGTCGGAGGGTTGAGCTTCTGATTCTCCTGTTTCGTAAGTGGAGTAATAGTAAGGGGTATAGGCTTCAAACTCGGCGGCACAGGTATCCACCAGTTTATAAACGGGAATTACTCCCAACTGTTTTCGATAAGCCCGTACGCGGTCTTCGGTTGTTTGAGTGGCAAAGGCGATTTGGCGATCGCTAAAACCCTGCTGTTTGACCGACTGCATCTGTTGTTTGGTAATTTCTTGTAGGGGGGTACAGTTAAGAAACTTCTCGGTTTCTATCAATTCCTCCATTTTGTCCAAAAACCAGATGTCAATAGCGGTGAGTTCGTTAATTCCTTCCACCGTCATGCCCAGTTTTAAGGCGTGGTAGACACTAAAGATTCGCTCTGGATTGGGAGTGCGTAAACTAGAACGTACTTGAGTTAAAGAGGGGAGTGGTTCATGAGAGTCGCAACCGAAACCATAACGACCAGTTTCCAGGGAGCGCAGGGCTTTTTGGAAGGATTCACAGAAAGTACGCCCAATGGCCATGGCTTCCCCCACCGACTTCATCTGGGTAGTGAGTATGGGTTGAGCCGCAGGAAACTTCTCAAAAGCAAAGCGAGGAATTTTGGTCACCACATAGTCAATTGTCGGTTCAAAAGAAGCGGGAGTTTTTTGGGTGATGTCATTGGGAATTTCATCCAGGGTATAGCCGACTGCTAACTTAGCGGCAAATTTAGCGATGGGAAACCCAGTCGCTTTTGAAGCCAATGCCGAAGAACGGGAAACGCGAGGGTTCATCTCGATGACAATTACCTCGCCATTGGCGGGATTGACCGCAAATTGGATATTTGAGCCCCCGGTTTCTACCCCGATCTCGCGAATAATTTTCTGGGCAGCATCCCGCATTCTTTGATATTCTTTATCAGTTAAAGTTTGAGCCGGGGCCACGGTAATTGAGTCCCCAGTATGAACTCCCATCGGATCGATATTTTCGATCGAGCAAATCACGACCACATTATCCGCTAAATCCCTCATGACTTCTAGCTCGTACTCTTTCCACCCCAAGAGGGATTTTTCCACCAGAATTTGAGATACCGGGCTGGCATCGAGACCGTATTTTGCCAGTTGTTCGTATTCTTCCTGATTGTAAGCGATCCCGCCCCCCGTTCCTCCTAAAGTAAAGGCAGGGCGAATAATTAGGGGATAGGAACCGATTTGTTGGGCCGCCGCTTTGGCCTCTTCCAGGTTGTTGGCAATTCCCGAAGGGCAGACTGCCAACCCAATGCGCTTCATCGCCTCTTTAAACAAGAGACGGTCTTCTGCCATTTCAATTGCTGGTAGTTTGGCTCCAATCAGTTCAACCCCATATTTTTCCAACACGCCATTCTTGGATAGGGTTACTGCTATGTTCAAAGCCGTCTGCCCCCCCATTGTTGGGAGTAGGGCATCGGGACGCTCCTTAGCGATTACCTTCTCCACGATTTCTGGCAGTAGAGGCTCGATGTAAGTGCGCTCAGCTGTTTGAGGATCGGTCATGATCGTAGCGGGGTTGGAATTGACCAGAACTACTTCGTAGTCTTCTTCTCGCAGTGCCTTACAAGCTTGCGTACCGGAGTAGTCAAATTCACAAGCCTGTCCGATCTTAATGGGACCAGAGCCAAGCAACAAGATTTTTTGTAAGTCGTCACGACGAGGCATATCTTTAAATTTGAAGATTGTAGTTTTTATTCCCAATCTTTTTATAGGTTGTTACCTTGATTATTATCGTAACAACGGTTACTAATTAGTAAGATAAAAGTATCTGGAACGAGATGTCAGTTTTTCTGAAGTTACGTGCCATGAGGATCTTTTAGGAGAAAAGAACAAGTTTTAAATAGCTTTTTGACAAGAAAAGCGAAGTTTTATTAGCTGATAAATTAGCTATTTTAGTCTTTAAAAAAGTTTTTGAGATTTTATAACTATATTATGTATCTCCGATCACAGACTATAATCTAGTTAAGTGCACATAATAAATTAGCTATAAATTAATAACAATATATTTTACTCGTTGGAGGACAATCAAATTCAGGGAATAAAAAATTCGTGAAGAGTCAAATATGAAGATAGCAAGGAGTAAGCATTATGAAAGAACCAAAAGACTTCAATGCACTCTACTATTCAGGCGCTCGAGAGGAAGAGCAACTTCAAGAGAAATTGCTGGAAGAATTCAATACCAAAGAAGCTCCTGACTCCATATCTTGGGGCTTATGTGACCGTAACACGGGAATGGGACGAACCCTCTCGAAGTTAAAAAAAATTGCCCTCTCTGGCAGTGATGTTACCGGTGGCGATCTGGATGATAATTGGTATCAAGCTGAGGTGGTAGGGGAAGAAGCTGTAGGCGGGCAGACTCCAACTCCCGATCAAAATGTAACCGAACAATTACTTGAGGCCATGGGGATTAGTTCAGTTGATGGCGAACTTCTACAAGTCAAAGACAAATTAGAGCGTCGCGATCGCCTACGCTGGGAACTAGAACCCCAGTCTGCTGAAGATTACCAAGAACGACTTTAACTTGATTAGCGGTTTTAAATGAGCTTATACTCGCCAAAAGCAAAAGATAATGAACCCCGAGAAGGCGGATATCATGATGGAAATCCTGAAGGTTCAAACGTTACGCGGTCCCAACTATTGGAGTATTCAGCACCAAAAGCTGATAGTTCTGCAGCTTGATTTAGCAGAACTAAGGGAGGAACGCTCCGACGAAATTCCTAACTTTTACCAGGGATTAAGTGAGCTGTTCCCTAATTTAAATTCCGCTCGCTGGAACGGGTTTTCGCAGCTGTTGCGAGAAGGAATCTTTCTGGAAAAGATTGTTCCTCAGGTGGCTCTAGAACTGCAGTCCCTGGCAGAAATGCCAGTCGAATTTAGTTGCACCCGATCTACCTCAACTCCCGGATTATATCAGGTCGTATTTGAGTATCGAGACGAGAAAGCTGGTCGCTATGCTGCTAGAGCGGCAGTACGTCTTTGTCAAAGCCTGAGAGACAGGGGTTACTATCCCTCTGAAGAATTCGAGCTAGATCTGAGGGATTTGAGGGGAATACGGGCAGATGGGGCTCTTGGTCCCAGTACCGAGGCAATCGTCAGAGAAGCCGAGGCGCGGGGAATCCCTTGGATGGAATTGAGTACTCGCGCTATGACTCAGTTGGGTTACGGGGCTAACCAGAAGCGCATCCAGGCTACCCAGAGCGATCGCACCAGTATTTTAGGAATTGAGCTGGCTGGAGATAAAGAGGCGACAAAAGAGATTCTCCAAAAGCACGGCATTCCCGTGCCTCAAGGGGTAACAATTCAGGACTATGACGAACTAGAGGCAGCAGTTGAACGGGTGGGAGGTTTCCCTCTAGTAATTAAGCCCTTAGATTCCAACCACGGGCGGGGGGCTACGATTGATATCAACAGCTGGCGAGAAGCAGAAGCAGCTTTCGACACAGCTATTGCTATTTCCAAATGTGGCAAGGTCATCGTTGAGCGTTATCATTCCGGTCGCGATCACCGAGTGCTGGTGGTCAATGGTCAAGTTATAGCGGTTGCCGAGAGAATGCCCGCCCATGTGGTTGGGGATGGTCGCTCGACGATTGAAGAACTAATTGAGTCAACGAATCGAGATCCGCGACGGGGGAAAGGACACGATAATGTTATGACTTGCATTGAGCTGGATCGATCTAGTTATGAACTACTGCGCAAGCAAAAATTTAATCTCGACACTGTTTTAAGACCAGGAGAGCTCTGCTACTTGCGCTCTACTGCTAATCTCAGTACGGGAGGAATAGCGATCGATCGCACGGAGGAGATTCATCCCCATAATATCTGGTTGGCCGAAAGGGCAGCCCAGATTGTCGGGCTGGATATTGCGGGGATCGATATTGTCACTCCCGATATTTCCCGTCCTCTGGGAGAGGTTACAGGTGTCGTCATCGAAGTCAATGCCGCTCCAGGATTTCGGATGCATATTTGCCCCAGTCAGGGTCAGCCGCGCAATGTAGCAGCTCCAGTCCTCGAGATGCTATTTCCCCCTCAGACCAATCCTCGCATTCCCATTATTGCCGTCACTGGAACCAATGGCAAAACCACGACCACCCGTCTGATTGCGCACATCATGAAGCAAACCCAACGCACCGTGGGCTACACCACTACTGATGGAATTTATGTTGATGACTATCTAGTAGAGGCGGGAGATAACACGGGGCCTCAGAGTGCTCGGTTAATCCTGCAAGATCCCACTGTCGAGGTTGCCGTCCTGGAAACGGCTCGAGGTGGAATTCTGCGTTCTGGATTGGGTTTTGATACCTGTAATGTAGGCGTAGTGCTTAATGTAACTGGGGATCACCTGGGAATTAACGGTATTGATACCATTGAAGACATGGCGGCACTCAAAACTGTGGTCGCAGAAGCCACCCTTCCTCAGGGCTATGCCGTACTCAATGCCGACGACCCCTTAGTGAGCGCGATGGCCAAGCGAACTAGGGCCCAAGTAGCTTACTTCTCAATGAATCCTCACAATGAACTGGTGCAGTTCCATATCCGCCAGGGGGGTTTGGCAGCAATCTATGAGAACGGTTATTTATCGATTGTAAAAGCAGATAAAACTATCAGAATCAAGAAGGCAATTAATGTACCATTGACTCTAGGAGGATGGGCTCCCTTTATGATTGCCAATGCCCTAGCAGCTAGTCTGGCAGCATTTACTCAAGGAGTGGCCCTAGAAACGATTCGTCAGGCTCTGAGTACTTTTCGAGCCTCTGCCCGTCAGACCCCAGGACGCATGAATCTCTTTAATCTCGGCAGTTATCACGCCTTGGTGGATTATGCCCACAATCCAGCGAGCTACAAAGCATTGGGGGATTTTGTTCACCGTTGGCCGGGAGAACGGATCGGCGTGATTGGGGCTCCAGGCGATCGCCGAGACGAAGATTTTATTGCCCTAGGTCGGCTTTCTGCCCAGATGTTCGATCGGATTTTGGTCAAAGAAGATGACGACACTCGCGGTCGTCGTCGGGGAGAAGTTGCCCACTTGATTTGTCAAGGCATTGAGCGAGAAAAGTCCGATTGTCGCTATGAATCGATCCTCAAGGAAACTGAAGCGATTGAGCTCGCGTTGGATGAGGCTTCTCAAGGGAGTTTAGTGATCGTACTGCCAGAAAAGGTCGGTCGCACCCTGGCCTTGATTGAGGCCCGCCATCCGCAAATTGAGTCAGGCTGGGCTGACAAGATTGCTAATAATGGTAGGGTTGTTAGCCGAAGCAAAATAGAAGACGGTCGAGTAGCCGAGTAGCTGATTGTAAAATCACAGTGCTATTCTTCCATAGTTATCAATATTTAGAGTGATTTATTCAAATTCCGTTATTCACCTTTATTACATCTATATTTTGACTTGGTTGTCACCCCGTGAGTAATTGTTTTGACTTGCTTTTAACTAAAATATTTCTATTGGTCTCAAAAGTAGGTCTTGCCTAGTTTTCGAATACTGAATCGGTGTTCTAGTTACTTAGGGGAAAGAAGTGCAGGACATCAAGATCCTGGAGCTACTTCCTCTTTTCTAATTCTTCAGGCATTACTAGAAAGCTTCTAGTAATTATTTACCCTACTGTGAGGTTGGCAGCACCTAATCTTGATTATCCATCGGTTTTTGCTGATTGCCTTGATTGGCAGATTGATTGAATAACTGACCAAGAGGATTAAAGCGAAATCCCGGCGCAGTATAGTTTTGAGGTAGGTAATCTTCGGGAATTGTATGCTGATTCCCATCTCTGAGGGCTGAATATTGGGGCGATAGGATTTCAATACCTGCTTCGTTGCACTTGTCCTGAATATTTTGATGTAGTTGGGAATAAATTTGAGCCATTATTGATGGTTGATTGGTGTAGGCATTTAGTTCATAGCTAACAGAAAAATCACCGAGAGCCTTTTGCAGAACAAAAGGAGCAGGATTTTCGAGAATGGATGGGCTGGAGCGAGCAGCTTCAATTAAAACCTGATGTACTTGACGCCAGGGTACGTCATAGCCAAGAGTGATAGTCGTATGGAGTATCAAAGGCTCATTAATATCTCTTAGGGCAGTGGTGAAATTTTTAATATTACTATTAATCAGGCTGGCATTAGGAATAGTAATTATCTCATTTTTTGTCGTGCGAATGCGAGTTGAGAGAATGGTTTTTTCGAGGATATCGCCTTTAACATCCCCTATTTGTACTCGATCGCCAACCTGAAAGGCACGGGTATAAATAATAATAAAACCGCCCACTAAGTTTGCGATCGCACTAGCACCGCCTAAAGTAAAGAGTGCGCCGACAAAAATAGAGATGCCTCGAAAAGCAGGAGAGTCCGCACCAGGCAATAAGGGAAAGATAATTACCAGAGCAAAAACACTAATTAAAATGACCAAGAGTCTCTCTGTCGGTCTAGCCCAATCTCGATAAAACCCTGGAATCGATAGTGTTCCTGCATCTATGGCGTTAAAGAACAACTTACAGAAGCGAATAATATAGTAGGTAATTGTGATCGCCAAGATAATAGAAAACAAGTTAGGCAAATAAGCGATCGCAGCCTTCCCAGCATTGACTAATAAGGAGTAAAGGTAGTTAAAAATCGTTTCTCCTAAAACCCGAGTCTGGGGAAAATAGCGAGTCACTGAGGAAAGATAAATGAAGATAATTGTAGTGACAATTCCCCAGTAAATTAGCTTAACCAACCCGGTGAATAAATTAGCTTCTTGATCGACAGAAAATAACTGTAAACCTTGAATCCTAATAGGACGAAATAAACTTGTTCTCCAAGCCTCAATTTGGCGATATAATCGGGTCAGCATTTTCTTGAGCAATGTCAACAGAGCAATCACAATTATGACCTCAATGACCGCGAAAATAATGCGCTGTAATGGTATGTTTACCCTGTTCTGTTCACGATATTGCGCGATCGCGTTTTTAACTATCTGAAGATATTCTGTCGCCAGTTCATCTAAAGGGCGATTGGCGGCTTGAGCATCAGCTTCGAGCAAGGAAAAAACAGCATCTTCTTCTGTCGCAATTACTCTGAGACCTTCAAGTTTGACAATTTTTAGTGAGTCAAGGGGAATCTCAAAATTTTTGGCAATGGCTTCAATTGCTTGAGCGGTACGTTCGGCTCGTTTCTGAGGCGAAAAGCCTTCGATCTCAGAACTATAAAGAAAAAGCGTCTCTCCATTGAGAATCACCGGAACTTGCTGATTAATGTTATCTGGCTTTTCTGGAGTTTTAGGAATAATTTCCCCTTGGTTTGGCGCAATATTTTGTGCTTTGACAATGGCAACATGGTTTTGCCCGCTGATTGCTCTGGGGGAGGACACTAATGGGATTCTAATAACCATGAGCAATGTCATTAAACTCAAGACAATTAAAGCCTGCCAATATTTTTTCATTGTTCATCTAAAAGCTCTTTGTAATTATCTTCTTGGCGCATTCGCCCTTTGTGGTAAACCAACACCACGATGCCCCACTATTAGTTTTTTTGACCGGGGAACACCGGTCACCGCAGGCACCGTCGCCTCTTGGTGCGCGTTCCCTCTCTTGGTCAGCATTCCCTTGCGACTGTCGTCGTCGCGGGGTCTGACCGCTAGGTCGGGAGACCCGACCGGGGTCGCACCGCTTTTACGGCGGTGTAACGGTGACTTTAATAATAGGGGAGTTAAAACTTTACGATGCCAATTTTACTTAGAAAACGGGTCAAAATCAAACCAAGCATAAATCTCAAGCTGGTTAAATTCAGAATTACAGAATTAGATGCCTTTCTTGATTTTTTTGTGGTTTAAACCGATTAATTTATAGCCGATTAATCTATTCTTGGTTTGAGATCTTGTTAGAGATCCCCCGTTGTTTTGAGGTGGGGCTTCCCCTGACTTCGTAAATATTTCTTAGCTAAATAATTAATAATTAATAAGTAATTTTCATAATACCTAAATAGTTCAGTAAATTTAAGGAAGATAGTTTTTGGGCTGTTAGCCTTTTGACCTTTCAAATAGATATTTATTTACCGAGAAAATAATTGGAATACTTTCTAAAACCTAACGCCTAAATCTATCCTTGACCAAACCATTTCATATTAAATCAAGTTTAGTTAATCAGTTATGGCAAATCTTAAAGCAATTCGTGATCGGATTAAAACTGTCAAAAATACCAAAAAAATTACTGAAGCTATGCGTCTTGTCGCAGCAGCTAAAGTGCGCCGTGCTCAAGAGCAGGTTCTAGCGGGTCGTCCTTTTGCCGATGCTTTAGCACAAATGTTGTTCCTTCTACGCTCTTACATCAAGTTTGAAGAAGCAGATGTAGATCTATTACAAGAGCGAGAAATCAAAACCGTGGGTCTAATCGTAATCTCTAGCGATCGCGGTCTCTGTGGAGGTTACAATGTTAATGTAATCCGTCGTGCTGAGGAAAGAGCTCAAGAAGTTAAAGCATTAGGTTGGGATTATAAATATATTCTGATTGGTAAAAAAGCCATTAGTTACTTCAAAAATCGGAATGAACCGATTATCTATACCTATGATGGATTAGAACAAGTCCCCACCGCACCAGAAGCATCTCTAATTCAAGATAACTTGCGAGCGCTCTATCAGTCGGAAACAATTGATCGTGGCGAGCTAATTTATACTAAGTTCGTTTCTTTGATTAATTCTCGCCCTGTATTGCAAACACTATATCCTCTCGATCCTACCCAACTGGTACCCGAAGGCGAAACTTTTAGACTTGTTACCCAAGGAGGAAAGTTGCAAGTACAAGCCGAAAGAGAAGAGATCAAGATTATAGGTGATGGGATTAAAGCACAACTAATTTTGGAACAAGATCCCGAACAACTCCTCGCCTCGCTCATCCCCTTATACGTTCTCAATCAATTATTACGGGCATTACAGGAATCGGCTGCTAGTGAATTGGCAGCGAGAATGAATGCCATGAGTAATGCTAGCGAAAATGCTACCGAATTAATTAGTAATTTGACCTTAAGTTATAACAAAGCTCGTCAGGCAGCAATTACTCAAGAACTCTTAGAAGTAGTAGCTGGTGCCGAAGGACTTAGGTAAGTTGAGGAAGTAAGGAAGACAATGAGGCAAGGGGAGCAGGGAGCGGGATGTGAAAAATTTGCATTTTTAAATCAGACCTAAAATTAACAACACAGACAATAAAATTAAGAAAAATGACTAGTAGCGAGCAATCTCAAAAACAATATGCAATCTACCGCATGGCAGGAAAAGACGAAGCCGGATTGATTTACTATTTTACTGCAGGCCCTTATACAGATCGGAAAGAAGCTATTCACAAAGCTGAAGAAATGAATAAAAGTGAACCAGAGGTTTATTTTTCCTATGTTGTAAGTGAGTATAAAGGAGAATCTTGGAGTCCATAAATTTAGCACCAGTTACATGCAGTACATCTTAGTTGTGTTAAGAGTTAGGGTTTTGATTGATTTTGACACTGTTTAAGTTTGTACATCATGACTATGACAAATGCTATAGTTTTAATTTAAAAAAAGACAGTGGATAATTAATAATTAATAATTAATAATTCAAGAATCGTAACCAAGGTAACTAGGAAATAGCAATCAGTATCTAGACAAAATTAATTGCCAATTACCTAATTACCTATTATTTATTACCTACTTAACGAATGTCTCATAATTTACTTCTAAGCACTGAGATAGACATCTTAGTTTTACTTCTCGTCGCCTGTTTAGCAGCGATCGCTTTCAAAAAAATCAACTTCCCCTATACTGTCGGATTAGTGATTGTGGGCTTGATTTTGAGCTTTTTAGCGAGAAACATCGAAGCATTAGCAGTCATCAATACCTTTAGGCTTTCAGAAGAACTAATTTTATTTATTTTCGTTCCGCCATTAATTTTTGAATCAGCCTTAAATATGGACAGTAGAATACTATTGCGGAATCTTGCTCCCGTATTAGTCCTAGCTGCCCCAGGCTTGTTAATCTCTACTGCTATTGTCGGCACAATTTTGGCTTGGCTTACCCCCTTATCTTTGGGTCAAGCTTTATTATTTGGTTGTTTAATTTCTGCTACCGATCCCGTGGCGGTGATTGCCCTATTCAAAGAACTAGGTGCCCCGAAACAGCTGGCGATTTTAGTCGAAGGAGAAAGTTTATTTAACGATGCCACAGCGATCGTTACTTTCAATATTATCTTGGGCATCATTGCCGCAGGAGCAGTAGGAGCAGATGCGCTGCAAAAGGGAGCGATCGATTTTCTAGTAGGATTTTTGGGAGGAGTTTTGGTAGGAGCAGCGTTGGGCTATGTTATGCGCTGGGCCATGAATCTGGCCACAGAAAATTCACTGCTTTTGTCTACTATTACTACCATTACTGCTTATGGTGCTTTTTTGATCGCCGAAGAAGTATTTCATGTTTCTCCTGTGATGTCAGTAGTTAGCGCGGGTTTAGTGGTTGGCTGGTATAAATCTAATCGTTTAGATGCAGAAGTTAGGGAATATGTCGGTGAATTTTGGGAATATGCAGCATTTTTAGCTAATAGTCTCATTTTCTTGTTAGTCGGGATTACTGCTTCTAGTTTTAGATTTTTCGAACAGCTCTCTCAAACGCAGTCTCTGTTAACTAGCTTAGGTATCACTATTGCTACTGTCTTGGTAGCTCGTGCCATTGTGGTGTTTACTTTAATTCCCCTAGTTAATCTCTTCAGCAAGTCAAAAATTCCCTTTAATTATCAACTAGTGAGTTATTGGGGTGG
This sequence comes from Xenococcus sp. MO_188.B8, assembly GCA_030065615.1. Lineage (GTDB taxonomy): Bacteria > Cyanobacteriota > Cyanobacteriia > Cyanobacteriales > Xenococcaceae > Xenococcus. Next base: position 8,620 of record JASJDR010000107.1, on the reverse strand, counting down.
TTTGCGTGGAGCAGTATGTTTAGCTTTAGCCTTAAGCATTGATTCAGAATTTCCTAACCGAGATTTGATCGTAATTCTAACTTTAGGCATAGCTCTATTTACCCTGCTAATTCCTGGCACTACTATAGGTAAATTGATCCAAAAACTGCAACTAAATCGTCCTTCGATTTTAGATCAGGTAGGAAAAGTTTTAGGAATCCTAATTGCTAAGCGGGAAGCTCTCAAGCAATCTAGTAGTCTCGAAACTATGGATTACTTTTCTCCCACTGTAGTTCAAGGTTTTGCTCAAAAATACCAGCAGGAAGTTAGTCAAGCCGAAGAATCCTTTGATAACTTACTAACAGAACTTAATCTCAATGAAGCTGAAGTTCAACAGGTAGTTTGGGCAGAAGCCTTAGCAGTTGAACAGGAAATCTACCGCGAACTTAACGATCAAGGTTTTATGTCTGGGCCAGTTTTAGCGCAGTTAACCTTGATGATGAACTTAAAAACCGATGCCGTACAAGCGGGTCAGATTCCTCCAGAATTACCGACTGTTGAGACATTGGAGACTCGTCTGGGTAATTTATTAGTTAAGTTATTTGACGGTAGCCCTTGGGTGCGGCAGATTCAATCTGAATTAATTGCTACAAAATACGAGTATCTTACCTTTATTGCCTATGCTTGCGAGCAAGTACCTTTGCGATTGAGACGCATGATTGCTGATACAGGGCTCCCGGAAGGAGCAGCTATGGAGAATTGTGTTCGTCTTTACGAAGAGATTCGTCAAGATATCATTAAGCAAGCTCAAGCTACTGTCGAACAGTCTCCTGAATTAGCGATCGCATTTCAGACAAAAATTTCAGACAGAGTTGCTCTGGTTACCCAAAATGAAACAGTCGAACGTTTAGCCTCTGAAGGGGTAATTAGTCAAGCTGTAGCAGTCCAAATCAATAATAATTAATAGAGTATTAAATCTATTCAGTTAGAGAGGGATTATATCCCTCTCTTCATTGTTTTTGGATTCTGTAATATCTGCTTCGATACAAGCAGTAGCAACTTTTTACAGCAACAATTAAATCATTTTGCTAGTTTAGTTTCTACATCATTGATAATTCCAAAGATATATCAACATGATTACCAAAGTAGTGCACAAAATGCTACTGTAATTTAACGCGAACCTCTGCTAGAGTAACTTTTGCTCTTAAGGCTCTGTTATATCATTGCAGTTTTTAATTAAAACCCATAATTTATCAGACTAATCATGAATAGAAGACTCAAATTAGCAATTATCTTCTGCGGCATTGCAATTTCTGTTCTTGCGCCACAGATAAGCCAAGCCAGAACAGTTGAAGAAGAAATTGAAGAAACTGGTGTTTTAAAAGTTGGGATTAGAGAAGATTCTCCTCTGTTCGGTTTTGGTAGTGAAAAAGTTGGCTACTGTGCAGATTTTGCTAATTCTCTGGCCGAAAACCTGAGCCAAACACTAGGCAAAACAATTGAGGTAGACTTAGTTAAGTCTACAACTCAAAAACGATGGGACTTAGTCAAAGACGGTAAAGTACACCTTGAGTGTGGTCCCAATACGATCACACCTGGGCGAGAAAAAGAATACGGAATCAAGTTTTCTCGACCTTTTTTTGTAACGGCAACCCAAGTATTTACCAGAACAGACATAAAAGAAGAGACTCTTCAAACTGGAACCATCGGGATAATTCCAGGTACGACTAACGAACAGGAATTTAGATTGGTATATCCTGACGAACAAATTAAAGACTCTTTCAAAAACAGAAATGAAGGTATAAATGCTGTCCAAGATCAAAAAATTGAAGGATTTGCTAGTGACGGCATTCTTTTGGCAGGAACAGCGTCAGTCCTGGAAATTAATCCCGAACAATATAATTTAGTAACACCATTAATTAATAATATTCCTCTTTGTGCCTCCTACGGCATGATCCTCCCCGAGGGCACAGAAAATTCCTCGTGGCACAATACTGTTAACTCGTGGATTGCTAAAAGTGGTCAGGGGGAAAAGGTCTGGACGGCTTGGTTTAACGATTTATTGCCCTATATAGGAGGAGTTCTTGAGGCTTGTCAAGCAAGTCAAACAGATAGAAATAATCTTCAGAAATCGACCCAGCTTGAAAGCCTGTAATTTAAACAGCTTTACGTACCTTGCGCCAGTACTTAAAAACTAGATAGTAATTGGCGCTTCGACATAGATATTGGGTTCTTGCGCCACAAATTCAATCCCGAAACCCTTCAATTTTTCCTGAAAAATTGCGTCATCGTTGATACAATTACGCAATATTTTTTAAATATGGGGAAATTTTTTTCCCCATAATTTTTTTTCTGGTTTTCAAAAATTAGACCATGACATTCGAATTGTCGAATCCTACTCAGCTCCAGTTGAAGCGAGCTCTGGTTCTTTGGTTTGTGCCAATTTTTCCTTATTTTGACGACGTTTTTTCGCGTAAAGTTGAATACTGGCAGCCATAGCAATTACTAAAGCGAAGATTAACCAAGTAGTAAGATCTAAAGGAAGACTATTTTTAAATACGGCAAGTAAGACAATTATTACTAATAAAATTGTTGGGGCTTCATTTAAGGCTCTAAATTGTTGTCCAGTCCAGTTACATTCATCTTTTGCTAACAGGTTCATAATTCTTTTGCAGTAGAAATGATAGCCAATCAAAACTGCTACCATCGCTAATTTGATATGCAGCCAACCAGATTTAAGAACTCCTGGTTCAGTAGAAATTAAACCAATGGCACAAACTACGGTAACAATCATTCCAGGAGTCGTAATGATCCCATAGAGTCTTTTTTCCATTAACTCATATTGTTTTTTTAAAATGCTTTGAGCCGGTTCTGGTTCCAATCTCGCTTCTGCATGATAAACAAAAAGGCGCACCAAATAAAATAAACCTGCAAACCAAACAACCACTCCAATCAGGTGAAATGCTTTAAACCAATAATAAGTCATAAATAAATCACTATTTTCAGTATTTTCAAATATTTATTGTTCTCTTCAAGAAAGTTTATAGTTTTATGGAACGAGAAAACCTAAGATGCAACAAAATTTAGGATAGCAATCCTAACTATTAATCGCTAAAGAATAGTTAATTAAGACTTGACGAACCTTAAAAATATGTAATAAAACTAGCGGATGTCTAATAAATTTCTAGCTCCTCAATCATGCCATTACGTTTTCTGGGAAAAACTCTCTCTCTTGCTTTTGTATTCCTAGTTCTACCACAATTTGTGCCTTCAATTTCTTCCTCTCTTCTCTGTTCCTATTATCTTAAAGCAGCAGAAATTGGCTCTTTTGGCAAAATTGGCTCGGATTCCCCCTCGGGACAAAAGGGAAAAGATGGGCGAGATAGTGACTCTCTGACTATTTTTGCTGATGGTACGCCCATGAATTTGGATTTGTCAGGAGAAAATGGTTTTTCTGGAGAAGATGGGGTACCAGGCGGAACAGCTTTTTGTGAAGAGCAACCAGGAGATGTAGACAAAAATCTCCAGGCTTCTAATGGTGGTGATGGTGGTGATGGTGGTGATGGTGGGAAAGGCGGGGATGGTGGCTCTCTGACTATTTATACGATCGATAAAAGCTATCTCCAGCAAATATATGCGATCGCTGTTGGCGGAGAAGGAGGCCCAGGAGGTCAGGGCGGAGCAGGAGGAGAAGGTTGTAAATGTTCTGTACCCTATTGGAACAAACAGACTTGTACAGGAAAACCTGGTAGCTCCAAATATAAATGCACCACCGCAGAGTTTGCATGCACCGATGGGGTCTCTGGCAGAACAGGTAGAGAGGGTAGAGTCGGCAGAAGCGGAAAATTAGGAACCCTGACTGTGATTAACCTTGATAAATCCCTAGCTCCAGATCAACCCCAAGCAACTACCAGTATTTCAGGACTCAAAGATCGCGGTTTTACTGTCTCTAAAAATATCTGGGAAACTCGTAATGGTGCCAGTGATTTGCTGGCTCCGGGATCGATTATTGCGGATCGATACCAAGAATTAGTGGCTCGTCAAGAACATACAGTCTTGTTGGTTTGGGATGCAGCTCAACCATTCAAGGATTTTGCGGATCAAAGAGTGACTCTCGCTTTGGCAGGAGAAAATAATGTTAAGATATCTTTCCCTGAAGAATTATGGTTAGAAACCAATGAGTTAAAAAGAGATCGGATTACCGAAATATTTGTTTTTAATGCCATTTTAGAAAAAGATGCGAAGCGACTCAAAAGTCAAGGGTTTTCAGGAGTAGGGGCCAATTTGCAATTGCAACTAGTTGATAAAGCTAAGAAATCCGACCTTCTCAACACCAGTTTTTCTTTTAAATATCGGGTGAGTAACTCCACTGAAGACGCAAGATTTCGCCGGGTTACTGACTATAGAACTAAGTATGAAGGAGAAGTCCCACCGAGCGCGATTATTCAAGATGGCGATCGCTTTACTTTAAACTTAGGTCAATTACCGATTCCTCCCCAATATCTGGAACATGATACAGCCGTTGAATTACACTTAACTGCCCATCGCTCTTTTGGCGATCGCAATACCAGCCAAAAAATCATTGTTAGAGATATTTTGAAGAGGAATTAGTAATTACTCCATTATTCCTCGTTTCTTGTTCCCTATTACTTGTTTAACAAAAAACAAGATAACGATAGAATATAAGTTAAGCACAAGCTTCAGGCAAGGACATGATGGCGAGCCTTGAGAAACAAAAAGCTTTGACTATAATATTTTTATCTGATATAGGGAACATCTTATGACAACGACGTTTTTTTGTGAATATAAACCTGGTTTAGAAGGAATTCCCGCTACAAAATCTAGTATCTCTTATGTAGATGGTCAAAATGGCATCTTAGAATATCGTGGTATCAGAATCGAAGAGTTAACTACTAAAGGCAGTTTTTTAGAAACTGCATATCTATTGATTTGGGGTCAACTACCCAGTCAACAACAACTTAAAGAATTTCAAACAGAGATCTTATATCATCGTCGGATTAAATATCGGATTCGGGATATGATGAAGTGCTTTCCTGAAACTGGACATCCGATGGATGCCTTGCAAACTTCTGCAGCAGCCTTAGGGCTCTTTTACGCCCGTCGTGCTCTTGATGACCCAGCATATATTAGAAGAGCCGTAGTTCGTCTGATTGCAAAAATTCCCACCATGGTGGCAGCGTTTAACCAAATGAGAAAAGGGAATGATCCGATTCGACCCCATGACGACCTGGATTATGCTGCCAACTTTCTCTACATGTTAACGGAAAGAGTCCCCCATCCTTTAGCAGCTCGTATTTTTGATGTCTGTCTGACGCTTCATGCCGAACATACCATTAATGCTTCTACTTTCTCAGCTATGGTAACAGCCTCCACTCTGACCGATCCATATGCGGTCATTGCCTCTGCAGTTGGGACTTTAGCTGGACCTCTTCATGGTGGTGCTAACGAAGAAGTTTTGTTGATGCTAGAAGAAATCGGTTCGGTAGAGAATGTTCGTTCTTATGTACAAGAGCGAATCGCCAACAAACAAAGAATTATGGGTTTTGGACATCGAGTATACAAAGTCAAAGATCCCAGGGCAACTACTTTACAGGAACTAGCAGAAGAGTTATTTAAAGAGACTGGGAGCGATCGCTATTATCAGATTGCTTTAGAATTAGAAAAGGTAGTAGAAGGTAAATTAGGGCACAAAGGTATTTATGCTAATGTGGATTTCTATTCTGGGATAGTTTATCGCAAATTAGGGATTCCTAACGATTTATTTACTCCAGTTTTTGCGATCGCTCGTGTAGCTGGCTGGTTAGCACATTGGAAAGAACAACTAGCAGTAAATCGAATTTTCCGTCCTACTCAAGTATATACAGGAGAACATAATGCTCCTTATATTCCCATGTCAGAAAGATAAACTGCGTCGATTCAGTATTCATAAATTCTGCAAAAATAAGGCTACTCTGTTTACATAGAGTAGCCTCAGAATTAACACACAAGAAAAAAAATTTGTTATTTGAGAATTAATTTAGTGAATTAATAATTATTTTTATGCCATAAATATAGTATAGGTAATATTCCGAGATTTTGGATGAAGTGAAGATCAAGAAATGGTTAAGTTTTATGAGGTTTTGATAAATTAAGTAGCTGAGTAATTTTGAACATAATTATTATCGATTACTAGTTACTAAGGGTAACCAGTAATCCTTAACTAGTAACTAATCTAACCCTAGTTATAATTATCAAATGGTGATAAATCTAGGAATTCAAAATCTTTAAAAAAATCTAAAAGTCTTCCCACTATTATAGAAACTCCTCCTGCAACATTAGATTCAATATTTAAAGGAATTATGGGATCATGAAGAGATAGCCGTAATAAAAACCATCCGTCTTCTTGCGGAGACTTACAAGATATTCTGACCCCTTCATAATTGTTCGGCACAATTTGCCAATCAGTTTGACTAAGGGAAAACTTTTGCAGTTGCTCGATGACATTATTGCCATAGGATTTAAAATCATCAGTCCCAATTTTTAAACGAAATTCTTCACTTTCTTCAGGCTCTATAAGATTAGCAATTAAATCAGTAAGTAACTTACCTTCAAGCTTTGACTTGGCTAATTCAATTAATAACTTAGTTGCCAAATAAGCCCCATCATCGAGAAAATGATTTTCTTTCATTGCCCCATGACCAGATGTTTCAATCGCCAGCCAAGATTCTGTTCCTTCCTGATTAATACGCAGCGATTCATTAATCACATTTTTATAACCTCTTCTAAAACGATGATGAACGCCTTTTAATTCTTGTTCGATAAACTGTCCTAAACCATCAGAAGTAATCGAATCGGTCACAATAGTTGAACCTGGATGCTCCTTTAAGACAATTGCCGAAATTAATGCAATTAAACGATTACGATTTAATTCTCGCCCTTTATGATCCACCGCCGCAACGCGATCGACATCCGTATCAAAAATAATGCCAAAATCTGCATTGTTACTAATAACTGCTTGACAAATTGATGCCATCGCATCTTTATTTTCAGGATTGGGAATATGATTAGGAAATGTGCCATCAGGATCGAGAAATTGACTTCCTGTAGTATCAGCTCCTAGGGGTTTTAATACTTGATCTGCAAAAAATCCCCCTGCTCCATTCCCAGCATCTACAACTATTTTTAACCCTTTTAAAGGTTGGGAAAAATCAGTGGGATGATTCACCGCTTCACGAATTTGGTTAGCTAATCCTGCGGCATAAACTGCAATAAAATCATGCTTTTTCAGATCATTTTTCTGGGAAACAGTCAAACTCGTGCGTTCCTTAGGCGGGGAAACCTCGCCAGGGTCGCTCGTCACAAAATCATTTTTATCAGCTAATTTCAAAATAGCGGAAATATCTTTTTTCTCTAAACCACCTCGGGTAGTAAAAAACTTCAAGCCATTGCGATTAAATGGTAAATGACTGGCAGTTAACATAATTGCGCCATCACAGTTAAATCCAGCAGTAATGGTACTCATGAACATTGCAGGAGTAGAAGCCATCCCAAAATCGTAAACCTGACAACCGCAGCTCATAATTCCTTCCATCAGAGACTGCATTAAATTCGATCCCGATAAGCGACTATCTCGCCCTACAGAAATAGTTAATTCTGCAGCTAATTTCCCTGTTTGTGGTTGCAACCAGCTTACAAACGCCTTACCTAAAGTAGTTGCTACCTCTGGTGTCAGATTTACTTGTTCATTGGGAATTCCTTCCAGGGCGACTCCACGAATATCAGAGCCATTTTGTAGTTGTTTCCAGTTAACTTTGGTCATTTGGGTATCAATAAAACTCGATACCTTACTTATACAAGGGAATAGGGAACAAAATACTATTGCCTATAAATGTTAATATCATCCAAAATAATCCTCTTTCATGATTGTGTCTAAAAAAACAATCTGATTATCAGGAAACTCATTATAAAAATACTTATATTAAGATTATGTGATTACAATCTACTATATTTTAGGCGATTCCTGGGAAAGAACATACCATTGGTGCAAGGGCACAGCGTGATGCGTCCCTACTAATAAATCTCATCACCTAGTACCAATATTTCTAGAAATCACCAATCGATGGTAATTTAAAATTAGACGCGAAGCTGAAATTGCTCGGTCGAAGGTACTCCGCCCTGAAAGGGCGAAGCCTGCTTCGACTTCGTCAACAAACAAAAGAACCAAGACAATAGAATGGAGAAAGTAGGGGGGTGACCCCGCTGAGGTTCCCTCAGCAAGGGAACGCACCCCCTAGGGGCTCCAAGCACGAATAATTTCCTTGCTTGGGTAAAACTTTCGCTTGATCTAGTGTATTAACAATACAGTCTAGCCGTCGGGCGGACGGTAGCTGAGATTAGCAACTCAGTTTCTTGCTGCGCGTTCCCTAGCGGATTTTAAATCCGCGGCGGGGTCGCACCGTTTAATTGCTTGTAGAGGGGAATCTGGACGGGGATTTAGAGCTGGCTCTGAGTCTAGGCAAACCCAATCTGAAAGAGGCAGTGCGATTCGTTCCTACGAAATCCTCATCTGAGGAGGGATGTAGGGCATATCTGTTAAGTAACCTATGGGTTGAGTTCGCACTTTAATCCTTAACAGAATGAT
>JASJDR010000353.1 GCA_030065615.1 Xenococcus sp. MO_188.B8 | reverse complement strand
ATTAATTTTGTGCGGACGAAATTGCGTTTAGAACAAATGCCTCCTGATTCTCTCTTGGAGGTTTGGCTAGATCCTGGAGAACCAATAGAACAAGTGCCAGATAGCTTAACAATGGCAGGATATCAATTAGAATCAATTGATAACCGCCAAGATTTTTTTGCTTTGTTAGTACGACGTCCTCTGACCTTGTGATTTCTTTGGTTACTGAGATTACTGAACAATGGCAACTATGGGGAACGGTAGTAGCGGTACAGGCTAATTTTTATAAGGTAAAACTAGCCCCAAATAGTGATCGCTTAAGTAATATAAATTATTTACTCTGTACTCGCAGAACTCGGCTCAAAAAAATTGGTCAAAAAGTTATGGTGGGCGATTATGTTGCCATTGAAGAACCAGATTGGCAAGATGGACGAGCAGCAATCGCGGATGTTTTATCAAGAAAGACCGAACTACAACGTCCCCCAATAGCTAATGCTGATTTAATGTTATTGGTTTTTGCTCTAGAAGAACCTAAGTTAGATCCTTGGCAATTAAGCCGCTTTTTGGTGCAAACTGAGTCTACAGGATTGGAACTCTGTTTATGTTTAAATAAGTGTGATCTCATTTGTAAGTCTGTACAAGAGCAATGGCAGGCCAGATTAGCTAGTTGGGGTTACGATGCAGTTTTGATTAGTGGGATTCAAGATTATGGGATTGATAATTTGCTCTGCCGTTTAAAAGATAAAATTACTGTAGTTGTAGGTCCGAGTGGGGTTGGTAAATCGAGTTTAATCAATAAACTGATTCCTGATGCTAATTTAAGGGTAGGTCAGATATCCGGGAAGTTACAACGGGGTCGTCATACTACTCGTCATGTGGAGTTATTTGAGCTTCCTGGTGGCGGTTTATTGGCGGATACTCCTGGGTTTAATCAACCAACTATGGACTATAACCCCCAGGATTTAGCCTTATATTTTCCCGAAGCTAGAAGCAGATTAGCTCATAGTAATTGCCAGTTTAGTGATTGTTTGCACCGCGATGAACCTAATTGTGTGGTGCGGGGAGATTGGGAAAGATATCAATATTATTTAGATTTTCTGGATAAAGCGATCGCGTATCACAAGATTCAACAAGAAAATCCTGATCAAGAGTCTAGTGTAAAACTTAAGGTTAAGCGATCGGGAAAATTTCAATACGAGCCGAGATTAGCAACTAAAAAATATCGTCGTCGCTCTCGTAAAGAAAAACAGCAGAATTTACAGGAATTATATAGCAATCGCTCTATTAATGAGCTTTATGATGAAGAGGAAAATTATTAAGAGAGCTAAGAGTTTATGGGTAATAAGTATAGACAAGACTGGGAATTTATTTACTGGTTAAGGCTGGGGATAGTACTTATTTGTAAAAATCAACAAGAAAATTATAAATAAGTCTAACAACGCGATCGCCTTACCAATAACAAATCAAAAAATTTAAGCAAAAGCCGCAATAGAAACTTTAGCAGCAACTTGTTCGGCGATTTTGACTAACGCAATAGCCGAAGAAGATTCTGGTTCAGCTACCACAATGGGAATTCCTTGATCTCCTCCTTCCCGTAAAGAGATTTCTAGAGGGACACAACCGAGTAAAGGTACTTTCAACTCCTGGGCCGTTTTTTCCCCACCACCTGAGCCAAAAAGGTCGTAGCTTTTATCTGGCATATCAGGAGGAATGAAATAACTCATATTTTCGACAATTCCCAACAGATTGATGCCTAATTGTTGAAACATTTTTAAGCCACGACGTGCATCAAGTAAAGATACGGTTTGCGGTGTTGTCACAATAACTGCACCGGCCATCGGCACAGCTTGAGCTAGGGTTAATTGAGCATCTCCAGTGCCAGGGGGCATATCGACAATCAAATAATCTAGTTCACCCCAATCTACTTGGTAGAGAAACTGACGAATGATCCCGTTCAGCATAGGACCACGCCAAATTACAGGCTGGTCTGGATCAATGAGAAATGCCATTGAGACTAGCTTTACTCCATAGTTAAAGGCTGGCTCTAAAATTTCCCCCTGAGCACCCTGTTTTACCATCACTTTTGCCGAGGATAAGCCTAGCATATTAGGAGCATTGGGGCCATAGATATCAGCATCTAGTAGTCCTACTTTTGAGCCTTTTTGAGCTAAAGCTACAGCAATATTCACAGCAACAGAACTTTTGCCGACACCACCTTTTCCACTAGATACAGCAATAATATTTTTGACTCCTGGGACTGATTGACGGTCAGGTAAAGATTTTTGTTGAGGAGTTTCAGCGGTTACTTCTACCTCAACAGATTCTACTCCTGGTAACTTTTTAACGGCATTTTGACAATCTTCAACTATAAATTCTCTGAGGGGACAAGCAGGAGTAGTTAGTACTAGGGTAAAACTTACTTTTGAGCCGTCTACTGCTACATTGCGGATCATATTAAGTTCGACTAAACTCTTTTGTAGTTCTGGGTCTTGTACTGGACGTAATACCTCTAATATGGATTTAGTATCAAGCATGTGATCTGGACTACTCCTAAAAATTTATCTAAAACCTATTTTTTCTCACTATATCAGTTTCGAGCTACTGCTCTGTAAAACCTACCCAAAACTAGACAAGCTAGATTGGCGTTTACTATCTGCTTCACACGGGACTGTCGGCAGCACCCCATCCACAGATCTTAAAGTGACCGAACCAGCCACTATAGATTGAAGATTTAAACTAGCATTCAAATCTCTATCTTTCTTCATTCCGCACTCAGGACAACTATAAACCCGAACTGACAGAGGCATTTTCTGTCGATGTCCACAATTGCTACATATTTGGGAACTCGGTTTGAATCTATCAGCCAGAATTAATTCTGAACTATAGCGTTCACATTTATATTCTGTTTGAGTGCGAATTATACCAAAAGCAGCATCAGACAAAGCTTTACTTAGGTGTCGATTTTTCATTAATCCTTTGACGTTCAAATCTTCCAGGACTACCGCACCGTGGTTTTTGGCTAGGTAACTAGTCAGATGGTGAATGCCATTAGACCTAATATCGGCAACTTTACGATGAGCTAATCGTACTTTCAGCTTGGTTTGATACCAGGAATGAGATTGAAATACCTTTCGACTGAGATCTCTCTGTAATCGAGCCAGTCTTTTTAATGCTTTGGCGTAAGCTTTCGGGTTTTCAAAGATCACTTCTGTAGATAGAGTAGCTAACTTAGAAATTCCTAAATCAACCCCTACTTTATCTACTAGTTTTTCCGTCGGCAGAAAATCGACTTCGATCACAAAAGAAATAAACCAATCTCCCCCTTCTTCAGAAAAAGTTACTTTCTTTGTTGAACAGATGGGTAGTTTCTCATAAGTTTTGAGCCAATTAAAGAATGGTAATTTATGACGGTGACCTCCGATCATTATGGGTTTTCCACTAGCGTCGAGGGTAAAACTATTGCTACTTTTTCCTTTCTTCTTAAATCTAGGATATTGAGCTAATCCTTTGAAGAAGCGTTTGTAGGCCTCGTCTAAATCAATAAAAGCATATTGATATATTTTAGAACTCAGGCTTGATTGCCAAGGATAAAGAGGTTTTACATGATTGGTATAAAATTTTCTCAGTTGTGACTTATTTAACTTAATTCCTTCAGCGTAGGCTTTTTGTTTCAGATCCAATCCCCAATTCCACAGCCAACGATTGTAACCAGCACAGCGACGCATCAGGGTTTTTTGCTGGTTATTGAGCTTGAGTTTCGTTTTATAGGCTAGGAATGACATAGTCAAATTATAGAGCAAAATGCAATAGAGAATTTGTCCGTAGCTTAAAGCGAAAGCGCCCTAAATCCTAGACTTTCTGTCAAGGAATGTCATAGTTTGTCTAGGAAATATCAAGCTAGACTGAAGCTCTATTTGGATAATGCTAACGTAAACTACCTGGTTCTGTCTTTCTCAACTTTTTGCGACAGAACCTATGGGGAACACTGTCGCGTCGCTAGGGAAATTGCCGAAGGAACTTTCAGCGATCGCCTGAACCAAAATGATTTTTCGATCTACTGACATTGGTTCTCGCAAATGTCAGTGAACCTATCCCACTAATATCCAAAACATGATAATTTACTCTTGATGATACAGAGAGTAGAATGGCAGGACGTTTTGAAGGTTTAAGTGATCTGGAATGGAAATTGTTCGAGGATATTTTCCCTCCTCCAAAGAAGCGAACGCGGGGAATGCCTCATAGTCCATTTCGTAATGTGTTAAATAGCCTAATATACATCCTGATTACTGGATGTCGCTGGTGTGACTTACCACGAGGCAAAATTTGGGCATCAAAGAGTGCGACTCATCGTTGGCTGAAACGATGGCAGGAAGATGGAACATTTGAATATTTGCCAGCCAGAATTTTAGCGGTCTCGCTACGCGAGTGCGAAGCAACGCAGACGAGCAAGGACTAATTAATTGGAACTATGGAGCCATAGACGGCTCTTCTTGCTCCGTCCTATACGCTGAGGAGACCTCAGCGCGGGCGGTGCGCTTTTTCCCCCTGGCAAGGGAGGCGGTGATGATGTTGCTTATGGTTATAAAGGAAAAGGAATTTTGATTCATACTTTAACCGAAGGTAATGGAATGCCTCTTGCTAATTGCACTACTGCTGCCAACGGTAGTGAAAGAGAGCAAATTATTCCACTGCTGGACAGTGTGAGGTTGAAGACACTCAAAAAGCGGTGCGACCCCGATGAGGTTTCCTCATCTAGGGAACGCGCACCAAGACAAGGAAGACCGAAGAAAAGAGTTAGAGTTTTAGCAGCTGATAAAGGTTATGATTCCAAGGAAAAACGCGCTGCTTTAAGAAAAAGAGGTATTAGACCTCAATTACCTAAGCGAACCTACAAAACCAAGAAAAATCGCGGAAGACCAATTAAAATATCTGTTCCTCGATTTCAACAAGAAAGATGTTTCGCTTGGTATCAACGTAAATATCGTCGTCTAGTTGTTCGATGGGAACGACAAAAAGTTAATTTTGATGCCTTTTTGTCCCTAGCTACCGTTCATATCTGGATTAACAAAATATTATTAGTGGGATAGGTTCAAAATATGGATTTTTCTTGGACTACAGAACAGATTAAGTTATACCAATTTCCTAAAGTCCGGCTACAGATAATGCCTCAATAATGAAATCATATCCTGTAATAGAAGCGATATCTTTTTGACTAAATTCAGTTAAGATATTGGCGAGTTTTTTTCGTAAAAAATCCAAGCAATCGAAGACTTTATTTTTCAAGAATTTTTTCACCTCTTTCCAGAATCTT
>JASJDR010000352.1 GCA_030065615.1 Xenococcus sp. MO_188.B8 | reverse complement strand
AACTCATCGGGGTCGCTCGTCAAAATTCAAAGTTCAAAATTGACGAGCGCGGGAAGGGGGCTTCAAAACAAACACAATTCACGCTAAGAAGCCAACAAGATAATCTATAAAGCCCCCTTCTCCCCCTGCTGCGGAAACCTCAGCAAAGGAACGCGCGAGTTTGGCTTTAACCTAATTTAATAATTGTTTAATTAAGGATACAAGCCTCGTTCTTCAGAACGAAAAAAATCAAAAATATTTTCCTTCTCTTGGTGCGCGTTCCTTAGGCGAGGTTACCTCTAGCAGAGCGTTCCCTTGCTGAGGAAACCTCAGCGGGGTCTCTGCTCAGGGGTGGAAGGGGGACTTCAAAATAAAATAGATAACTCTAGGCAGAAAAGCACTGAATCTAGAAAAGTCCCCCTCCCCGCGCACCGCTTTTACGGCGAAGTATCTTCGACTCCTTGTTATTTTTTACTTAACTGTATGGCTATATAATATTGTTATTGACAAAATTCAATTGTTTTAGAAAATAGTATCCATAATATCTATGTCAGAGACATTGACTCAAAAAAATACTGCCGAATTTCTGGCTCCAGTAGCTGACTACTTTAAAGTTCTCTCAGAAATTAGTCGGCTGCAAATTGTCAGTTGCTTAAAATCAGGGGCAATGAATGTCAGCGAAATTGGTGCAGCAACGGGTTTGGGACAGGCAAATCTCTCCAAACATCTCAAACTATTGACTCAAGCAGGAATTTTGTCTCGTGAGCCTCAGGGAGTAAGTGTTTACTATGAAATCAGTGATCCTTTAATCTTCGAGTTATGTGAGTTAGTATGCGATCGCATTTATGAACGAATGCAGGAGCAAGCCAAACAATTTAAAAAATTGAATAGTTTTAGTTCAACTACTGAGTAGCTCTCTTTTGTCAGTCTGGGAAAACCCTTGCCATTTCTAAATTCTGAAACTCTTGTCTAGAATGTGATTGCTAGATTATTTTCTAATAAGAATTAACAACTATAGCCGATTCTGTCAACTAACCTCGGTGTAATAGTTTTAGTGATCGCAGTCTCCGAAAGTGACAAAAGAGAGGTAGACATCTCCATAATATAATCAACAATTTAGAGGTTAAGAGTACAGAGTTAGAGCCTTATCACTCTATTCTGCACAGGCGATAGCCTGAGGTTAAATTAGATCGGAGTTTTTGATTAATTCATTAAGTTATAATAAGAGCTTGTTTTTTAAGGAAAAATAGAAATTAAACTGAAAGGTAATTAGCCATCAAAATAATTTATCGTAATATAAGTATCTAGAATTGCTAAAAATTTTTGCTCTTAAATTAAAAAAACTATAATGCCCCGCCAGCGATCCGATTTTAACTTCTGGAATCTTGATTGGTTAGAATTACGAGGAAAACCTAATACTCAAGGTCAAATACTTCCTATTCCATACAAAAACTCTTATTCTATCAAACAAGCTGCTATATTGCATAGTGGTAAAATCATCATTCTTAAACCCAACGAACATATTATTCAAACCATTGAATCGAATTATAAGGATGTAACTACTGCTTATAAATGGGAGAAGAATGAAAATTTAATTGACGTTGCTGATTTTGGGTATGATTTTTATTTATTAGCGATAACCAAACTTTTAAGTCGTAAAGACTGTAGGGAGCATCCCATTTTTTCGATTAAGCAATTATACTTATCGGCGAAACGACCATTTTTCCAAGGTTTTTATCCACTTGACAAAAAACAGAAATTAGGAGGTTGCATAAGTGGGATGCTCCCAGACTGTAGGATTTTGGCATTTTATTTTCATACCTTGATTCAGCAACACCATTTCATTGATATGGCAGTTGTTGGCAATAAGGTTTACGTACTAGATCTGCTCCGAAAAACCATTAGTGAGCTTGAAGAAGAAAATAAAAAAGATATAGCTCGTTTTAAAATAAGTGCTTCTTGGTCTCTTCAAGAATACCAGCTTTCAGAGTTTAGTCTAATTGCTGTTGCTTCTTATAAAGATGAACGCCAAAATGTAGCATATGTTGTTTCGGTTAACAAAGGTGAGATTGTATCTGTAGTGCTCGATAGATACTCAGAAGGTGTAAACACAAAGACTCAAAGTTTACAGCTCAACTTTGCTAAAAAACTCTCTGATACAAAACGGAAGATAGGATCGGAGATCTATCTTTGTACTGATGATAGGAATGAAACGTTGATCGTTACAGATACAAAGAATCACCGTATTCTTGAAGTTAACTGTAAAACAGGAGTTGCGGAAATAATATGCGGGACTGGTCGTCCAGAAAAGCCGAAGGACGCAGAGTCAAAAGAAGGTGTGGCTGCATCTCGTGCTGGGCTCAACACTCCTTGTGCAGTTGCTATCTATCGACCAGCAGAATTAATTTCTCAAGGACTGCTCACTAAGACTTCAAGAGAAATACTTGAATCTGACGAAACAGGAGTAAGACCACGCACAATACTCATTAGTGATTCGGGAAATAATCGAATTTTAAAACTGATAGAACTACCTAAAACTCATTTACTTTTTGCTTCATCAGGACAGCGTAAAGTATTTACTCTGCTTGGAGGGGGTGAACAGCCAATTGAGTTTGTAAGTCCATCAAAAGAAAATCTTCAAGACTATAGGATTAAAGAGCCAGTTGGTCTGACAGTATCTGTCCGTGGAGAATTATTCATCTGGAAAAAATCTACCCCCATGTTTACACTTTTACGCCCTGTAACTGCGGCGACTGACTTACAAGTATTTTCTAAGGCTAGAAAGTTTAATCTTGAAGACAGTGACTGAACATATAGTAAAAGAATGAAACTATTATTTTCCTTAGAAAAATTGGTTCAAAATTATCAAGAGCGGCTGCTCTCTTTTGATGATGTTAAAAACAATATTGTAGAAATTAATCCTGAAATTTATAAAAATTACTCTAAAGAAGAAATACTTTGTACTTTTCAAGAATTAACATTCCAAGCTGAAGATCCATTCCAGAGGTTTGCTATCGCCAAGTATGCACTTACTTATTGCACATGTATTGATTGTATATTAGAGAGCAAAAAGTTTTTTCCTATATGGCTTGAATCCTGCACTAATGTTGGAGCATATGAAGATTGTATTCGCTTCACAGACAAGCTTTTTAAGTCTAGAGAATGGCAAAAGGTAGAAGGTACTCGTCAAGGAATTCTAATTTATTTGAGGCAAGCAAAGGCTCTACGAAATATTGGTGAGTTTCCCAAAGCACTTAATAACTATCGTAAAGCAATTGAAATAGCAAAAAATACAACCGACATAGCTTATATTAATATTGGTTTGTTGCTAATTGGTAAACTATATGGAAATTATCTCGGGCAAAGAAGTTTATTTTCTTCTTTTGTTGAAGAAGCAAAGTCTGGCTTAGAAAAAGAACTTAATAATTGTCAAGAATCTGAATCCAAGAAATTTATTAAATATATTGCGATTTGTCATGATGCTTTAGGACAAGCTTACGATCAAGCGGACCCAAAAAAAGCAAAATACCATTTCTTGGAGGCAATTAATTTGAACGAAAAAATCCAATCTAGAAATGGAATCTCTCGTGCCTCATGTCATTTAAACAGACTCGAATTCAATAGCGCTAGTGCACCATCTGAAAAAAAATATTATTTAAAAAAATTTGCAGAAGCTATTGAGTTACTAAGCTATGACTCAATGGAGAAAAGAGGTCTTGGTATTAGACAAATTCAATATGCTTTACTTTTAAATCAAGTTAATAAGCATCAAGAATCACTTGATTTTTTTTTAAGAGGGAAAGAAGTTGCCAAACGATATTCTGATTACAAAACAATAGCATGGTCTTCAATTGTTGAATCAGAACTGTATAACGATGAAGACCCTATTCGATCAATAAAAGCTCTTAAAAATGGACTTAAAATTGCTCAGAAGTATCGCTTACTATTCCGCGAAAGTGAAATTAACTTACGATTAGCAGAAATGTCTATTA
Organism: Xenococcus sp. MO_188.B8; assembly: GCA_030065615.1. Taxonomy (GTDB): domain Bacteria; phylum Cyanobacteriota; class Cyanobacteriia; order Cyanobacteriales; family Xenococcaceae; genus Xenococcus. Next base: position 1,330 of record JASJDR010000352.1, on the reverse strand, counting down.
TTCATAATTATAGAGATATTAATCCAACAGAACTTTTTGAAAGAAATCGAGAAATTTCTAGGAGCTTTATTGATGAAGTAAAAAAGAGTTTGAAAACGTTAAACTCTCAGCCACACTCTCAAACTGAATTTAATTTATTTTCAATAACAACAAAGAATAACTTTAGAGATAGATTATTGTTGGATTTTGATTATACCGTAGAGCAATTAGATTCAAATATTCAAGCTTTGACAAAAGCACTTCAAGCTAAAGAACGCCGCCAACAGGAATTACTTATTCTCGGTATAGTTAATTCTGTTGCTCGTGAACTATTACATGAAGTTAAAGTAGTTATACCTGAAAATACAAAAATTAGTCCATTTCAAGAAGTATTTTCTAGTCTTAACAAGGCAATACGATGGTTACAAAAAGGTGAACACACTTCAGACAAAATATACTTTGATACAAACAAGCTAGATAAAATTATTAGTTTACTTAAAGATCAATCTGAAAGGGTAAACGCTTTTGGAGAAAAAATGACAAAATTAAAAAATCTTTTAAGCACTCGTCTCAAGCGTCCAAGAAGTTTTGAAGATGAAGTAAGCTTTAAAAATGTATGTAGCAGAGCTGCTAAAGAAATTGGTTATTTAAATTCACAACAATTTCCATTAGAATTACAATTTAAATGTGACATTATTGTTACTTCAAACGAAGAGATGATGGTAACAGTAGTGCAAAACTTAATTCGTAATGCTTATGAAGCTTTTGATAGTCTAAAAATTACTGAAGGGTCAATTTTGATTCAATTGTATTATAAGTCTACGGGAAACCTTAAATATGGAAACCCTTCACGCGCAGGTATTTTTGCTGTAGTAAATCAAGTAACCAAAGAAAAAGATGTAATTAGAATAAGAGATAATCTTGAGAAAGGTCTCAAAGATCATAATTCAACCAAAAAGTATGGTAGTGGCGTAGGTCTAGAACTGGCTAACACTGTATTCGTTGATTTAATGAAGGCAACTCTTCAGCCAGTAGATGACTCGCTTAAATCTGGGCTTGAGATAGTTTTTCCGACTGGGACTGGTCGTGCAAGGATAGTCTATGATGAATAGAAAATATTAGGATGCTTCATTATATTACAGGTTTTGCTAAATCAGGTAAATCAGATTATGCTGAGCAACTCGTAGCGAGATTGACTGGCTCAACGGTTTACGTTGGAACTCACGGTTCGCTTAAATCCAAGATAGTCAAAGAAATAAAACAGCTCAAGTGTATGCTGAGAAAGAAGTTGAGAGAATAGAGAGAGCAATATTCTTGAAAGGAACGAACTCAGAAAGAGCAGATGATATAC
>JASJDR010000106.1 GCA_030065615.1 Xenococcus sp. MO_188.B8 | reverse complement strand
ATAGTAATACTAATAAGGCTCTTGGTTTTTGGCTCTTGGCTATTAGCTTTTTGAGAACATATTACAGAAGATGATAAATTTGCTTTTCATAGCTTGATTCAGCAACGCCGAGAAATTGAATAAAGAGATTTATACGCTCGTCGCTTCTTATCTCATAAGAAAAGGTTGCTTGAAAAAGGATAAAGTCTTTGGTACTTTAGGATAGGTGATTGTTAGTCATTGGCCATAGCTGGCTTGTGAGGTACTTGATTCAGCATATCAAATCTGCGTGTTTTTATATTGCTGCCAAAAATATTATTACATATCGTGAGTCTAATTGAGTTTTGTTTGCACACGACTTCTCAGTCCAATCGATTAATGTAGGAGTACAATCATATTTTCATATTTGAATTCAATTCCAAGTTTTTATTCGCCTTAATCTTGCCGTTGCTAACAATAAGTAACTCTGCTTTGGCGCAGCTTTCTGATACAGCGGACCTCCACCGTACAGCTAGATTACAGCATCACTCCAAATATCACCTATCTGAAGGCAAATAATGTCGAATTAAAGCTTGATGTCTATGCACCGCGGAATGCTCAAGAACCGGTTTCAACACTTATTTACTTTCACGGGGGTGGTTGGATAGCTGGCGCAAAGGAAGAGAGAGTCTTGCAACTGTTACCTTATTTGGAAAGGGGTTGGGCAGTAGTTAATGTTCAATACCGATTAGCTAATATCTCTCCTGCGCCGGCTGCTGTCGAAGACTGCCTTTGCGCTCTTCGATGGGTAATCCGAAATGCAGATCAGTATGGTTTCAATGCTAATAAACTTGTTGTCTCGGGTACTTCCGCTGGTGGCCATCTAGCTCTTACTACAGGAATACTACCTGCGAGTGCAGGTCTTGACCGTCAATGTCCAGGTGAGGAAGAACTCAAAGTAGCAGCAATTGTGAACTGGTATGGTATTACCGATGTAGGTGATTTGCTTGAAGGAGAAAATATACAATCCTATGCAGTACAGTGGATGGGAAGTGCGACAGACCGCATGGAAATTGCCGAACGTGTTTCTCCCCTTAATTATGTACGAAGTGATTTACCGCCAATAATTACCATACATGGTGATACTGATACTGTAGTTCCATATAATCATGCTGTTCAGCTTCACCAGGCGCTAGAACGGAAAAGTTCCCAACGAATTAATTACTGTCCCTGGTGGTGAACATGGTAGTTTTACAAGGAATGAAATGTTGGACATCTACGAGGCTATTCAAAAGTTTTTGAATACTTACATAGACAATTAAAAATTAGTCCTTTCGGTAGCAAGTGATACTCTGATGTGTCATCTCGCATACGCTGGTATTCATCTTGCCACCAAATATTTTTATCTATAAAATCTGCCAATTTGTATAATGAACAAGATTTTTATAAGATACTTTTTTTCTTACTTACTGGTTTGATATTATTATTAATATTTAACTCTTCATCTAATGCAAATGAAATTAATCCTGACACAAACGGAGATGAAGTCTTACCTACCACCGAGAACATAGAAATACCTGGGGATGAGGAGTCAATATATGTAGTTGCTCCTAGAAAAATTAAGATAGCTGAATATGACTATATTATTTCCCAATTTGACGGTAACAATAATGACAAAGATGATATTGCAGCATTACCCATAGCAGCTGCACTGACTAATGCTAGGGGTTTACAACAAAAATCAAGATTTTTTTATAACAATAATTTAAGTGAACCCAACGACCAAAATCAAGTTAAACAAATGCGAAAGAGTGCCACATTTGCTGAAAAACTCGGCATCGAAACTGTTGATTATCAAACTGATTTATCAGCAGTAACCAATAAACTAGTTCAAATTTTTAACTCTGGCAAAAAAGTTCTTTCACTTGAAGGTGGGCCAATGGAAGCAGTGTATCGCGCACTTGAACAAACTAGTAAAGAAAACCTCATTAATATCACTTTAGTTTCGCATTCAAACTGGAACGAAGACCGTGATGAAGGCAGTAGACCAGGTGGAGGTAAGCCAAGAACTTGGCAGGATATCAAAAACAATTTTCCTGATGTTACTTTAATTCAAGTGGCCGACCAAAATGGTGTATGGCTTGGTTCTTACTATGATGATGACACGGGCTTTCAAAACCCAGATTGGGAATGGTTAGACAGTACCACTAACCCGGTTTTGAGGGAAGCTCGTTCTCTAATGGCCAATGCAGAATCCAAGGTTAACGATCCATCAGATGCTGGGATGCATTTCTTTATTTTTACTGGTAATGAGACTGGAGATCCTAATGATGCCCAGCAATTTTTTGCTGCCAATCCTCCTGAAGTTATCTCCACTCCTGGACTTATTGATGAGCTCATCGTTACCTCAATCACTCCTTTCAATCTAGTTACTGCTAGCTATCAAGGTCGCTTCACTAATCAAGGAATTCCTTCCTTTAGTGCTTTCCTATCTGCGATTCGCTCTAACAGAATTGAAGCCAAAGATTTAGTTCAAAGTGCGATCTCTGCTGGCAGACTTTCAGAGGAAACTCTTAACGATACTCAATATCTTAATTCCGTTGATGTTCTACTCGATTACTGAGACAGAATTTAAATATTCATTAGTGTCTCTCCTCGGTCTGCCGGTTATTGTGATGGTTTGAGCCGACGTTTTGAAGCGCGATTCTCAACTTTGTCGCCTTTGAAGATCAAATAACCGTTGCGAATGATGTGTCAGCAATGGCATACAGATGGTTGAGGAGGTTACGAGAGGGTCGAAGTTAGGCATATCATTAGGAAGAAGCAAACTTGGCAACTAAGGGGCCCAAAGGAATTATTCGACAACAAACTGGTCGATGTCATCAGTGATCATTATTTCGGGTCGCTAAAATTAACAATCAATCACAATTCACCTGTAACAGATGAAAACTCTATCTAATCCGATTTATCCCGTAATTTGGCAAGACGATCGCGTGATCTTAATCGATCAGACTCGTTTGCCAGAAGAATATCACACAGTGGAAATTAGCAGTTGTCAAGCTATGGCAGAAGCGATTAAAACCATGATTGTTCGAGGGGCACCAGCTATTGGGGTTGCAGCAGGTTATGGCATGTATCTCGGAGCTAGGGAAATTGCTGACAGCGATCGCCAAAAATTTCTCCATCAGCTAGAAGCGATCGCCGAAATGTTACGGAAAACCCGTCCCACAGCAGTCAATTTATTTTGGGCAATCTCTCGGATGGTTCAAACTGCCCAGGAATCGCGTGGTACGGTGGCAGAAATTAAAGCGACATTACTCGAAACCGCAAAAGCTATTCAACAAGAAGATCTCCAAACCTGTCGGGCGATCGGCGATCATGGTTTATCGGTTCTACCAGACAAACCTCAAGCTACTATCTTGACCCATTGTAATGCAGGTTCTTTGGCGACTGCTGGTTATGGTACTGCATTGGGCGTAGTGCGCTCTGCCTGGCGTGAAGCAAGATTACAAAGAGTATATGCCGATGAAACCCGTCCTCGGTTACAAGGGGCAAAATTAACAGCTTGGGAATGTGTACAAGAAGGAATTCCCGTGACTGTAATTACTGATAGTATGTCGGCCCATTGTATGCGAGAAGGAAAAATTGATTTAGTCGTAGTAGGCGCAGATCGCATTGCAGCTAATGGAGATACGGCAAATAAAATTGGTACCTATTCCCTAGCTATTATTGCCCAAGCTCATAATGTTCCTTTTTATGTAGCTGCACCCTTTTCTACTATTGATTTTTCTTTGCCAGACGGGAGTAAAATTCCTATTGAAGAGCGCAATGTTACTGAGATTAGTCAAATTGGGACAACTAGTTTATGTCCTGAAGGTGCCGATTTTTACAACCCTGCTTTTGATGTTACTCCTGCCAAGTTAATTGCAGGAATTATTACCGAAAAAGGTGTCCTTAAACCTCATCTTTTGAACAATTAGCAATAAGTTGAGAACCATATTTGCGATCCTCTTCTATCCAATTGCGATCGCATTTTGAGATATGTTCCTAAATTGCGATCGCCCTTGATCTCGATAACTTATAAAGTTAACTAAGAGAATTTTAACTTCAGCAAATACTGAAAGAAAATATACAGCAATATAGAAAAATCTGCGGTAAAGTATCAACGGTTAATATTTCTGGGGATTCTTTGGCGCCATAGTTCACCGTAAGTAAGGATAATGCGACTAGTAGAAAGAGTCCTAGCTTCTGGGGAGAGAAACGGAAATTTCGGAACTTAATCAAAAAATCATGAAATTAAGATGAGAAATTTCTTAATTTTGTGGCTGAATTGTTTTAAATTGATTGTGAGCAAGTTTAAGGGCAGAAGAAGCAAATTGATGAAGCAACCAACTCAGCAACCCGAGTTCCGCATCCTGCTAGTAGAAGACGACCCTGGTGATGTGGAGCTAATTCAAATTTTGCTAACAGAGCAAAAAAGTTTGGCTGCTACTCTCAAAAGTGCCCCAACTCTCTCTGAAGGTATCGCTCTGGTGCAAGAAGATCACGAAATTGATGTGATACTTTTAGACCTCTCCTTACCCGATGAATATGGCCTAGAGACCTTCCGCCAACTTCACGGGGAATTTCCTCTGCTGCCCATTGTTGTTCTGACGGGCAATAGTGATGACCAGGTAGCAATGCAAGCTCTCTCTGAAGGAGCGCAAGATTACCTAATCAAAGGAGAATTTAGCGGCAGATTGTTAGTGAGGTCGATGCAATACGCAGTGGAGCGCCAGCGCCAGAGACTAGAGCAGCAACAACAGAGCCAAGAACTCTCCCAAACTTTGGAAGTTCTCCAAGCCACTCAAGCTGAATTAGTTATCGAAAATGCATTACTGAAGAAGCAAGGAAAACTGGACGAATATCAATATCAAATTGGTGGGAGCCTACCTGAGGATGCCCCCAGTTACGTGGTTCGTGGTGCAGATCGCCAATTATATGAAGCCCTACAGCGGGGAGAGTTTTGCTATATCTTCAATACACGGCAGATGGGCAAGTCCAGCTTGCGAGTGCAAACCACGAAAAGTTTACGAGCAGCAGGTATTGTCTGTGGAGTACTAGATATTTCTGTGCTAGCCAATCGAGAAACGAGTCGGGAGCGTTGGTATGCGGGTTTTCTCTATCTGTTAGCCAAAAACTTTGGTTTGACTGCTAAAATTAATATTGAAAATTGGTGGCAGAAGCATCAGTTCTTAGACCCAGTGCAGCGTTTGGGGGAGTTTATCGAAACCGTGTTGCTGCCCCAAAAGCGAGGTCAGCTCGTGATTTTCCTTGACGAAATTGATAGTGTCCTGAGTTTAGACTTTCCCCTGGACGATTTTTTTCGGCTGTTGAGAAATTGCTATAATCAGCGGGCAGAAAAAACCGAATTTAGACGCTTGGTCTTTGTGTTTCTGGGAGTAACTACCCCGGCTCAGTTAATTCAAGATCCCATTGGCACTCCCTTTAATGTCGGTCAGGCCATTCAACTGAAGGGTTTTCAAATGCATGAAGCTCAACCGTTACTCGTAGGATTAAAAGGAAAAAGCTCCTACCCTCAACTGCTACTCAAGAAAATTTTAACTTGGACTGGCGGTCAACCTTTTCTGACCCAGAAAATCTGTCAGATGATTAGGGATTGTCCGACTTCTATTCCCCGTAGCCAAGAAGCTCAGTGGCTTGAGAACTTAATTCAGACTCAAGTGGTGGAAAATTGGGAATCCCAGGATGAACCAGAGCATTTGCGCACCATTGCTCACCGCCTTCTGCACGGTGAAGAAGATGCGGTGGCACTACTGCAAATCTACCAACAGATTTGGCAACAAGGGGCAGTATGGGTAACCTGCGACAGTCCCCAACAGAGACAATTGCTCCTGTCGGGATTGGTAGTCCAGCAACAGGGTAAATTAAAAGTAAGCAACCCTATTTACAGATCCATATTCAACCTAAGTTGGATTGAGAGGCAATTGACCCAGTTGAGCTAGACCACCATGAGCCCTTATCCCAGATCAACATGAATCATCAGCAGGCAATTCCCCTCAATTCTTTCTCCCTCGAAAGAGCGATCAATTACCAGCCCCTGACTGTTACTCCCGGACAGCAAGTGACTGAAATAGTTTATCTAATGGAGAAACAAGGTCAAGATTGCGCTTTAGTGCAGGAAAATCAACAATTGGTTGGCATTTTAACTGAGAAAAAACTTATCAAGCTAGTTGCCCGGGGTACTCCCCTGACAGAAGTGACCCTGACCTCAATAATGACCAAAAACCCTCTGGTTATTTCAGTGAGCCAACTTCAGGATTGGATTTGGGTGATCTCCCTTTGGCAAGAACAGCAGATTACTCATCTCCCCATCGTCGATGGTGCAAATCGGCCAGTGGGAGTCATCACCACCAGTACTTTTCTCCCATCTCTTCTCCAGACCGTACCCAAAAGGCTTACCTCTCAGCAGTTACCAACTACTAAGAAATTGACCTGGGTGGGATTGACTGAGTTTCAAGCTATGTTTAATGCGCTCTCGGAGGCAGTAATCTTTGCCGATCCCCATCGCCGTATCCAGATGGTGAACCCAGCAGCTCTCAATCTTTTTGGTTATCAACTGTCAGAACTAATTGGAGAGCAAACAGCTATTCTCTATGCTTCTCAAGCCGAATATGAACGCCAAGGTCGTCGGCGCTTTAATCTCAATGCTATGGAACAAAGGGAACCTTATGAAGTAAATTATCGCAGCAGTAACGGGGTCGAATTTGTGGGAGAAACGGTGGGAACAGTAGTTAAAGATGATGTGGGAGAAATTATTGGTTTTTTGGGCATTATCCGCGATGTAACCCAGCAGAAAAACACAGAGCGTCAACTCCATAACACCGAGTATTTAATGCAAAAAATCAGTGAGACTTCGCCCAACCTCTTCTACATCTATGATTTGCACCAAAAGCGCAACATCTATGCTAATCGGGAACTAGCCTCGGCTCTCGGTTATATTCCCGAAGCTATTGCAGAAATGGATCACGAAATTTATAACCATCTTTTTCACCCAGATGAGCTATCCCGAATCTCAGCACATCACCAAAAAATTGCTGCTACTAAAGAGCAGGAGCTGTTTGAAATTGAGTATCGAGTGCGCCATGCTAATGGGGAATGGCTCTGGTTTTACAGTTGGGAAGTAGTTTTTGCCCGTGATGGGTCAGGATTTCCGACTCAGATTTTGGGCACGGCGGTTAATATCACTAAGCGCAAACAACTGGAGCTAGAGCTAGAATGCTTTTTTTCGCTTTCTCTAGATCTATTTTGTGTTGCTAGTGCCGACGGTTATTTAAAACGAATAAACCCAGCCTTTGAGAAGGTAATTGGCTACTCTCAAAAGGAACTCCTCTCACAACCATTCATTGATTTTGTCCATCCAGATGACCGAGAGGCCACTCTAACTGAGCTCAAAAAGCTCACTAGCGGTAGACCTACTGTTAGCTTTGAGAATCGCTATCGCTGTCCAGATGGTACCTATAAATGGCTGGCCTGGAATGCCTTTCCTGTTACAGAAGAAGGGATCTTTTACGCAGTGGCTCGAGATATTACCGAACAGAAAAAAGCGGAACAAGTACTGCGCTTGACTCAGTTTTCCGTTGAACATGCAGGAGATGCAGTGTTTTGGATTGATAAAAATGGACAATTTGTCTATGTTAATGAGGCTGCCTGCCAAAGTCTTGGCTATTCTCGGTCCGAACTCCTGCAAATGGGCGTACCCGATATTGACCCCAACTTTCCCCAGTCAGCTTGGCCTTTACGCTGGCAGGAAGTTACGGCGAAACAGAGCCTAACTGTGGACAGTATCCACCAAACCAAAAACGGTACTTGCTTTCCTGTAGAAGTTCGAGGTAACTATCTAGTTTTTGAGCAACAAGAATATATTTGTGCTTTTGCCAGAGATATTAGAGATCGCCAACTAGCTACGGCAGCTCTCAAAGCTAGTCAAGAGCGATTTGAGTTAGCGATGCGCGGCTCGGGAGATGGTTTGTGGGACTGGGACCCCAAGACCAACGAAGTTTATTACTCACGACGGTTCAAGGAAATACTGGGTTACCAAGACCAGGAATTTGCCAATCATTTTGATAGTTGGGTTGAGCATATCCATCCTGACGAGCGCTTAAATGTAATGGAAGCTTTGTACAACCACTTATATCATTCTTCTTCCTATGATATCGAGTACCGCTTGCGTACTAAATCTGGCCAGTATCGTTGGATTCGGGCTCGTGGTCAAGCAATCTGGAATGAGCAAGGGCGAGCTACTCGCATGGCAGGTTCTATCGGTGATATCACTCCTTTGAAAGAGGCCGAGTCAGCACTCCATCGCACTAATCAGGAATTAGAAAGACGGGTGGAGCAACGTACTGCTGAGTTAACTCGCTCTAACCAGGAACTGGAACAATTTGCCTACATCGTCTCCCACGACCTACAGGAACCTTTGCGCAAAATGAAGAGTTTTTCCCAACTCCTAGCTAAAGAATGTCAAGGTCAACTCACTGACAATGAAAAAGTCCACAGATACCTCGACTACATCATTGATGCTGCTGAGCGACAGCGAAACCTGATTCAAGCTCTTTTAAATTACTCGCGGTTAGGGAGGAATGATTCACCCAAGGTCTCAATTGACTTGGGTGCTGTGATTGAGAAAGTACTAGAAGATTTAAGTGTCACCATTGTGGAAACTCAGGCTACAATTACCGTAAGTGAGCTGCCGACTGTCCAGGCTTCTGCGACACAGATGGCGCAGTTATTTCTTAATTTGATTGGTAATGGGATTAAGTTTCGAGGGGAGGCTTCACCTTCGATTCGGATTGAAGCTCAGTTGCAGCCGGAAGAATGGTTAATTTCCGTGCAGGATAACGGCATTGGGATCAAACCCCAATATGCCAAGCGGATTTTTCAGATTTTCCAAAGGTTACACAGCCGCAGCGAATACTCAGGAACCGGCATTGGTCTGGCAATTTGCCGGAAAATTGTCGAAGACCATGGCGGACGGATCTGGGTTGCCTCAGAACCAGGTCAGGGAAGTACCTTTTATTTTACACTTCCGGTTTCTTCCGGTTTCAGTTAATTGAGTCGAGACTCTCAGTCCTCTAGCTGAAAGACATTTTTCCCAAAATTTTCCATATACTGAGCAATTTTTAGGGAATTTTCTCATTAAAATTTAGACTAAGGTTTGACTAAAACATTCACCAAAGACGTTGAACTTTATAGCTAAATGAAAGTTTGTCTGTGTTCTAAAAAGATGTACCATTAACTAAGTCAAAGGTTACGTAAGTTACTAAACTTCCGTTTCTTGGTAATTGATTCTTTTGTAATGAAAACTTAACTGACTTGACTGCTCATTTCTCAAAACTTTCCCCAGAAATGGTTATTAGTTATACTTTTTTTGAGGATTTTTGTATATTGCTGTATATTTCCCGTCAGTATTTACTGAATTTAAAATTCTCTTAATTAACTTCATAAACTTCCCTTGATCGAGCTCATTTATTACGGCAGAATACTGCTCAAATAATTGAAGTATTTAACGTTGTTCAATAATCAAGGTTACCGAAAGTATCATTATGAGCCTCATCTTAGTTTGTGTCCTGCTCTTAACTGCTATTTTAGTTTTCTATATTAGTTTCCAAACTAGAGATGAAGGAATATCTCAAATTTATAGGATACTAAGTGCTTTAATTTTCCTCTTGAGTTTTTTGTTTAGCCCTTTATGGATTAAGTTTGTCATGGTGCTGGGGTTTCTCATCGCTTGTCCCTACATGGTTGCTCGTCTGAGTGTATCTCAATACCTCTCTAAATAAGGCTCTTTCTTGATTAGTGTGAGCAGGAAAAACATCATAACACCAAGTATAAAATATGTTTGTTCAGGAAATAAAAGCTTCAATCAAGCAAAACGAAAAATATAAAAATTTATTTAAAACTTCTAAAATGACAATTTTAGAAGGGAATCAAGATTTTGTAGGTAGTGATGGCATCTTCACTCATGCCGACTTAAGTTATGCCGACCTGAGTGGTATTAACCTCAGTGGTGCCAACCTCAGATATGCCGATCTCAGTGATGCCGACCTGAAAGGTACCAACCTCAGTGGTGCCAACCTCAGTGGTGCCAACCTCAGATATGCCGATCTCAGAGGTACTGGTCTCAGTGGTACCAAACTCAGTGGTGCCAACCTCAGATATGCCGATCTCAGAGGTACTGGCCTCAGTGGTACCAAACTCAGTGGTGCCGACCTCAGTGGTGCCGACCTCAGATGTGCCAACCTCAGATATGCTAAACTCAGATACACTGAACTCAGATATGCCAAACTCAGTAGTGCCGACCTCAGTGGTGCCGACCTCAGATATGCCGAGCTCAGATATACAGACCTCAGTGATTCTGACCTGAGAAGTACCGACTTCAGTGGTGCCGACCTCAGATATGCCAAACTCAATGGTGCCGATCTCAGAGGTACCAACCTCAAAGATGCTAACCTCAGTGGTGCCGACCTGAGAGGTACTAACCTCAAAGATGCTAACCTCAGTGGTGCCAAACTCAAAGATGTTAATCTCGGTGTTACCCTCCTCAAAGAGACTAACCTCAGTGGTGCCGACCGAGAAAAAGCTAGACTTGACTATAACTGATGGACTCAACAAAGAATTAAATCTTAATCTTCTGAACAGAGGGGCAAGATTTGAAGATTCATCAAGGGCTACTGCCGATCTTTAAACCTCATTTTCCTGACTTAGTTTGGCAATTCAGCTATTTTCAACTTGCTGAATTATTTGCGGAAACTCAGCTCAATCAGGACTAAGTAAATCCTGGGCTGATGCTGGTTTTGGTCAGTTTTTCAATATACTGAAGTTCAAAGCTGAAACAGCGGATGCAACCAATATGCCGTGTGATGACATATTCCACAACCAAGAAGCGGGTGAGCGAAATTTACTGTGGTGAATAGGGAAGTAGAGAAATAGGGAGATAGGGAGATAGCAAGAATATCAACTGTTAAAGGTTCATAGTGAGCTACTTCAACGGGATTTGGTTTATAGTAGCAAGAAAACTACAATTGCCATACAAGAGGGATTAGCCAGAGCTGTTTGGACTTGAGAGAAGTTAATTAGCCATCCCAAACTTATTTGAAGCACTATCGCTTAGTAGTTAACCGAACATAGAAATTAGAAAAGATTATTTTGTCAAAATTAGATATGATTTCATGTAGTTTAACCTAAAATAATTTTACTTATTAAAAATTATTTCAAATTCATGACCAAGAACCAGGATGCTTCAGAAATTGTCAACAATTCACTAGAAACCAATGAGTTATCACATAAAACCTTATTAAACTCTTTAACTAATGTAATTCAAAAGATACGCGGAAAAACTACAGAGAAAGAAATAGTTCAACTGTGCGTGGATCAAGTTCATGAAGTTATAGAATGCGATCGCGTTGTGGTTTATAGTTTGCGATCCGAATCCCAGGGAAAAATCATCGCAGAAGCCTTAACAACTGGTTTTTCCCCGATTATTGATTCGATTATTAAAGACCATTGTTTTGAAGCTAGATATGCCGACCAGTATCAGAAAGGTAGAGTAAGGGCAATCGATAATATTTACGAAGCGGGGATGAGTGCTTGTCATGTGGAAAATTTGGAGAAAATAGAAGTCAAAGCCAATTTGGTTGTACCCCTAATTTTTCCAGATCATTCTTTATTCGGTTTATTGGTCATGCACCAATGTTCTGCATTTCGTCAATGGAAGCAATCGGAAATTAATTTTGCAATTCAAATTGCTGCTTGGAGTATGGAACAAATTGCGTACTTTCAAAAATACTCTCAACTCCAAGCTGAATTAGAGAAAAACCTTGAATGGCATCAATGGCAAAAATGGCAGAATTTATTACAGAAAATTACTTATGATATTCATAAAGTCAATAATTGTAGTGAAGTATTGCAAGTTACCGTAGATCGAGTACGAGAAGTTTTGCAATGTGATCGAACGGTTATCTATGGATTGCAAGACGAAAATCTGGGAAAAATCATAGCCGAATCGGCCCTTGCCACTTTAGAGTCGATTAAAGGTAGCATTATAAAAGACCCTTGTTTTGAATATCGATTTATAGATAAATATCGACAAGGTAGAGTAAGAGCGATCGATAATATCTACCAAGCTGGTATGAGTGCTTGCTATATAGAAAATCTTGAAAAAATAGATGTTAAATCTAATTTAGTAGTTCCTATTAATTGGCGAAATGGAAAAATTTATGGCTTATTGGTAGCCCATCAATGTTTTAAGTTTAGAAAATGGCAAGTTCAAGAAATAGATTGGCTTAAACAAGTAGGATATCAAACAGGATTATCTTTGTCTAGAGCTAGGTTAGAAGAAGAATTAAGCGATGGAGAATCTATTAAAAATAATTTAGAAGCTGCTAGAGAGGCCATAACTTTTACAAAACTTAAAGCCCAAAAAATAAGAGAGTCACTTCAACAGTTGAATACAGTTTCATTAGAATTAAACAACTTAAGTAGAATTTTAAACAAAGAAGTTAATTCAAGAGCAAGGTTCGATTTAAGGTCAGAAACAAGAGCAATCAAAGTAATGCAAATACTAGTAAGGAAAATGGCTTTTAATGTCGAAAAATTCAAAAAATATCTGGGCTCATGTCAAACAGATGTCACTCATATAAAAGATATTGTAGATGAATCTTTAATTAGGTATCCGCTTAATAAAGTAAATAGGGATAGGGATAAGCCGCTCAATAAAATAAATAGGGATAGGGATAAGCAAAAAAAATTAAAAATCGAGCGAGGAAGCCAGAGTATCTTCGAATACGACACATGATGCCCAATTAATCAAATTTAGCTCATGATTAGGAATTGTCGGCACTGGTTCCGTGGAATGAGAAGCTAAAACCTTGGCCTAGCTTAAGTTAAACTGACATTGTTTATTAGAAGAGGAACCTTTGCCATCTTTTCCCCTAACTTTGAGCTTGTTTAGCACGAGCTCAATACATAAGATTTTCCTTCATGCCCGGTTAATTGTAATTGCGCTACTAAAGATTACTCTAGGCAGAAAAGCACTAAATCTAGAAAAGTCCCCCTCCCCGCGCACCGCTTTGACGGCGGGGGCTCTCTGACTCAGGCTTATCTGAAAGTTAATGCGAAATAGCTGACCTCCCTGGCAAAGAGAGTTGACAGTAGTTAGTTTAACTAAACAAACAGTTCTCTCAAACTAATGTAATATTATAATTTAAGTAAAAATACGTAGATATTTTGTCCTAGTAGCTCTGATAAAAAGTGATTGACCTATTTTACGTCTTCTAATTTCTGAGTAATTTAATCTCAACACCAAACAAGAACATATTTGTCTTATTTTTGAAATGATATCTTAAAAATGTCTGCACCTAAAACTCCCGATAGTAAAGATATTAACCCCGAAATAACTCCAGCTGACATTTCCCAGCAGTCTACTTCGCCGAACAACAGACAGAGCGACTCTTCATCAACTAAAGTTTCGACATCAGTTTTCCCTGAACTCGAAACCCGGAAGCGATCTGATTCTCCTTCAGAGACTGCTAAAGAGAAAGGAGGCGAATTAATTAGGATTGAGACAAAATCACGGAATAAAACCCAAGAACAAGCCATCACTCAACAATGGAAAGCTAAGACAACAGCTATTTTAGTAGGTGCTGCTGTGATGGTGCCAATTTTAGCAGTGGGAACAGTCACCTATTATTTTGGGAGTCAAGCTATCAATAAACAGGCAATCTTCGCCAGAAGGCATGAGAATAGAGATTTAGCCGAAGCAGAATTGGCACGAGAACAAAAACTCCTAGCAGCTTTGTTAATTGGTACTGGAGCAACAGCTTTGCTAGTCGGTGTTATAGCTACTTGGGGAACAAAAAGGCTCATAAATTATACATCGAAAAAATCGACAGAGGAGCCAATATCTAAAGACGAACCCGAAGCAGAAGTCGCAACTCAGATATCTAGGGAATTTATTCAAAATTTAAACCAGTCTGTTCCTCAAAAAGATCTTCTCCAAGCTATCGTTGAAGAAGCACGCAACTATCTACATTGCGATCGCGTTGTAGTTTATAGTCTCAACCAAGATCGATATGGTGTCATAGTAGCAGAGTCAGTGGCTCTTGATTATACCTCAACATTAGGAAAAATCATCAAAGACCCTTGTTTTGAATCCAGATACCTCGATCAGTATCGCGACGGCAGAGTTCGAGCCATAGATAACATCTACGAAGCAGAGATGACTCCCTGTCATTTAGATCAATTAGAACAGCTAGAAGTCAAAGCTAATCTAGTCACTCCGATAATCAATGAAGGTCAACTATTCGGGTTGTTAGTAGCTCATCAATGTGCCGCATCCCGTCACTGGCAACAAGCGGAAATTGAGTTTTTACATCAACTCGCCAAAAAAGTGGGCTTGGCCCTCGACAATGCCAAGCTTTTACATAATATGTCTAGCCTCCAGAGTCTAGCAGCAACAGAACGAAAATGGACTAATTACCTCACGGATGCGATTCAGCACATTCGTCAATCTATTAAACAAGATGATGTGCTCGATGTTAGCGTCAAAGAAGTACGGCGAGTCTTAGAATGCGATCGCGTTGTGGTTTATAGTCTCAACCAAGATAACTATGGGGTAGTCGTAGCCGAATCAGTAGCTCCTGGTTATCCCCGGGTCTTACATCAAACCATTAAAGATCCCTGTTTTGAAGCCAGATATTTAGATAAATATCGCGATGGCCGAGTGCGAGCCTTGAATAACATCTACGAAGCAGGAATGACCGACTGTTATTTGGAGCAATTAGAACGGCTAGAAGTCAAAGCTAATCTGGTGACCCCGATCCTCAACGAAAGCAAGTTATTTGGATTATTAGTAGCCCATCAGTGCAGTCAACCTCGGGACTGGCAAGACTATGAAATTCGCTGGACGACCCAAATTGCCACCCAAGTCGGTTTTGCCCTCGATAATGCCCAAATCTTGAGCAAATTAGAAAATAAAGATGTATCAACCGAATTACTCAACAGCTTTACTCTCGGCATTCGCGATTGCCTTAACCAATCAGAGCTCCTGAAAACCGTGGTAGAACAAGCCCGCAAGGTAATGGGACTCGACCGAGCCCTTATTTATCAGTTCGATGCGGATTGGCACGGGACGATTGTAGCAGAATCAGTTATTCTAGGTTATCCGAGAACGTTACATTCTCAAATCAAAGATCCCTGTTTTGCCAGAGAATATGCCGAAAAATATCGCCAAGGTCGCATTCAGGCGATCGCGAATATCGCTCAAGCAATTCTTACCGACTGTTACCTAGAGCAGTTAGAATCTTTTGCTGTCAAGGCTAGTCTGGTGGCACCAATTTTGCAAGATGGGCAATTATTTGGTTTATTCATTGGACATCAATGCAGTCAACCCCGCCCCTGGGAGCAATCAGCCATCGATTTATTTACTCAACTAGCCCTCCAGCTGGGATTAGCTCTGGAGCGAGTCAAGTTAAGGGAAGAGTTAGACCAGGCAAATAATATTCAAGGCAATGAGCCTCATCAAAAGCAACTAGAACAAGATAGAACAGAACCACTTCCAGAAAACCCAGTTGCACCGCAAAATTTCAAAGCCGAAATTAGCGATCAATCTCAAAATATCAACGGTTTAATAGAGCAAGCAAAAAAAATGATTGAGCGAGCTGAAGCCAACGCTACTGACAATTCAAAGTCTCAGGAACAGCTTAGTTATGGAGAAACCATCGAACAATCCAACAATACTCAGCTAAAAAAAGATGTTACTCAGGAGCAAGAAGTAATACAGCGCGATCTTGGGCGGGGCTTTCAAGCATCTGAAGTAGATTCAGGTGACAGCCCCTTGGGTCTGCCTTCTGAGCCACTGGAGCAAGAAGCGATTGTTGAAGCAATGGAAAAAGTCGAGGTACTAAATCAGTCTCACCAAGATCTTTCCCAAATGGTAAGTCTGATCAACGAGATGAAAGAAAAGATGAAGCGCTCAGAATCCAGAAACATAAAACCAGCCCAGTTCCCAATGGATGAAACTCCCGCTGAAGCTAATGAGGTCAATCTTAACTCAATAAATAAACTTGATTCTGAAGTGAATCAAGCTACAGAGCCAAATGACTGAAATTACTAGTCAAGGCAAATAAAGCCAGTTTTATTGATTAACTTCTGACCTTGAGGTGTCAACAAGAAATTGGCATAGGTTTGACCAATATGTGATGTTGTTTCTTCCTGTTGTAGAAACACCACATACAGATAATAAGTTAAAGGATATTCAGCAGACCGAAATGCTTTTAAGTTTAATTTATTGCGTCGTTGGGGACAATCAGAAGCAGGGACAAAAGGTTCTTGGTAAGGAGCGACCAAGTTATCTTCTTGGCGACCCAGAGGCAAAGGTTTAACTGTACATTGGGGAACTATTGCTGGTGCAGAACCATAATATATTCCTCCAGGATTATTGGCTAGTTGGCGAAGAGCTTGAGTAGTTGTAGAGACAAATTTGACATTGGAGCCAAACTCTCGATTTTGAAGAATTTTAGCCTCAAAAAAATCAACCATTCCCCCAGTGCTGGAGGGACGAGAATAGGCTGTAATTGCTAGGTCTGGGCCACCTAGCTCGCGCCAATTAGAAATTTGACCCGTGTAGATTGCTTGAAGTTGGCGCAGAGTTAAACCAGAGATATTTAGCTGAGGATGAACAGCTACAGCAATGCTATCGACAGCTACGGGAACTTGTTTGAGGTTGAGCCCCTTTTGTTTGGCTAGTTCGTGTTCTGCTGAACGCAAAGGTTGAGAAGTCTGTACGAAAGCAAGTTGACCCTTGAGTAACATTTGGATTCCTGGGCTAGAACCTGGAGCTTCTCCCTGGGGTTGTACATAGCGCAGTCGTAATTCAGGTCGCTCTGATTGAATTAGTGAATCTACCGCCAGACGAAGGGGTGCCCAAGCAGTACTACCACCATAGTTAAAAATGCCAGTTGCGACATTTGGCACGTGAGCAAAATCGGGAATATTTTTGCCATTTGCCGCAGCTTGAGTACCGGTCTGTTGCGACGACAATTGCCAAACTCCTTTGCCGATCAGCCCTGCCGACCATACTAGAGCCAAAAAAGTTGCCATAGCTACAGTTATTAGAGCTAGTTTTCCTGTAGTATCGTTATCTGGTTGTTGCATAAAATACTGGTAATCATATATGTGTACGTAAACATACGTAAATTTTGATTTGTTTCATGAATTTATATTAAACTATACGTACCAAAAATCTAAGTAATTATACGGAAGTAATTTTTAGAATCTTGCTTTTATTAAACGGCTTAATAACTTTTTATGGAGAAAATTATTAATTATTCTAGAAGCTATTTATCACTATGATCGATGACTCAAGCTCTTGATTTAAAATTCAGCAATGATCGTAATTTCGAGGAATTTTTACAAGTTATTGTTGAAACAACTAGAATAACTCTGAAATGCGATCGCGTTATTGTTTATAATGTCAGCGAATTACCAAGAGCGTTAGTATTAGCAGAATCTGTTGATGCCCAATATCCTTCTATTTTAGGAACCATAATTAAAAATTATTTTTTAAAAGGTGATCATTTAGAACTATTCTGCCATGGTCTGCCTACCGTCATAGATGATATTTATACAGCAGATGTCAGTCAAAGTGACCTAGAAGACCTAGAAAAGCTTGGGATTAAGAGTTTAGCGATCGCGCCGATTGCTGTCCAAAATAAATTAGTGGCTTTATTGGTTGCTCATCAATGTTCTCAACCTCAAGCTTGGGAGCCTGAAGCAATCTATTTTTTGATCAAGAAAGCAAACACAGTGGGCTTTGCTCTCTCCAAAATTACCAACGCTGAGAAGCAACAAGATTCTCATTTTAGTATCTCAGAAGAGAAGAAAGATGGTTCTACGCCCTGTAGTCCGTCATCTTATGGCACAGTATCTCTGACTAAACAAAATGCAGAGACTCAAAAGAACCAAAATTCGCAAACAATGGAACTCAAAGAAACAAGCAACAGTGAAGGAAATATACAACCTACGTCGCAGAAAACGAATCTTCAGGAACCAAGACATAGCTCGTTCTTCGAAGTTATTGACCAGATAGCTAATGAGCGGAGACCAGAAGATATCCTCAACACGACAGTCGAAGAAGTACGTCATCTACTCATGTGCGATCGCGTTGTGGTTTACAGTCTAAATCGAGATAGCTACGGCGTGGTAATAGCTGAATCTGTTGCTAATGGGTGGAGCAAGGCTTTAGGCCGAACCATAGATGATCCCTGTTTTGCGGCTAGATATCTAGAGAAATATCGTCAAGGTCGAGTCCGGGCTTGGGATACTATCTATTGTGAAGATGCGACTCCCTGTTATCTCGAACAATTAGAAAGCTTAGAAGTCAAGGCCAAAATAGTTGCCCCAATCATCAATGAAGGTCAACTATTTGGGTTATTAATCGCCCATCATTGTTCTGATACTCGTAATTGGCAAGAACAAGAAATTAACTGGATAACTGAAATCGCAAGTCAAGTAGGTATTATGCTCGAATATAATAAAATCATAGCCGAAACCAATCAAGATCAAGAAGAACAGAGGCCAGTAGTCGGCAGTGACAGTCAATGGAATCAAAATTTCACTGATGCGATTCAATATATTCGTCAATCTCTGAAAAAAGAAGATATCTTAAAAGCCAGTGTTAAAGAAGTCCGTCGGATTTTAAATTGCGATCGCGTCGTGATTTATAGCATGAACCAAGAGAATTATGGCATGATTGTCGCCGAATCCGTAGCTGCGGCTTGGACAAGAGCCAAGGGTATGGTAATAAACGATCCTTGTTTTGAAGCGAGATATCTCGATCAGTACCGCAACGGGAGAGTTCGGGCTTGGAGCAACATTTACGAATCAGGCTTGACGAGCTGTTATATAGATCAACTAGAACAGCTACAGGTCAAAGCTAATTTAGTAACCCCGATCATCAACGAAGGAAAACTATTTGGCTTATTGGTTGCTCATCAATGTTCTGATTTCCGTGAATGGCAAGAGCCCGAAATTCGCTGGGTAGCTCAAATTGCTACTCAGGTGGGTTTTGCCCTCGATAATGCCAAACTCTTAGCTGATTCGGTGCAACTGCAACAGGAGTTAGCCAACGAAGCGAAACTGACTAAGTATTTTACTGATGCTACTCGATATATTCGCGAATCTTTGGACCAAGAAGATATTCTTGATGTGAGTGTCGAAGAAGTGCGGCGGGTTTTAGAATGCGATCGCGTCGTCGTTTATAGCATGAACCAAGAGAGTTATGGCACAGTAATCAGCGAATCCGTAGCCCCTGGCTGGACGAGAGCTTTGGGTAAAAGGATCGACGACCCCTGCTTTGAAGCTGCTTATCGAGAACAGTATCGCAACGGAAGAGTTCGAGCCTGGAGCAATATTTATGAATCGGGAATGACCAGATGTTATATCGAGATGCTAGAGAGGTTAGAAGTTAAGGCAAATCTGGTTACCCCGATTGTTAATGAAGGAAAATTATTTGGTTTATTGGTTGCTCACCAATGTTCTGGTTTCCGTCAATGGCAGCAACCGGAAATTCGTTGGGTAACTCAAGTTGCCACTCAAGTTGGTTTTGCCCTGGATAATGCCCAACTGTTAGTTGAGTCGAAGCAGTTGCAACAGCAAGTAGAAGACGAAACCAAATGGACAGAGTATTTTACCGATGCCCTCCAACATATTCGTCAATCTCTGACAACGGAGGATATTCTCCAAACTAGTGTGCGGGAAGTCCGCAGGATCTTAGAATGCGATCGCGTGGTGGTGTATAGTCTCAACCAGAATTTTCGCTATGGCACGGTACTGGCTGAATCAGTTGCTCCTGGCTGGACGAGAGCTTTAGGGAAAAAGATCGATGATCCCTGCTTTGAACCTAGTTATCGCAAGAATTATCTTGATGGTCGCGCCCGCGCCTGGAACAATATTAGAGAAGCGGGGATGAGTCCATGCTACATTGAGCAACTAGAAAAATTAGAGGTTAAAGCTAATCTAGTTGCCCCCATTATCAACGAAGGTAAGCTATTTGGTCTCCTGGTTTCCCATCAATGTTCCGCGACTCGCCATTGGCAGCAACCGGAAATTCGTTGGGTCGCTCAAATTGCCACTCAAGTTGGTTTTGCTCTCGACAATGCTACATTATTAGTCGGCTCGAAACAGTTGCAACGGCAGGTAGAAGACGAAACTAAGTGGACAGAGTATTTTACTGATGCAGTCCAACAGATTCGTCAATCTTTAACAACCAAGGAGATTCTTCAAACTAGTGTTCGGGAAGTCCGCAGAATCTTAGAATGCGATCGCGTTGTCATCTACAGTCTCAGCCAAGAGACCAACGGTATGGTCATCGCTGAATCAGTTGCCTCTAGATGGACGCGAGCTTTGGGTAAAAAGATCAACGACCCCTGCTTTGAGCCTCATTATAAAGAAAAGTATCTTAATGGTCGGGTCCGCGCCTGGAGCAATATTAGGAAAGCGGGGATGAGTTCATGTTATATCGAGCAACTAGAAAAATTAGAAGTCAAAGCTAATCTAGTCGCCCCCGTGATCAACGAAGGAAAACTATTTGGTTTACTGGTTGCCCATCAATGCTCTAATACCCGTCAATGGCAGCAACTGGAAATCCGTTGGGTCGCTCAAATTGCCACTCAAGTTGGTTTTGCCCTCGACAACGCTCAACTATTGGGGCGATTAGAGGAATCTACTAAGACCAGCGATCGGGTGTCCCATCAGCAATACGAGCAAACAGAAACCCTTAAACGTCAATTAGTTGACACACTTGCTGAAAATGGCAATGCTTATCAGACTCTTTCTCAGGAAGCTATGCGTCAATCCGAATCTACAATTAAGGTTCTGCATCAGATTCAAGAAGTTGCTGATTCGTTTAGTGCGATCGCTTTAAATGCTCAACAGATCAAATTACAAAAGCAACAAAATGACCTAGCAGTACAAAGTACTCAGGAAAGTTTAGATCGTGCTATAGGTAGCATCTCCAATATTCAAAGCACAGTTCAAAATGCGGCAGTGGGATTTGACAGTCTTAGTCAATCTTGTCAACAGCTTTCCGAGACAGTCAAAACAATCAAAGATTTGAGCAAGCAAATAGTTCAGCAATCCATGAGCATAACTAGAGCCGTAAATCGTAGTCAGATTGACCAGGACAATCAAAATTCTCTGCTTGATTTGTCTGATAGCATTTTTTCTGTGATGCAAGAGCTATTTGAAGCTACAGCAAAAGTTGAGCCATTATTTGCTAACCTCAAAACAGAAGTTAGAGAAAAAACCATTGCCCTAGACTCAGGAACACAAAAACTAATCAGCGGGGTTGAGGAATTTCAAACAGTTCGTCACAAGTTAGACCGAGTTGTCACTCTGAATAATAAGATGAGTCCCCTCGTTGAAAATATTTCTAATTCTGTAGAGAATCAACTACAAAGTTCAACCTTCGCCAAGGATTCAGTTCAAGAAGTAGCAAGTATTGCCGAGAGAATTTCCGAACAGTCTATGAGCATAGCTCAATCTTTTAACAAATTGGTTGGACTGGTACAAAAACTCTAAAGCGATAAAATTTTCATAATTCTAACTAATATATCGCACTGGGAACTACTGACTCTGTATGGCTTCGGAGAAACCAGTATTAGTGGGACTTGGAGATTTTTTGGGCAAAAAAAGCCTCAAACCTATATGCACCAATGATTTTACTTCGATTCACTTATTTTTTTGATATATCTGGGTTATGGCGATTTTTTAGGGTTTGAGGTATATCCCTTTCCCTAAATAGGTTTGATACTTTTTTCTCATTATTTTTTGTCTAAGTCCCGAGCATTTGTATAAATACTTTACAAGAAATATGAGTAACTTGTACTAAAATTATTTAGTAGTTATATTTAGCGTGTACTCAGACTAATCCTGATATTTCGCGCTGATAATCAAATAGTTGTTATGACATCTACTATTGATGATTTAGTCTTAGATTTCTATTATGAGCTGTTTACCAGTATCTTTTCTGAACCATTTCGGGAAGATATTAGCGATCGCCGTAAAAGAAATAAAGTCATTCGCCAAGTAGAAGAAGCAGCAGACGCAGCATCAGCATCATTAACTCGTTTCTTTCAATATCAAAAGCTGACTGAGTCTCAAGCGTCAGCTATTTTGAAAAGTTTTCAGCAGCTAGGAAATTTATTGAGCCTGGAGGATGTAGCCAATTCTAATGTAACTACAGAAAAAATTGTCGAGGATTTATTAACTAAACTTCCTTGTCCATCTACATTACAGACAACTCACGAAGCAGTATATCGCCTTGCTTTATATACCATCGTGCAGGTATTGATGCAGGTAGCCCAAGTAATGGCAGAGTGGCAGAAGCTTAATTTTGCTGAAACTTTTGAATTGATCCGTCGCGTAGTTAATCTTCTCAATGAAATCAGTCGTCAAGTAGAAGCTCAAGGTAATTTTGGACAATCAAGTGCAGATCGTGACTATGAAATTCTACATCGAGATTACATACTGCAACGTTTTCATAAAGTGGAAGCTGGCACAGTGAGGATGACAACTAATTTGAATGTTGACTTGCGAGAATTGTTTGTTATGCCCAAAGTTCAAGTTAGCAAATCTAGGCTGACAGCAGAAGGAGAAATCGATATTGACTCTGTTGCTTTGATGAATTTGGCAGCAGCAAGAAAAAGATATAGCAAGGCTCATGATTCTGGAGAAAATATAAACTCTAGTGAAACAGTGGAGTCAACGGAAAACTATCAAACTGCTTTAGAACAAGTCACAAACCCCAAATATTCTTTTAATGTACTTGTGGGTTTACCTGGCATTGGTAAATCAACTTTTTTGGAATGGTTACAAGTTAAGTTAGCTTCAGTAGAAGAAACTTATATTCTTAATGGTGAGCAAGTAATTCCTTTATTGCTCAAAGTTAGGCAACTCGATCCGCTAAATTTACCTCAAGGTTCGGCTTTGATTGAAAAAGCTACTGCCAGTAAAGATCGGGCAACTCTGATGCCAGATGGTTGGATTCATCGTCAGATGAAGGCAGGGCGCATTTTATTTATGCTGGATGGTTTAGATGAAATTGAACCAGAATTGCGGGATCAATATCTAATTCCCTGGTTGCTTAAGCTACAGAAAACCTATCCTAAATGCGATTATCTGATTGCTTCTCGTCCCGTTGGCTATCCATCTGGGATGCTGCAAAAATACAAGTTTGTCGAATCAGAATTAGTTGATTTTAATCCAGAACAGATAAAAACCTATACTCGTAACTGGTGTACTGCGGTGCGTCTGGCAAGGAATGAGTTGGAAGCAGAAGCTAGAAGAGAAGGGGAAATCGATGGCAACAAAATTGCAGAGGATATCCAACAGTCTCCCTATATCAGAGATTTAGCACATAATCCCTTGATGCTATCGGCTATTTGTTTGGTTTACTATTTTGAAAGCGGTAAATTACCAGATGATCGCGTTATTCTCTATAAACTTTGTGTTGAAGGTTTGCTGCATCATTGGGATAGTCGTCGTGGTATTAATTCAGAATTTAGCTTTAGTGAAAAACTACGCGCTTGTCGGGAAGTAGCATTAGCGATGCAAGCTGATGATAGTGCTGAATACGAAGTCGATAAAGTACAGGCAATTTTTACTGATGTTTTGCGAGATGCTGAAAGAGCGAACAAATTATTGGAGCATATTCGTTATCGTACAGGATTGCTATTAGAACGTCGCCCAAATATCTTTGGTTTTGCTCATCTTACTTTTCAAGAATATCTTGCTGCTAGAGCAATTCATGAAGGAAATAGGCTTAATATAACAGCCAAACAGTTGGCAACTGAACATAATGATAGTCGTTGGAAAGAAGTAATTGCTCTTTATTCTGGAGTAGCGACAACTCCCGCAGTTCGAGAATTGATTGAAGATTTAATTGCTCAAGAAGATACAAGGCCGTTAGGAGAGATATTAACGGAAGTTTATTTTGCTGCTGATGCAGATTTGAAACAAGATTTAGACTTACGCAAAAAAGTTATTAAAAGAATTGCGATCTCTCCTAGAAATATTGGGGATACTAAAACGTTAGAAAGATTTCCAGAAGAAGAAGCTGTGGTTGTTGCTAATAATTTTATAGGTAAAATCAAGACTAATATTTTCACAAGTAATGCATATTTTTACTTATTAAATAATCCAGAAGTAATTGATTTTGATGCGCTTGAAAACAAAATTAAATCTTGGAAACAATTGACGCCAATTCAAATCTCTGAATTAATTAATATTATTCATGGTGATGCTCCAGATAGCTTGTTGCAAAAAATATCTCAAGACCAAGCGCTATATCGTTCTCCAGGTGTTAAATTTAAAACAAGAAATCAAGAATATACTTCACAAGCTGATATTGCATTATTAGGATTATCTGAACGAGACTTAACAAAATCAAAAAATACTTATGGATTTGAATCTAGTTTGCTTGTTGTTTTGGAGGCTATAAGTATTAATTTAAGTACTGAATCAATCATAACTGTTTTGGCTTTTTATAGATTAGCAAATAATATAATGAAAATTCATTGGTATCCCCAATCTAAGAATGCTAATCAAAAAATATGTGACTTGATAAAAAAAATACTTCCAAAACTAAAAAAAATAGATAATATTCCTTCATCAGTTAAAGCTTCGACAATACAAGATGTGCAGAAATTAATAACATATTTATCTGCTAACTGACACAATAAACAGTAACGAATATATTTTAAAGCTATTTACAGGAGTCAACTTACATTGAATAATAAAACAAAAATATCACCTGCTTTTGAACCTTTTCTTGCTGAAAGTGGCGAAGATGGTAAACGAGATGCCATTGTTATTTATAAAACACCACCACTCGAAGGATTACCTTTGCGAGGGCGTTTGCGGGAACTGAAGAGACGCTTAGATGCAGTTCAAGTTGCAGAGCAAAAAGTAATAGAGGCAAAAGTTTTTAAAACCTATCAAGAGAATGCTCGCGATCTTGGTTATAGAGAAGAAAAACCTTTAGCCACATCTTCTGTCGCCTCTGGTACTTTACCCATTGCCGAAGTAGAAGTTACCCGCCAAACCTTATCTGCATTATCGGCCCAAGATGATGTTGTAGCAGTAATTCCCAATCAAAAAATACATCTCATTCAACCAAAACGAGTTGATTATGCAGAGTTACAAACCACAGAAAAAGAAACTGGTATTACCTGGGGACTCAACAAGCTAGAAATTCCTAAAATCTGGGGAACCACTAAAGGTCAGGATATTAACATCGCTGTTTTAGATACGGGAGTATATGGCGAGCATCCCGCTTTAGCTAATCGGGTTAAAGATTTCGTAATTATCGATCCTTTGGGTAGAAGGATTACTGCCAATCGTTTTTTTGATGCTGGACAACATGGTACTCATGTTTGCGGTACGGTAGCAGGTGGCAAAACCGATACTGGAGTTTCGATTGGCGTTGCACCAGAAGCTAATCTTTTAGTAGCTGGAGTGTTAATTGGCAATGCTACTCTAAAGACTTTGTTTGAGGGAATGGCATGGGCGATCGAGCAAGGAGCAGATATTATTAATATGTCTCTGGGTTTCGATTACTATGAACCTCTATTTGGGGAATTTATGGAGATTTTAGTAAATACCTATGGTATCTTGCCAGTGGTTGCTGTAGGAAACGAAAATCATGGCAATACGAGTTCTCCTGGTAATGTCTATAATGCTTTCTCTGTAGGTGCAGTAGAAAAGTTACCAATATCAGGAGATGAAATCGATGTTAGCTTTTTTAGTAGCGGTGCTAGTTTAACTTTCCCTGGACAACCTAATGCCCTGATCCATAAACCCGATGTCGTCGCACCAGGCGCACAAGTTTATTCTTGTATTCCTCCACAACAAAGCATTAGCGGGACTTTAGAATATACCTATATGGATGGTACTTCTATGGCGACACCCCATGTTGCAGGAGTCGCTGCACTATTAATGGCTGCCGAACCAACAGCACCAGTAGAAGATATTATTGAAGTACTGAAAGAAACAGCAAAACATCCTCAAGGTTCAGATTTACGTCCTGATAATCGTTGGGGATATGGACTCATTCAACCTGTTGCTGCTCTAGAAGCTCTTCGTTCATAAACTAACAAGAGTAATTAATATTATGCCTGCACCAGAATCAATTAACCATAAAATTAGTCCACAATTTGCAGCTAGGTTGAAGAATTATTCACCCGAACAAAAAGTACGGGTAATCGTTTTATTAAAATCAAATAACAATATTGCCGATAATTCTCAACGCCAATCTCGCTTAGCCAGAAAAGCTGCGATTCAAGCAATGCAGCAATCAGTACAGCAAGCTGCTCAAGAAATTGATCGCATTATTCAAGATTATGGCGGAAAAAAATTAGCCAAACAACCAAATATTTTGGGGACAATTCCTATAGAAATAACACCTCCTGGGATTCAAGCTTTAGCTTTATCCGATTCAGTTAAAGCAATTATTGAAAATCAAAAAATTCATTCAATTCATCATTCCAATATTTCCTGAGAATTCTCTTGAGCTTGATATCAATCAATTTCTGGTAAATCTCCCCATAAAGCTACAACATCAAGTAAATTTATCCAGCAATTCTCATTTTGGAAAAAATAGGGATTTAGTTCTCTATGTTTGCAAGAGAACTAAACTAAATTAGGAATAATTTTTGGTTAAATTATGAAATTATAGATGTGGAGCGTGGAGAA
>JASJDR010000105.1 GCA_030065615.1 Xenococcus sp. MO_188.B8 | reverse complement strand
TCCTTTAGGACATTATTTAACCCTCTTTGAAGAATTACTCGACCACTAGCATGATCGCGACTTGTTTTGTATCCGCATTCATCACAGACATGAACTCTTTCACTGAGTTCTTTCTTGCCCGTATGAGTGCCACATTCAGGGCAAATTTGACTGGTGTATTTATGATCGACTTGAGCAAAGTATTTACCTCGCTTCCAGCAAACCCAAGACAACAAATCTCGGAATTGACCGAAACCACCGTCAAGCATCTGCTTACCTAGGAAACCTTTGGCAGTCATTTTGAAGTTGATATCCTCAACAAACACCATGTCTGCTTGGTCGCACAAAGTATGACTAGTTTGGAGATGAAAATTCTTACGAGTATTAGCTATTTGATGGTGAAGCCTAGCGACTTTAAGTTGTGCTTTTTCCCAGTTTTTAGACCGTTTCTGTCTTGGTGCGCGTTCCCTTGCGGAGGAAACCTCCGCGGGGTCGCACCGCTTTTTACGAGATACTCTCCGTTGCAGCACTTTAAGCCTACTTTGGAGTTCTCGAAAAAACTGAGCGGGTTCAACTCGGAAGTTGTCACTAGTCACCAAGAAAGATTCCAGCCCAATATCAATCCCGATTCCTCGCCCAAAAGGTATAGGGTCAGGGACTTTTACCTCACACTGGATAGTAACAACTGCATACCAAATAGTTCCTCTTGCCCTAGCTACAATTCTGACTCCTTTGACCTTAAATCCTTCGGGAATTGGTCGATGTTGATTGATGACTACTTGACCAATCTTGGGAAGTTTAATGATATTTCCCGTTAGAGGATTATCTCTGAATTGAGGAAACAAAAAAGATTGGTATCTACCGTATTTTTTATATCTGGGAAAACCAAAGCCACGAGCTTTAAACGCTTCCCAGGTGTTATGCAGTCGTTTGACTACATCCTGCGTTACTTGAGAATGAACATCTTTATAAGATGGTAAGGTCTTTTTCCATTGGGTAAGCTGTCGCTTCTGTTCCAAGTAACTAGGAAAGGGAATATCGGGAGACATTATGTATTCCCGACTCAAAGAGCAAGAGAACAAACTACATTTTCTCGAATTGAGCCAATCTTTGATGTCGCGCAAACACCTATTGTAAAGATGTCGGCACGTCTCCAGCCACGCAAGCATCATTGCTTGTTGATCCGCAGTTGGATAAATTCGATAGGTGTAGTTCATAGTCAACATACAATCATTTTAGTATACGGCATAAGCAACGATAAATTTGC
Organism: Xenococcus sp. MO_188.B8; assembly: GCA_030065615.1. GTDB lineage: Bacteria > Cyanobacteriota > Cyanobacteriia > Cyanobacteriales > Xenococcaceae > Xenococcus. The sequence goes on along the minus strand of JASJDR010000105.1, from coordinate 25,321 downwards.
CCCAATAGATGAAGTTTTTTTAACTAATTGAGTATGATTTCTCTCTAGATTGCGATCAGCTCAAATCAGGTCTAATGTGGAAGATTACAAAAAATATTAGGCTAAGAATTTTTTTCACAACTCAAATGTACTATCCTGACAAATGGCAATATTCTATAATTTCAAATAGTACATCCTGGGATAATTCGCTAAATTATCTCATTAAAAACGCTAATAAGGGCTATGGAACAATCACAAGATCGCATTATTATCTTTGATACTACGCTACGAGATGGAGAGCAATCTCCTGGTGCTACTCTCAATGTGGAGGAAAAACTGAAAGTTGCCCATGCCCTGGCACGTTTAGGAGTTGATGTAATTGAAGCTGGATTTCCCTATGCTAGTCCTGGAGATTTTGAAGCTGTACAAAAAGTAGCCGCCGCTGTGGGGACAGAAAATGGACCAACAATTTGTGGTTTAGCTAGAGCCACTAAAAATGACATTAAAGCTGCAGCAGAAGCTCTGCAACCCGCAGCGAAAGGGAGAATCCACACTTTTATTGCGACTTCCGATATCCATTTAGAATATAAGCTCCGCAAAACTAGAGCCGAAGTCTTGGCAATTGTGCCAGAGATGGTAGGCTATGCCAAATCTTTTGTTAATGACGTGGAGTTTTCCCCTGAAGATGCTGGACGCAGTGATCCAGAATTTTTGTATCAAGTATTAGAAGCTGCGATCGCTGCAGGGGCAACAACTGTTAATATACCTGATACAGTGGGCTATACCACTCCCAGTGAATTTGGAGCTTTAATTAAAGGCATTAAAGATAATGTGCCCAATATCGATCAAGCGATTATTTCTGTTCATGGTCACAATGATTTGGGTTTAGCTGTCGCTAACTTCCTCGAAGCAATCAAGAACGGAGCTAGACAGTTGGAATGTACCATCAATGGGATTGGAGAACGAGCAGGAAATGCCGCTTTAGAAGAATTGGTCATGGCGCTGCATGTACGCCGCCAATATTTCAATCCCTTCTTTGGTAGATCCGCTGAATCTACTGAACCTCTGACCCAGATTGACACGAAACAAATCTATAAAACTTCCCGTTTGGTTTCTAATCTGACGGGGATGGCAGTACAACCGAATAAAGCTATTGTCGGGGCTAATGCCTTTGCCCATGAATCGGGTATTCATCAAGATGGTGTACTGAAAAATAAACTTACCTATGAAATTATGGATGCCCAATCCATCGGTTTGACAGATAATCAAATCGTTTTAGGTAAATTATCAGGACGCAATGCTTTTCGGACTCGGCTTAAGGAATTGGGGTTTGAGCTTTCAGAAAATGAACTCAATAAGGCTTTTATCCGTTTCAAAGATGTTGCCGATAAGAAAAAAGAGATTACCGACTGGGATATTGAAGCAATTGTCAATGATGAAATTCGTCAACCTCCTGAACTCTTTCGCCTGGAATTAGTTCAAGTATCTTGCGGAGATCATTCTTGTCCTACCGCAACAGTAACTGTCCGGACTCCTGACGGTAAAGAATTAACTGATGCTGCCATTGGTACTGGTCCTGTGGATGCGATCTACAAAGCGATTAACCGTGTAACAAAAGTTCCTAATGAGCTGATTGAATTCTCGGTACAATCTGTGACTGGTGGCATCGATGCCATGGGAGAAGTAACTATTCGTCTGCGTTATGACCATCAGGTATATTCTGGTTATGCTGCAAATACCGACATTGTGGTCGCTTCTGCTCGCGCTTATGTTAAAGCTTTGAATCGCCTTTATTCGGCATTACAAGAAGCGGAAAATAAAGAAACTGTCAGTACCAAATAAGTAATTTTGCTCAAGAAAATACCATTGACTTAGGGGCGCATTGCGATGCGCCCCTAAAGTTATTGCTCAAGATTGATCAAGGTAAATCTGAGTTGTTGATTAACTAAAATCTTTCCACACTACCCAAAAATACAGGTTCAACCCGAATAGCTGCGATACCCGCAGGACGAACTACCATATATTCTCCCTGAATATTTTTAATCGGTACACTAATAAAATCCTGAGAATCAGATTTTGGCACCAGTTCACTGCTGTACCATTTTTGAAAATCTTGTACAGTGCTAAATCTTACCTCTTCCTTATGTCCTCCAGACATAAAGATATACACTGCGTACTCATCAGGCTTTCTGGGCATAGCTACTACATGATAAATAAATCAATATGCAGTTTCATAGTTCCCACAAATTGCCCTAAAGTATCAGTGTCTTAGGAATTGATTAAAATTCAGAATTATCTTTATGACTCCTGATTGTCCTGGGTTTTATTCGGGGAAGAGTCATAAAGCGCGTCTAGCTGTTGACGAGCATCATCGACAGATACTGATTTCATGACTAATAAAGGCTCATTAATTACTCTTCCTTGTTCATCTAGCAACTCAGGATGGATATTTTGAGGCACAATGGTACCTCTGCCTTGACGACGATTCCCTGCAGAAGTAACTCCTCTATCGTTGGGGTAAAATCTTTGGGTATCTGTACTGAAAGAGATTAAGCTTCGAATGAGATTAGTGATTGCCAAAAGAGCAATGACGGTAAAGGCAAGAATATACAGAAGGTGCAACATGATTATTTTCCTCTTGATGTCTCTATTTTAAATTCTCTTGTAGGTAAATTTTTTAAATTATATTTATCAACTAATTAGGAGAGATAGTATCATTGTTCTTTGTTTGATGCCATCGTTTTGCTACTGACCAACATTCCGCTACCACCTGATGCCATTCAAATAGAGTTGTCGGACTGACTCCTACTTGCTTTCCAGTAGCCTGGAATAGCATTTGAGCGGTGTTCACTTCTTGTTGATGATGCTTGATTTTTTTTAATAATTGAGCCTGTTCTGACCGAGAGAAAAATGGCATCGTCTCTGATTCTAATAAAGAAACAGAACGGTTGAACCAAAATTGAATATCTTCTAGAAGTGGCTCTAGTAATGTTTCTAGAAGTTCTTTTTCTGTAGGTTGTTGAGGAGACATTAATGTAAAAGGAGTTTGTTATGACAATAAATATTTTAGCTTTTTTAACATTGCTTAACAAAAAACAATATTTTTTTAATATTCCCCTAAAGTAAGTTAATTTTTTGAGTTACTTAAAAAAAGCTTAGTTTATGAATAATAAATAAAGCTTTTTAAATGTTAAATAATATAAAGAGTGCAAAAGTTCTCTTGTTAATATTTTCTCATGCGAGAATAATCTGATAAAGTCTCATCAAGACTTATTACTTATTACTTATGCGCAGCGGTACGAGATTTCCGCTAAAATACAACGAGTTCACTTGTATAGCGAAACAGCAAAATGCCCAGCGCAGCTCAAGAATCACCAGCGGTAATTAAATTACCCCGTACTAGCGAATCCGAATCCTTGAAAAAAATCCGTCATACAACCTCTCATGTCATGGCAATGGCAGTGCAAAAGCTGTTTCCCAAAGCACAAGTAACCATCGGCCCTTGGACAGAAAACGGTTTTTATTATGATTTTGATAGTCCTGAACCCTTTACAGATAAGGATTTGAAACGGATTAAAAAGGAAATGATCAAAATCATGAATCGCAAATTACCAGTGATTCGGGAAGAGGTTAGTCGGGAAGAAGCGAAACGTCGAATTGAAGAATTGGGCGAACCCTATAAATTAGAAATTCTCGATCGCATTGAAGAACCGATTACCCTTTATCATTTAGGTGATCAATGGTGGGATTTATGTGCTGGTCCCCATGTGGAAACTACTGCCGAACTTAACCCCAAAGCTTTTGCCCTAGAAAGTGTTGCGGGGGCATATTGGTGTGGTGATGAGAATAAACAACAGTTACAAAGAATCTACGGTACAGCCTGGGAAACTCCCGAACAATTAGCAGAATATCAGCGTCGTAAAGAAGAAGCTTTAAAAAGAGATCATCGTAAACTGGGTAAAGAATTAGGCTTATTTATCTTTTCCGATCCTGTAGGGCCTGGATTACCCTTATGGACTCCAAAAGGTACTATATTGCGATCGCAGTTGGAAGATTTTCTCAAACAGGAGCAGGTTAAGCGTGGTTATCTTCCGGTGGTGACTCCCCATCTAGCCAGAATTGATTTATTTAAAATTTCGGGACATTGGCAAAACTACAAAGATGATATGTTCCCCATGATGGCAGAAGATCAAGAGGCTGCTGAGGCGGAACAGGGTTTTGTACTCAAACCGATGAATTGTCCCTTTCATATTCAGATTTATAAGAGCCAGTTGCGTTCTTATCGGGAATTACCAATTCGCTTAGCAGAATTTGGTACAGTTTACCGTTATGAACAGTCTGGTGAATTAGGCGGTTTAACTAGAGTTAGAGGTTTTACTGTTGATGATTCCCATTTGTTTGTAACTCCTGAACAGTTGGATGAAGAATTCCTCAAAGTGGTAGATCTAATCTTGACTGTCTTTAAGAGTTTACAACTGAAAAACTTTAAAGCTCGTTTGAGTTTCCGCGATCCTAACTCCGATAAATATATTGGTTCTGATGAGCTTTGGTCAACTGCTCAAGGAGCGATTCGGCGGGCGGTGCAAGCTCTGGATATGGAATATTTTGAAGCCGAAGGTGAAGCTGCTTTTTATGGCCCTAAACTAGACTTTATTTTTGAAGATGTTTTAGGACGGGAATGGCAACTAGGAACAGTGCAGGTAGATTATAATTTACCGAATCGTTTTGAGCTCGAATATATCGGCGAAGATGGAGAACGCAAACGCCCAATCATGATTCATCGTGCGCCTTTTGGTTCTCTGGAGCGATTAATCGGTATTTTAATCGAAGAATATGCGGGAGATTTTCCTCTGTGGCTGGCACCAATTCAAATGCGGTTACTTCCTGTGAGTGATGCCCATCGCGATTTTGCCCAAGAAGTGGCAACTAAATTACAAGCTCTCGGTGTGCGGGCTGAGGCTGATAACAGCAGGGAAAGGTTAGGTAAAATGATTCGCAATGCCGAAAAACAGAAAATTCCTGTGATGGCGGTAGTCGGAGATAAGGAACTAGAAAGCAATAGTTTGAGTATTCGTACTAGGGCATCGGGAGAATTAGGTGCTTTACCTGTTGCTGAAGTTACTGAGAGGTTAACAAACGCGATCGCTTCTCATAGTAATTTCTAGTTTAAACTTGAAAAGTATTAATTGACCGAAACTCTCGTAGCTAGCAACTGATGAAACGGGATGAGATTCTAGCAATTGTTAGAGCTAATCAGGAATCGCTTCAAAAACTAGGAGTGAAGTCTCTCAGTCTCTTTGGCTCGGGAGCGCGTAACCAAATTAAGCCAGACAGCGATATTGACTTTTTAGTCGAGTTTGATTCTCCAGTAGGACTATTTGGTTTATTTCAGGTGCAACATTATTTGGAAGAGATTTTAGAACGTTCTGTCGATCTGGGAACTCTTAAAGCTTTAAGGGAGCATCTAAGGAAACCAGTCTTAGAGGAAGCAATTCGTGTTTTCTAGCGTAAGGAAGTAATGAAAAAGCGATAATATAGTCATAGTCATCAATCGCACAGTTTAGAGCAGACTATGAGACTACTGAATTATTGTGAAAAAGTTTTACAAAAAGCACAATATAAAAAGCTAGAAGATGAAACTTGGTTTGCTGAGATAGAAGGTTTTGAAGGTGTTTGGGGAAATGGGTTAACCGTTGAAGAATGCCGTCAAGATTTACTAGAAGTTCTAGAAGAATGGATTATTCTCAAACTACAAGATGGTGATCCTTTACCTGTGATTGATGGAATGGAAATTAAAGTCACTGCTGTTGCCGAAGTTTAATTATGCCATCAGCCATTTCTCGCAGAAAATTAATCAAAAAATTTAAAGCTTTGGGCTATACAGGACCCTTTTCTGGTGGCAAACATCAGTTTATGAAAAAAGATAGCAAGAAGATTCGCATTCCTAATCCTCATGGGAACCAAGAAATTTCTCTAGCCTTAGTCAAGGCAATATTGAAACAGGCAAGCATTAGTGATAAAGAATGGGACAATGCTTGAAACAGAATTACTAAAAGAAACATTTTTTACTCTAGTTTGGGCAAAGATTACAACAAGGCGATCGCAGAGGTAAGAGAAAAATAGCTTAAAGTTCGCGAATCTAGATAAAATACTAGATACGAGCAATATCTTTTTGATCGCGATATGACAAATGTCTCAGAATAACTCTAATAACTAGCCAATGGATAATTAATAATCTAATTCACCTAAAGCTTATGGTTGAAAATATCGGACAAGCGCGATCGCTTCTTATGGTAATTTCTAGTTTAAAATAAGAAAGTATAAATTAACAGAAACTCTTATAGTTAGCAGCAGGCATATTAAAATCAGCAACTGATGAAACGAGATGAGATTCTAGCAATTGTCAGAGCCAATCAGAAATCACTTCAAAAACTAGGAGTTAAGTCTCTTAGTCTCTTCGGCTCGGGAGCTCGTAACCAAATGAAGCCAGACAGCGATATTGACTTTTTAGTCGAGTTTGACTCTCCAGTAGGACTATTTGGTTTATTTCAGGTGCAACATTATTTGGAAGAGATTCTAGAACGTTCTGTCGATCTGGGAACTCTTAAAGCTTTAAGGGAGCATCTAAGGAAACCAGTCTTAGAGGAAGCAATTCGTGTCTTCTAGAGTATAGTCATTGCGGGTGCAGGATATTTTGAAAGCCATTAAGAGCATTCAGCAATGTACCACGGGAATGACGCGGGCTGATTTTGAGGTTAACGAAACAGCAGTTCAAAATGAATTATTTTTACACTGTAGTTTAGAAGACGGAGATTGCTCTCAATATCGAAAGCCTAATAAATTCCAGTAATTAAGAAAAGGAATCAAGCCTAATGCCGTTAGTGAAACTAGAGAGTAATGTAGTTGTTCTATAAATAACCATTCATTGCTGATCCAAGCTAAAATAGCAAAAACGGGTAATCCAAGAGCTAAAACAGAAGCCACAAGGGGAATACACAGTAATAAAATTGCTATTTTCGGCATTCCGTAAAAAAGCTGAAGACGATAGTGATTTCGGCTTACAAACTCAAATAGAAGCATCCCAACGATAAAAACTAGGTTTAGTCCACAAGTCAATCCTGCTAAAAGTTGTGCCAATTGATGCCCAGAATCTCCTGGAAATCTTGTAAGAGCTAAAATACTGACAATAAATCCTGAAAGAAATACCAGTATAAACCACCCAATCAGCCTCCAGTGAAACGTGTTAGTTTCGTACCAAGCTAATTTTTTTACTACTCCGCCTCCAATCAAAAGATAGGTTATCTTGCCATCATCACTTTCCTTAGCAACAACACGATCTTCGCGATCTTTTACTTGTAAAAGTAATGGTTCAACTTCTTGGAGATATACAGGATTAGGACTTTTGAGAGTTTGAGGGATACTTAGAGTACCGTCAGCTTCTGCTTTCAGACGAATAGGAGAAGAAAATAATAAACTTACTTTTTCCAAGGTACGTCTAGCATAACGATTACCGCGATAACTGCCTTCATAGCGTTTTAGGCGTTGTTGATTTTCTGGAGATGCTTGGAAAGAAGCAGAATTTCCGGAAACAGGGAAATAGCGATCAAGAAATTGCTTGATTAATTCTCCAGATAGATTACTATTACCATTCTCAGAAACAAAGAAACCTAAATGATGAGTGGGTAATAAATATAAAAGGCTTCTAAATGCCGATATTGAACCACCATGACCGATCGCTCGTTGTTTATTTGCTAAAAACTCCATAAAACCCCAGCCGATTCCAGGTAAGCGAGGAGCATGGGTAAATTGCTGTTGCTGCATCTGTTGGGCGGTAGTTGTGGCTAAAATTCTCTGAGATTTAAACCTTCCATGTTGTAGATGTGCAATTGCAAAATTAGCCATATCCGTAGCCGTAGCATTTAAAGAACCAGCAGGTGGGTCATGAATATAATCAAATGGTCGAGGCTGATAGACTTTCTGTTTCTCTTTGTATCTATAACTTAATGCTAAATTGGGAGCCAAATGAGATGGTAATTCAAAACTGCTATTATTCATCTCCAACGGCTTTAAAATATTCTCGTCGATATACTGGCTGAAGGGAATACCAGCAACTAATTCAACAAGATAACCAGCCAAAGCATAACCATGATTAGAATAGCTCATCACTTCTCCTGGTGGTAGAACCCGCGCTGGCATTCTCGCTGCTAAATATTCTCCCAAGGGGATTACATCTGAAGCTTCTAGAGCTTGCATACCAATAAAACGTTCATCAAAACCAGCCGTATGAGTAAGCAAGTTAGCAATGGTTACGGGTTGAGGATAGTTATTTTCGAGCTGGAAATCTTGGAGATATTTATTTACATCGTCATCTAGATTTAGTAATCCCTTTTCCAGCAATTGCATGATCGCTGTGGCAGTAAATAGCTTAGAAATAGAGCCAACCCGAAATAAAGTGCGATCTGCAACAACAGGTATCTGCTGTTCTAAATCTGCATAACCATAGCCTTTGGCAAAAAAAAGTTCGCCATTCTGTACCAGGGAAAAAGTAACACCAGGAATGTGCAACTTATCCATGTGTTCCGCCATAAACTCATCTAGCCAAGTTTCTAATTCCTGCGAGGAAGTCAAGATTGATTGAGTCATTAGTTTTAAATTCTCTGGTTAAGCTTAATCGCCTCTAAGTGACATAGGATAAAAACAGCAAATTCAGATAATAACAAGAAATGCCAGCTAAAAACTGTATATTAACATCAGAAAAAAACTCACAAGAAGCTCTAAAAAGAGAAGCAAATGCCAAGGTAAGAGACAGAATAGTAATATAGCAATCCTACTTGACTAAAAATTGCTATATCAAAAGCTCTAAGAGCTAATATGAACAGAACGAATTCACATCAAGCGGATGATCGAAAATATTAAACAAGCACAATCTCTTAATGCTTGGCAAGAATTTTTAACTCCCTTAGAAGCCAAGCTAGAACAATCTCTTAACACTAACTCAGAACAAGCAATAATCAATTTATTTCATGAAGTAAGCAATAGTGTTCCTGCTTATAAACAATTCCTAGAAGCACAAAATATTATTCCTGAAAATATTAAAACTCTTGAAAATTTTCAATCTTTACCCCTAATTGATAAAAATAATTATATTCGAGTTTATCCTTTAGGCGATCGCTGTCGTGGGGGAAAAATAGAAAGTTGCGATCTAATTGCAGTATCTTCAGGTTCTACAGGAAATCCTACATTTTGGCCTCGTTTTGTGACTGATGAATATCAAATTGCGACGAGATTTGAACAAATATTTAAAGATAGTTTTCAAGCAGATCAAGGTAATACTTTAGCAGTAGTTTGTTTTAGTTTAGGAACTTGGGTCGGAGGAATTTATACGGCTAATTGTTGTCGTCATTTAGCGGCAAAAGGCTATCCGATAACAGTAGTTACTCCAGGTAATAATAAAACCGAAATTTTCCGCATCATCAATCAATTAGCACCGCTGTTTGAGCGCGTTGTTTTACTGGGCTATCCCCCTTTTCTTAAAGATGTAATTGATAGCGGTATTAGTCAAGGTATTCAATGGCAAAACTATGCTCTTAAATTAGTGATGGCGGGGGAAGTTTTTAGTGAAGAATGGCGAGATCTAGTCGCGAACAGAATTGGCTCTACTAATCCCTGTTATGATTTTGCTTCTGTTTACGGTACAGCAGATGCCGGAGTATTAGGTAATGAAACTCCTCTAAGTATTTGCATTCGTCGTTTTTTCGCGCAACATCCCGATCGCGCTAGGGAATTTTTTGGCGAATCCCGTTTGCCAACTTTGGTACAGTACGATCCAATAAGTCGCTATTTTGAAGTAAAAGACGGCACTTTACTCTTTTCTGGAGATAATGGGATTCCTTTAATTCGTTATCACATTGCTGATACAGGCGGCATTATATCTTATCAAGAAATGTTGGATTATCTGAAAAAACAAGGCTTTGATCCTCTAGCAGGGTTGGCTTCGGATAGTAACGGAAAACATTATCCTTTTCCCTTTGTTTATGTTTTTGGTCGTTCTAATTTTGTCCTCTCCTATTATGGAGCAAATATTTATCCTGAAAATATCCAAGTTGGTTTAGAGCAACCCAATATTAGCGATGCGGTAACAGGTAAATTTGTGATGGAAATTAAACAAGATCGTGACCAAAATTCTTATTTGGCGATCGCAGTTGAATTAGCAATTAAAGTTAGTAGTGATCAAGAATTAAAAGACGCGATCGCGAATTCTATTCATTCCCAACTTATACGTCTCAATAGTGAATATGCTAACTATGTTCCTGTTCACCGTCAGTTACCAGAAATTAGCCTTTATAAATTTGGCGACCCTAATTATTTTCCTGTAGGAGTTAAGCATCGATACACCAGGTAATACTAAATTAATTTATACTGATTTTATTCTGAACACAATCAACCAAGAAATTCATTTTTTCGCTGAAATATTTAAGTCCGTTTAAACGGACTTTAGTTGTCAGACAGAGAATTCATTCTCTGGCTGGTGAGATTTCAATAGTTCCGAGATTAATTTAGTCATTTTGATTTAAAATTGCTCTTGCCATATAGAAACTACAAATAGATTTCGCATCTATAGGTTCCCCAGCTAAGATTGCCGCTTCTAACTCTTCTGCACTCATCAAAACTACTTCAATATCCTCATCCTCATCCTGTTGTGGAGGATTGGCTAATTTTTCTAAATCTTGTGCCAGATAAGCATAAATATATTCATCAGAATAACCAGGAGCGAGAATAAATTTACCTAAATCTTGCCATTTACCAGCACGATAACCAGTCTCTTCTTCAATTTCTCGCTTAATTGTCTCTGCCGGGTCTTCATGGGATTCTACTGTCCCCGCAGGAAACTCTAACAATCTACCCTTAACAGTGAAGCGATATTGTTTGACCAATACAAATTTTCCATCATTAGTAACAGGTACAGCTAAAGCACCACCGGGATGACGAACACATTCCCAATGTCCTTCAATGCCATTAGGTAGGCGCAATTTTACAACTTCATAATCGAATTTACGACCTTTATAAAAAAGACGTTGTTCTAGAATTTCTGAGGGTTCATTACCTACTGACATAGTGCTTTTTCTTGCTTACTCTAAATTATCCAAAGATTATCATAATTACCTGATTTCGATATAAGAAAAAAGTTATAACCCTTATTTAACAATAATTACAGAGAAATTATTAATTATTTGGGTTTAATGATAATAGATGAACATAGCCTAATTGAATAACTTATTAGATAGATTAAACACTTCTCCCATCCCGGTACCACAAAACCTAATTAAGCGAGAATTGCTGCTTGAGCTGCGATTAATTCTTTAATCCCCTTCTCTGCAAAATCTAACATTTGATTCATTTGTTGACGGGAAAAACTTCCTAATTCAGCCGTACCTTGAACTTCGATCAAATTTAAGTTTCCATTCATGACTACATTAAAATCCACATCCGCAGCCACATCTTCTGAATAGTCAAGATCGAGAACAGGAGAGCCTGCGATTAATCCCACAGATATTGCTGCTACTGGTTCGAGAAGGGGAGATTGCTCTAATTCCTCTTGCTGCAGAAGTTTTTTAACTGCATGGGCTAATGCCACATAACCTCCTGTAATCGCTGCAGTACGAGTTCCGGCATCAGCTTGTAAGACATCGGCATCGATGGTAATAGTTCTTTCCCCCAGCAATTTTAAATCGATCGCGGCTCTGAGACTGCGTCCAATTAATCTTTGAATCTCTTGGGTGCGTCCTGATAACTTCAGATATTCTCGGCGATGACGGGGTGCGGTTGCCCCAGGTAACATTCGATATTCTGCGGTTAACCATCCCTGTCCACTATCTAGTAGAAAACGAGGAACTCCAGGTTCAACGCTAGCAGTGCATAATACTTTGGTTTGGCCACTGGTGGTTAGGACGGATGCTAGAGGTGTAGAGGTAAAATCTAGTTGGAAACTATGGGGGCGCAGACTATCTAGTTGACGATTATCAGAACGTTGCCAAGACATAAAGTTCTTAAAATACTTGATTGGGCTGATTTGTGTGCGTTTAGATTATAAGCTTCCAGCGATAAGTTCTAAAGTTTTTTTCAGATAATCAACGATCGCTCAAGCTGCTCTTAAGGCAACTATCGGATCAAGTTTGGCCGCAGTTCTGGCTGGGATCACGCCAAAAAATAAACCGATCGCGCCTGATACGGTTACAGCAACCATAATCGCGACAGGAGATACAATAGCCGCTAAAGGAGAAATTAAGCCTACTCCGACAATCAGAGTAACCCCAATCGCTGTGCCGATCACGCCGCCTAAGACAGAAAGAATAGTTGCCTCGATCAGAAACTGTTGTAAGATATCGCCTTCTTTGGCTCCGACAGCTTTGCGTAAACCAATTTCTTGAGTCCGTTCGGTGACAGAAACCAACATAATATTCATCACGCCAATGCCGCCAACCAAGAGGGATATTCCCGAGATCGCTGCTAGTAAGACGGTCAAAGCATTAGTTACTGTACCAATCACATCGAGGATATCTTTTTGGGTTCGTACCGTAAAATCATCTTCCCCGACAATTTTATGGCGCAGACGTAAGAGGTTTTCGATTTGGAATTTAGCAGCCCGAATACTGTCTTGATTTCTCGCCGTAACCGCAATAAAATTCACCTCCGTTCCATAGGGAGAATCACTACCTACGATCTGATTTGCCATTGTGGTCAAAGGAATATAAACATTAGTATCTTGATTTGTTCCCAAAAAAGTACCCTTGGCTTCCATAATGCCAATTACTTCAAAGCTAATATCTTTAATCCGAATTTGTTGGCCTACTGGATCTTGTTGCGGAAATAATTTATCCGCGATCTCGGGGCCTAAGATTGCTACTCTTTGATTCCGTTTGAGAGCGATCTCGGTAAAAAATCTACCACTGGTAACTGAAAAACTTCTCACCGTTAAAAACTCTGGGGTAGTACCCACAATCAACTCATTAGCATTGCGATCGCGATGGGTAATTAACTGCTTAGAATTAATCTGGGGTGCCACTGCTGTTACCGTCGGTACTTGTTTGGCGATCGCAAAAGCATCTTTGAGGACTAGAGTTTTAGGTAAATCGAAACGAGTACGCCTACTCTCTTCGGAACCAGGAACAATGAATAATACATTGGGCCCTAAAGACTCAAACTGCTGCTGAGCCAGTTTTTGTGCTCCCTGCCCAATTCCCACCATTCCAATTACAGAAGCATTGCCGATCACAATTCCCAACATGGTTAGGCTACTACGCATTTTGTTAGCAGCCAAGGTCGCAACTGCCATTTTGAAGCTTTCTAACAAATTCATAGATTTTCTTGAAATCAGCAACCCCTATCCTATCCAAAATCTTTGATGTTAGCAGAGTGTGACAATTTATCAGGTGGAATACTATCCGAAATTTCACCTATATATCCCATGATCTTATTAGACAAGGAAGGTATTTGAGGAGAACTATTGATGTCAAACACTACGAATAATTTTACTAATCGATTATCTACGGCTTTCCTATTATTGATTGCCGTGATCTTCTTTCAAAATGTAACTCAAGAGAATACTGCTCAGAAATTGAGAATCACAATTGCCAAACAGATAATTGAGGAGCCAGAAACCAGGAACCAGGGAAATCCCCAGCCCCTAATTCCTAGTAAAGTAAATTCTACAAAGCAGCAACTTCAATATCAACAGTAGCAGTTACTTCAGGATGTAATTTGACTTCTACCTGATACTCTCCAGTAATACCAATATCAGGAACATTGATTCCTCTTTTATCCACGTCTAGCATAGCTTTTTCTTTGATCAGATCTGCTACTTCTTGAGCTGTTACGGTACCAAAAATGGCATTAGCTTCTCCCACTTGTTTGCGAATAACCAACCGCCCAATGGTTTTGAGTGCAGTTTTTCTATCTTCTGCCTCTTGTTTTTCTGCTAATTTACGTAGTCTTTCTTTTTCTCTTCGTTGCTCGACTTGCTTGATGATTCCTGGAGTAGCAATAGTCGCTAACCCTTTAGGCAGTAAAAAATTACGAGCATAACCAGGTGCAACATCTACTAAGTCGCCATTTTTGCCTAATTTGGCAATGTTTTCATTTAGAACTACAGGTACACGCTTTGACATATCTTCTCCTATGGGGATCTATCTATAATAGTCTCACTATATTTTGAGTACTCAGAACTTCTAATTTTATCAGTTTGCAATCAAGATTGAAATATAATCTAGGAGTAATTCTAGAGATGTAGCGATCCTATTGGCACTGACAATCAGTGACTGGAGAAAGAATGACGCTTGTATTTCCCAATCCCTAAGAGAGCGTGTTTGCCCTTATTATCCCGATTCGAAGATTATCATCCCACCGAGATAGGATAAGTCCCACAAAGACAGGTCAAATGGGGACACTGTAATCTCCAATTCTCTAAAACCGACAAATTTTTTAACTAATGAGCCCGAGAAAAACTATACATTTATTTCGAACCAGTCAAAGAATTTCAATTAATATGAATATCACCAATTCACATCAATGATAATACTCGTTTTCTCCTTTCGCTGCCTGTTCTTTCTCATATTCTTGCCATAATTTTTTGGCTAATTGTTTAATCTGATAATGTCTCTCTACGCCTTCATAGGCATAACGATTAAGACTATCACTAACTATTAGCTCTTCCATATAACGTACCCTTTCTTTCGTATTTGGGTGAGTAGAAAGCCATGCAGGAGGTTCGACGTGATCTTCGTCTTGTTCGTTCAATTGTTGTAATTTTGCCATTAAGTCCCTTACTCCATCCGCAGCATAATCAGACGCCACTAAAATTCTTGTCCCATAGATATCGGCTTGTTTTTCCATATCTCGGCTATAGTTCATCACAATCAAATTGCCCGCAGTCCCTCCGATATAGGGAATATATTGGGTGACATTAGCAGTGAGACTTCCCCTAGTCGCCAATTGAAAACCGTGGGATAAAACAGCATGAGCAATTTCATGGGCTAATAATCCAGCTAATTCCGCTTCGGATTCGGTATTCATAATTACTCCCAGGTTGATGAATATTTTGCCCCCAGGTAAAGCAAAAGCATTGATATTGTCTGCCATCACTACATGAAATTCATACTCAAACTCATCTCTACCTGAGGCTGCAGCTACTTTATTGCCAACTTCTCGAACATAATTAAGCACGGCTTCATTTTCCACCATCGGTAACTGTTTCTGGGCTCGTTTTGAAAACCGCTCTCCTAGACTAGACTCTCCCTGTAAAAGCATCACGGTAGTATCTATGGCAGAAATAGGACCAAAAATATTTCCCGTCAGAGCAAAACCTACAGCCCCAGTAATGACATTTCCTATGGCACTAAAAGCTAATTGTTCTCGAATATCACTTTTAAATTCGTCTAAATATTCATCGGCTAACTGAGTAAATTCTGTTGCTTCAGGAAGTTGGGGATTAAATAAGGCAAATTGGCGCGCTGAAATAGAGGCATCAAGCCATTTGTCGCTTCGAATATCCGCTGCAATTTTTGCCCGTAGCAACTTGCTATCTTGAGGATAGAGACTAGTAGCATTTTCTAATACTTCTAATGATTCTTCCTCTTTTTCATAAGCTAAAAGTGATTCTGCATAACTTAGATGACCAGGAATAAATTCCGGTTCTGAGGCAACTAATAACTTAAGAGGAGTTAAAATTTTGCTTTCAAGTTCTTGTCGTTTTCCTTCTTGGTAAATACGCCAATAAACTGCACCGCCAGCACTCAGTTTTGTTGGATCGTAGTTAGCTTCAGGAAGAGGTTTAATAGGATTTAGTTCTCTATCCCAAGCTTCTTTTTCTCCTCGATATATTCGGGCAGCAGATAGTTTGTTTCCTGCTCTATATAAGTTATCTGCTATTGATAACCTTTGGTAATAGGCATATTTTTTAGGATTCAGACAATCAATGCTGTATTTAAATTCTTCTGTCTCCTCTATTTGAGTTTCTGCTGTTGAAGAAGATTCAACCACTACTTCTTCAGGTTCTATATCTTGAGTCTTAGATTCATTTATGGACGGGGATTCTGTTAACAACTCTTCGGCTGTTGTTGCTACATAAGAGGGATCAGCTTTGCTGCTTTCTGAGTTTATAGTTTCGAAATCTGCAATTAATTCTTCATAGGAAATTTCTAGATTAATGTCTGAATCTGTAACTATTTTCTTAGCATCTTTCTCCGCATCAGCTTGTAGAATTGGTGCTGAGTCTATGACTAATTCTGTAACTGGACATTGGACAAATACTGGATTATTTTTTGATTCTTCTGCAGCGGTGGTTTCTGTTGACTCTTCTGCTTTCATGGGCTCGGTATCGCTAGTGTTCTGCACTTCAGGGTTCTTTCCTTCGTCAGAGAGTTGCGAAGTCCCGGAAGCAGAGCTTGAAGAGATATTTTCTATGCTTTCTGGTGCAGCGATTTCTGTAGTAGGGATTTCTGCCATAGCTAAACTTGAAATAGCAAAAATACCAAGAAATATCGACAATAAATTTAAGTAAAGTTTCATCGTCTGGGAAATTTAAAATAAAAATTGAAAAAGATACCTTAATTATAATTGTAACTCTTGATTGCTATTTTTTTTCTTTTAGTGATCAATGTTAAATAATAATTTATTGAAGTTATACAAAATGTAAAAATACTTGAATTCTCAAAAATGGTAAAATTTATCGCGAAAAATAACATTATAGATGGCAAGATTAATGTCAAGATTAAAGAGCTTCAGAATTTTTCTAGGTATCTTTAAAATTATTGTTAAGTAGCTGTGTCAAATAAATTAACCTGTATGCTTGCGCTTGCGCTGAGAAGCTCCGGGATGGGGGCTAAAGAGTGATTGATGAATTCGTATCACTAGTTAATCTTGTCTCTTGGTGAGGGGCTGTCTTTCGAGGAAACCCCGACGGGGTCGTTTATACCCAAATGCGATGGGTACAAGCACCGCATAGTTTGGTGCACCGCTTTTATTTGAGCCCCCATTCCCGCCCGCAGGAGCAGCCCTATCCGAAGGATCTCGACTCTGCGCCTTCGAGCGGAAGTCGGCGTACTTTAGCCGAGTAATGAGGGAAAAAAGATGTAAACAATGTTGCTGAGATACTTAGGTGATAGATATTTCCCCAATCTCCTTCATCTCTTTCTACTTCTCCAAACCCCTCACCATTACTTTAATTTTGCCAAGTCGTGTAGATTGTTCATTGCGAGCTTTAACGTAAGATGGGACAGATTAATGTAAACTAATAATTTTTAGCTCCAATAGTTCTTTTGTCATGCCAAGTAACACGATCAACCCCATTGCTGCTAGCGCTATCTACGGTATAGCTTCTTGTGGTGACAAACTCTGGGCGATAGATTCTCGCAATGGTTATTTACTAGAAATTGATCCAATTACTCACAACAGCGTCATCTTAAACTCAAAGAATACAGAAGATTTCATAGGAGTTACGGGGATTGCGATCGGTGAACCTAGCAGTGGCGTGAGCGCGGATAATACTCTCTGGTTTACCAATAACGAGAATGTTTATTTTTGTTCTTTAGGAGATTACACTTTTACTCCGCAATTATTTACCCGTCTTGACTATCCTGCGAATGGAATTGCGATCTGGAATTCTACTGTTTACATTACCTGTCAGAAAACAGGAGAGATCTTAATTTACAATCGGAATACCAAGAAACAAATTACTCATTTTTATGCTCCAGGGATCGGGATTGAAAATATTGCCGTCCAAGAAGAAACAATCTGGCTTACCGATACCCTCGAACAAACTGTCTATTGCTTAGAAAGAGCCACAGGAGAAGTGATTTTTAATGTCTTAACTCCTTTTGACTCTCCAACAGGTTTGACGTTCCACCTCAATCGCGAAACTAATGAAGAGATCTTATATGTTTCCTATGCAGATCAGGAAGCATATATTAGGGATAACCCCAATGCTAATCCTAACCATGAACTACAATATCGCGATCGCACTTTTATTCATCCTCTTTATTTTAAATATTACCAAGATAAAAACTATGCCCTCTCCAATGGATATTTGGTAGAAATGTCCTATGTCGAAGAAATCGAACCGCTCGAATCTATTGAACTCAAAGATTTAGAATGGCGCATTGCGCTGCCAGCAGAAACAGATCGTCAGAAAATCAAGTCAGTAACAGCAATTGGCTTACCTTTCATCGAAGAAGAAGAAAATGGTCAAAGAATCGCCGTTTTTAAATTCGATAATTTTAAAACCAGCGAACGCTATATCTTTGGCTGGAAAGCGATTGTCGAAGTCTGGAGTATCAAATATCAGCTAACACCCCACGATTGTGAAAAACTCCCTGAATTACCCGCTGATTTCCCCGAACAATATCTGATAGATAACGATAATCTGGCAATGGATACAGAGATTATTCGTCAAGCCGCTCAAGATGCGATCGCCAGAGAAACCAATTTACTCAGAAAAATCTACAGTATTCGCAACTATGTTTACGATAAACTCAGCTACGGGATTAAACCCCACATTGACACTCCAGACATTGTAATTAGGCGCGGAGTTGGTTCTTGTGGTGAATATTTAGGATTGCTACTTGCATTATGTCGTCTGAATAAGATTCCTTGTCGTACCGTAGGACGTTATAAATGTCCTTTGGAATCAGAAAAACGCAATATTCCTCTGTATCCCGACTTCAATCATGTCTGGATGGAGTTTTATCTCCCTGGTATCGGTTGGTTGCCGATGGAGTCTAACCCTGATGATATTTTTGAGGGAGGACCCTATCCCACAAGATTTTTTATGGGATTATCTTGGTATCATGCTGAGATGGGAAGGGGTGTCACTTTTGAAAGACTTGTGAGCGAAGGCAAACCCGTCGAGAAAGAAACTATTGCCCTCGGAGAACTAGCCGTTAATCATGTTCGTTTCGTTATTCTTGATGAGTTACAACCAGATTAGAATTTATAATTGTTTCGGGATAAGCTTGAAGCTATTAGCTCTTAGCTTTTTCCGCTTTATCGATAAAGATTCTAATTCTTTAACTCATTAGCAATCATAAATTAAAGGGAAGGTGGGAGCTTGCCCACCTTAAAATTACTCACTAACTGTTTCATGCTTGAGATTTTTAAACTGATCCAAAAGGCGATCTGCCCAATACTTCACATCATAATCAGTGACAGTTTGATACATTTTCGACATCCGTTGTTCTTGCTCTTCTGGTGACATAGCTAAAGCTTCCTCGATCGCGTTATCCATCCGCTTCAGAGAATAGGGATTAGTTAAAATTGCCTCTGGTAACTCCACCGCAGCTCCCACAAATTCCGACAAAACTAAAACTCCATCTTTGCCGCCATGAGCCACCACATATTCTTTAGCGACTAAATTTAAACCATCACGCAAAGGTGTAGTCCAACAAATATCCGCAGCTTTGTAATATGCCAGCAAATGAGGTAGAGGTATCGGTTGCGTAAATAGCAGAATTGGCATCCAGTCCAATTTCCCATAGCGACCATTAATGTTACCTACTAACTGTTCAATTTTACTTTGAGCAGTCTTGTAAATGCGCATCCCCGCAGCAGCTTGGACACAGGTCATCACAAAATTGACTTTACCGTGTAAATCAGGACGACGTTCTAGTAAACGATCAAAAGCTTCCAGTTTTTCCTGATTACCTTTGACATAATCAACTCTTCCCGCCGCAATGATTAGTTTGCGCCCTTGAAGTTCTGATTTGATTTGAGCTAATCTGGCTTTAGTTTCTGGCTGTTCTAAAACACTAAGAATATGTTGGGGATTAGTGCCGACAGGGAAAGCATCAATATTCACAACCTGTCCTTTATAACTCAACTGGCTAGTCATTTCAGGTTCAGCCAAGGCAACTCCCACGGGAGTCATATGTCCATCTACAGGTTGTTGTTTCAGAACTTTGACTGGTTTAAGACTACGAGCTACATTGACAAAATTTTCTGAATAACGAGGAACATGAAAACCGACAATATCGCAACAGAGTAAACTTTCCACAATGGCATCTCGCCAGGGCAAAATATTAAAGACATCCACAGAAGGGAAAGGCGTGTGATGGAAAAAAGCAATTCTCGCATCAGGTTTTCGTTCCCTGATATATTGCGGAACCAGCCACAAATTATAATCATGAATCCAAATCAAAGCGTCATCTGCTGCTTCGGCACAGGCTGCTTCGGCAAAGAGGCGATTGATTTGTTTGAAGTTTTCCCAGTCAGTAGTTTCTGAAGTAAAGTGATCGGGAAAAGAATGGAGAATTGGCCAAAAAGCTTCTTTAGAAGTTATGTGATAAAAATGCTTAACCTGCTTAGCCTCTAAAGGAATACGCAGCACATTATAATTGCCTTCTCCTTCAATATTGACTTTGGGTTCAAAGCTGGCTTTCTGCTTAGCAGTTACTTCTTTCCAGGCTACCCAAGTTCCTTGATTGACATCGGCAAAGAAACTTTTGAGAGTGGGGACGATCCCATTAGGACTTTTTTTCTGAACGTAATGTATTTTGCCATCTTTTACTATTTCGTCGTAGGGTTCGCGATGATAGAGAATGACTAAGGAAGATTTCATTGTTATCTTTTGGTGTGTGTGCTTTCAACAATAAGCAACTTTCTTGATCTTTATTTCATTATCAGGCAAAGTTACGAATCAACCTAATTTTTATTGGTCCCACGCTCTGAAGGTTTTGAGTATTGAGTGCTCGGTTTGAGGTAAATTGGGGTTTAAAAACTAATTCAATTTACGCGATCGCAGTTAAGACGATATGTTTCCGCACTACGTAGAGATCTGCTTTGTAAAAGTGCTTTGTCTTGAGCACATGTGGGTATTTTTTGGTCAAAAATGTTCTGTGGTTAAAGACTTAACAAAATCTTTGAGTTGTTGACTAACCAATTACTCTACAATCAACATTGTTGAATCTTCCCTATTCACTAATGATGAGTTACCCTGAGATACAATGAATAAAGTCATATTATAAAAAACTAGCGGGGAAAAGATCGGGAGACTGTTAAACGCATGGGAAAAGTAGTTGGCATCGACTTAGGAACAACCAATTCTGTAGTCGCCGTCATGGAAGGTGGTAAACCTGTCGTTATTGCCAACACCGAAGGCATGCGAACCACCCCCTCTGTAGTAGGGTTCAGTAAAGATGAAGAGTTGGTAGTAGGGCAACTGGCAAGACGACAAGCTGTACTTAATCCTCAAAATACCTTTTACGGTATTAAAAGATACATGGGGCGCAAATATAGCGAATTACAACCGGAATCCAAAAAAGTTCCTTATACTATTCGTCGTGATGAAATAGGTAATATTAAAATTCGTTGTCCTCGTCTGAAAAAAGAATTCGCCCCAGAAGAAGTTTCGGCAATGATTCTGCGGAAGTTAACAGAAGAAGCAGAACGTTATTTGGGAGAAAAAGTTACCAGTACCGTAATTACTGTACCAGCTTACTTCAACGATTCTCAGCGACAAGCAACTAGAGATGCGGGAAAAATTGCGGGGTTAGATGTTTTAAGAATTATCAACGAACCCACTGCAGCAGCTCTAGCCTATGGATTAGATAAAAAGCGACCTCAAACGATTATGGTCTTTGATATTGGAGGTGGGACTTTTGATGTTTCGATTCTTGATGTTGGTGATGGTGTATTTGAAGTTAGAGCCACTAGCGGAGATACTCAGTTAGGGGGGAATGATTTTGACCGACGCATTGTAGATTGGTTAGCCGAAGAATTTTTAGAACGAGAAAAAGTGGATCTCCGCAAAGATCGACAATCTCTGCAAAGGCTAACCGAAGCAGCAGAAAAAGCCAAAATTGAATTATCAGGCGTTAGTGTTACTAATATTAATTTACCGTTTATTACCGCAACTGAGGATGGTCCAAAACATATTGAAACTAAATTAACCAGAGCCAAATTTGAAGAACTTTGTGGGGATTTGGTATCCCGTTTACGTCGTCCGTTGAAGCGAGCTATTGCTGATGCAGGAGTAACGCCAATGGAAATTGATGAGGTAATTTTAGTTGGGGGTTCAAGCAGAATTCCCCTGGTGCAAGATCTAGTGCGTAGTTATATCGATCTTGAGCCCAATCAAAATGTCAATCCCGATGAAGTAGTTGCCGTGGGTGCTGCTATCCAAGCAGGAATTTTGACCAATGAAGTCAAAGATATTTTGTTACTAGATGTGACTCCCCTATCTTTAGGTTTAGAGACTATTGGAGGCGTAACGAAAAAATTGATTCCCCGCAATACCACGATTCCCGTTCGTCGTTCGGATACTTTTTCGACCGGAGAAAATAATCAAACGGTAGTCGAAATCCATGCCCTTCAAGGGGAACGGGAAATGGCATCAGGTAACAAATCTTTAGGAAGATTTAAACTTACAGGGATTCCCCCCGCACCGAGAGGGATTCCTCAAGTTCAGGTGTCCTTTGATATTGATGCCAATGGTATTTTGCAGGTTACTGCCAGGGATAAAACGACTGGAAGAGAACAGGGTATTACGGTTCAAGGGGCTTCTAATCTCAGTGATACAGAAATTAACCGCATGGTAAAAGATGCGGAACAGTTCGCCGAACAGGATCGAGAACGGAGAGAAAGAGTAGAAAAACGTAATCGAGCTAAGGCTTTAACGGATCAAGCCCAACGCAGATTAAAGGAAGTTACTCTCGATTTTGGTAGCCAATTTGCTAGCTACTATCGCCGTCGTATTGACAGTTTGTGTGAAGATATTCTTGATAGTTTGCAAAAAGATGATGAACGGGGTTTAGACCGTTCTCAAGCAGATTTACAAGATACTCTCTATGAACTCAATCGGGAAGTCAGATTACAATATGATGACGAGGAAGATGAAGACTTCTTTGGGGCAATTCGCAAGACATTCCTAGGAGATGAGCAAGATCGCCTAGACGAAGACTATAGTTATAATCCCCGTCTGGGAGATTATGGAGATAATTACGGTTACTCGGGATATCAAGATAATCGAAATCGTAGCTATGGCTATCAGGATAATTATTCAGGTAATTCTCGTCGTAGTTATGGGGGTAGTAGTTACCAAGATGATTACTCCAATAACTACGAGGATTCTCGCCGCAACGGCTATGGTGCGGGGGGTTATCAGAATAATGGTCAGGATGACTATGATCGCTATGGGGATTCTCGCCGTAATTCAGGTTATAGAGACAGTAGAGATAATGCCGATTATAATAATGACCGCTCTCAAACCAGGCAATTTGGTGATCGCAGAAATCCGACCCGCGATCAATATAGTAGTTCTCCAAATGATGTCAACCGCCGTTACTATAGTAGCAGCGATCGCTCTCGCCGTATTCCCTATCAAAATGACTGGGATGATGAAGATGATGAATGGTTCTAAAACTGTTGCTCAATGACCGATAATCCATAAGTAGTGTTATAAACTTGATAACTGATAATTCTCTTGGTGCGCGTTCCTTAGCCCAGAACACGAAGCTGGGCTTGTCCCCAGAACACGGAGCTGGGTAAACAGATAGGTGCTCTGGATAAACGGATTATAAATCCGCAGGGTCGCACCGCTGATAACTGATAACTGGTGACTGATAACTGTAAATGATGCAGAACTTGCGGAACTATTATGAAATTTTGGGTGTAACCAAAAAAGCTTCTAGCGATGAAGTGAAAAGAGCTTATCGCTCTTTAGCCAGAAGATATCATCCAGACCGCAATCCAGGAAATAAAGTTGCGGAAGAAAAGTTTAAAGATATTAATGAAGCCTACGAAGTTCTCTCGGATGCCGTCAAGCGATCGCAGTATGATCAGTTTAGTCAAGCTTGGGGCAAAAAAGGTGATGAGAGAAACTCCCGATACAATCCTTTCGATCCTTTCTCTCGCAATAATAACTCCCGAAGAAGAACAGCAACCGCTGAAAGAACTAGTCAGAGAGTAGATGTTAAAGATTATCGTCCTGGTACTACCCGAAGAGAAAGAGCGGCAACTCGTCCTTCAGGGAGGGATATCGAAGCCAAATTAACTCTCCCCTTAAGTAAAGCCTATCGTGGAGGTAGAGAGCGCATTCGCCTAGAAGATGGGAGATCTCTGGAGGTCGATATGCCGACCGGGATGTTTAATGGACAAAAAATTCGTCTCAAGGGACAGGGGATGAATGGAGGAGATTTATATCTTAAGATAACGGTGGCGCGGCATCCTTTTTTTGATGTGCAAGACAGCGATATTTATTGTCAAGTTCCCATTACTCCAGTGGAAGCAGTTTTAGGTGGTGCAGTAGAAGTGCCAACTATTGATGGCTTAGTTAAGATGACTTTACCTCCAGGAGTCCGTTCTGGTCAAAGATTGCGTTTAGCTAATAAGGGTTATATAGGCAAAACAGGCGATCGCGGAGACCAATTAGTAGAAATTCAAGTCGTAACGCCTAAAGAAATTACCGAGAAGGAAAAAGAACTTTATAATAAGTTGCGAAAAATAGAGACTTTTAAGCCTCGACAAAATATTGTTAAAAGTTTGTAGATAATTGATAATTGATAATTGATAGTTGATAATTTTCAATTCCTGACGCTTCTTTACTCTTTTAATGCGCGCTTGACTTCAAAGGGGTGGTAAATTACATTTAATCTTTGAAAAACTACTATTCAGAGAGACCCCGCCGTCCCGTCCCATCTTCGTGGGATAATATCAAGCGCGATCGAGATAAGAGGAAACCTCGAAAGACAGCCCCTCACCAAGAGACAGGATTAACTAGTGATACGAATTCATCAATCACTCTTTAGCCCCCATCCCGGAGCTGCGCAAGCGCGGGGCGCTAATAATAATAACAATAATAACCAAGTGGCATAAGCAGGTAATTATGAAAGTAGCAGATTTACCACCAGAAGTTATTAACGACCTTTGCCAAGATGATAAGTGGCGCTTAGATATCGATCCTGGGTTTGATTGCAAGCACGAATTTTGGATGGTTTGGCGACATTTTATCGCCCTAAGACAAGCCAATTCTTATTATCAACCAGAGGAAAATGATTTAGCTGAGTTTTACAGTTTAGATGGCTTTGAGGTTTTGTTTCCTGTTCCCCGCACTCATCATCCTTCTATTAACATAATTCGCCTCATCCCAAGTGCTGACGGACAAAGTCTAACTATTTTACTTCACGATTCCTATCACGAAAATTGGTTTACCAGAGAAGGAGATGCTAGGAGTTTGTCGGTCTTATGGAAAGCGAAGGTAAATTATGCTAAATGTGGATTATTGAGACTGTAGTTAGAGAAGACCCATCAGCAACAAATTTATCGAAATTGATAGGAATGCAGCTATCGAGCTGCCCTG
>JASJDR010000104.1 GCA_030065615.1 Xenococcus sp. MO_188.B8 | reverse complement strand
CTGTTATACTAAATCCTGTTGAGATACACCATTTAAAAGTTGTGTGAAGGCAGAAGGCAGGGGGCAGAAAGCAGGAGCTTTTAAAGCCATTCAAGACTTCCAATTTAAAAGTCGGGTTTTAGAATCGGATTTAGTATTACTTATATCGCTTATGCTCGACTCATCAACATAATGTTACATAATCACTTACTATCGATACATATTTAATGATAATTTCTTAGAAGCTTTAAAAAATCAGTATTGTTGTCTAGGTATAATTCCAGAAAATGATTGTTTTACTACAAGACAATTACTAAATTTCGGAATGTGCCCAGACATGAATCAGAAAAAAAAGACAGCAGAGATATTGCGCTCATTACTTTCCAATCATATATGCCAATTTTTAATCGGTTTATTTCTGGTTGTTGTGACAACAAAGGTTTCTGATACTATAAGCTTGATATATTTAAAACTTATCATTAAATCTATTAGTTATATCATGTTTTTCTATTGGGGAACTCCTTTTTTGATCTATTGGTTAGCCTATGTCAGTACTGTAACTTTAACAAAATTAAAACTTACTATTACTATTATTCTGGTAGCTATGTATAGCTATGTCTTTTGGGATTCCTACTTCTTTTACAAAGAAAATCTAGGAATATTACTGTTTAGTTAAACCAAAATCATAATCCCAGAATCCCGTCCTCCCGACTTGGATAACATTGTCTTAGTAGCTACCAACTTAATAAGAATTATAGAGACTTAAAGGCTGGGAATCGGGCAGTGGACTTGGTAATAATGTGCTACCGACTCACTTCTAAGTTACCAAAGACTGAAATTTATGGATTAATTAGCCAAATTCAAAAAGCTGCTGTTTCGATTCCAGCTAACGTTGCCGAGGGAAAAGGAAGACAGCATTTAATATATCCATCACCTCTCGATTGCTAACGGTTGTCTCAAGGAATTAGAAACACATTTGCTCATTACTGGGAGATTATCTTATCTTGAAAACTCAGAACTACATCTAGTTTTGGAGCTAACCGATGAAGTAGGAAGAATGCTCAACAGTATAATAAAAACACCCTTTGGAGAGACAGACAAGTTAGGCAATCATGATAATCCCCATTTGACCTAAAACCTAACACCTCGTAGCAACTAGAATGTCCCGCTTTAAGTTGATTACCACTAAACTTCTCCTTTGATCTCTCCTGACAATTTATGTAGATAGTCAATATGTTTGATAGTTGCCTCGGTAGGTTGAAGTCCAACCTTGGAAAGAATATCTTTCCAGCGATAAGTCCAATCATGTTTAAGTAAACAATTAGCTACATTATTTCTCGAGATTTGGGCTAATTTTTCTGGTTGGGAGTCAAGTTCTGCAATGACATCTGCTATGTCTATAGTTCTGGGATCTACTTTAATGACAGCATCTTCCCAATCAAAATACTTCGAAAAGTCTTTATTGTTAGGAGGCATACCTAAAATCACCGTTCCTGCTGCTGTACATTCGAAAAACCGCATACCAATCTCTTGTTGACCCCCGGTTTCTTCGGTAGAATTAAACTTGGCATAATAAGCCATAGTGTACCGAGATCTTTGTAATATACTAGCGAACAAATCACGATGTTCTTGGTGATTGTCGATTTCTAATTTTTGTCCTTTAACAGTGTCATAGTAGTAGAAAAAGTTTTTTTGAGTTGTCAAATTCTTAAGAGAATTGTGAATATCAAGGTTACGACGACCCACATATGTAACATCAATACTACGTTCTGGAGGATTAGGATAGGGACAAAATCTTTGGGTATTAACTGCGGGAGGGATATAAGTACAGGGAATTCCAACTCTTTGTTGGAGCGATTCTACACAATGGGAAACTCCCAAAAAAATATGATCAAAACTACGAAATGGTTCTTGTTTTAATGCCCATTTATCTAATTCTGGTTCCCAGGTTTCAGCTATCCAGCAAACAGCATAGCGACATTTCTCTCTCCAACCTTTGATAGAGTTTACTAGATGTAAGTACCAAGGACTATCTACAACAACAAATAATAAATCATATTCACGATCCAAAGTCATGCCATCGGGAACCGAAGTGACCGATCTAGCAAATTTGTCTGAACCACTAACAGATCTGGCTGCACGATACATTTTTCGAAATAGATGATATTCGCTCGTGGGACTATATAGCTGAGCCCCTTCGATGTCACAAAGTAAATCTTCCCATTCGTAAATACAACAATTAGATGCTTGAGAGCGCAGATTTCTGAGGGAAAAAATTAAGGTACGTGGTTGAAATTCTGTAGACATGACAAGGATCGATAGTAGGAAATGAAATTTGAGTTATCTAATTTTAGTTATTTTTACAGATATTTAAGGCGAGCAATGCCTAGCTCAGGGGCCTAAAAATTCTAATTTAAGAAAAGCCATAATAAAAATCAATCCATCAAAGCAAGACTTGGCACAGCTTACGAGATTATAGAAATGCAATTCTAATAAAATTCTAATTTTTGTTTTGTTACACTACTTGACTTTATGAGGAATTGGGTAATTATTTATTAATAAACTATCACAGCTAGTTTAGGAGAGCCAAAGTTCTAAAGAGCAATTAGTTCAGTCGATACCCCCATATCTTCGAGCATTTTACCAATTTCATCGCAATAAATTTCATTCATGACGATTACTTTATCAGGCTGATATTCTTTTAAAAACTCTGGAGACATAATCTTTTTGCCGACTCCAGGAATAAATTTACCGTGACGGTTAGGGTTAATATCTACAACATATTCGATTTTATCAATCGTATCTAAAGTGGTTAGGAAAGCAACACATTTAGAGCCAGAACCCCAGACAACTACTTTTTGATTTTCCTCTTTCATTTTAGTCAGAGCATCTTTCCAATATTGCAGTTTGTCCTGAATATTTCTAGCAAAATATTTAACATCGTTAGCTACCTCAGCAACGGACTCTTCAAAAGGATGAACCTTATCAGAAGTCGAGGCAGCAATTGGTTTAGCTTCTACAATTAGATATTGCTCACCATACTCTTTATATAAATCTGTAACCTCAAAACCACAAGAACGGAATAATCTAGCTAATGTTCCTGGACTAAAATAGGAACAATGTTCATAATAGATATCTTCAAAAGCCATTTGTTGCATGACCCGAGTATTATCAGGAATTTCCAAACAAAAGGCAATTTCTGTGCGATCACGAAGTGCCTCGCCTTCAGCGAGATCGCCAATAGAATCACGGACTGTTTGAACAAATTCTTTAGTATTTTGAATATGCTCTAAAGTATGACGACAACAGATAAAATTCCCTACATATTCTGCATGTTTCTTACTATAATATTCCTGAATGAATTTAACGCGATCGCTAGCTTCACTCTTAACCCTTCCAGGTACCACACTAGGATCGATTCCCACACCACGATTGTTGCCTAATTCACATAGCAAAATTAGGAAATCTCCCTTATCGCAACCAATTTCCACAATATCTTTATTGTGTAAATCATACTTTTCAACCCATTTGTTAGCTAAGAATTTAGCAAACTTATTAAAAGTAGGAGAATAACTTTGTTGGCTTTCATAATTGGGGGCATAAGCAGACCATTTAGCGTCAAATTCTACATTAGTAATAAATCCACATTCAGGACAAAAACCAAGAACCACATCTCCACAAGGGAAGTCTAAAGCTTTTTCCTTAGAAAGCATCATTAAGCAACTATGTACAGGAACATTTCTTACTTCATAAAAGATATATAATCCTTGATGCTCACAATTAGGACAGCTATGTTCTTGATCAAAATTATTCAAGTCAAATTTATTAGCAGATAAAGTGTTGACCATGATTTTTTTGAGTGATTTGATTAGTTAGTTAAATGCCAGAAAATCTATTGTAGATGCCTGAACATATTAGTTGTACATTTTGACAATTAGCATTAATAATTATCAGTTATTAAAATCTATCCGATAATTCTAGGTTCAGGAATTGGGACAATAAATTTACCGCCAGCAGCACGATACGCTTCTTGTTGTTGCATGATTTCTTTGGCAAAGTTCCAAGCTAAAATTAAGACATAATCAGGTTGGTCTTCTAGCAACTTACTAGGAGCAAAAATAGGCAGGTGGCTAACACTATAGTAACGACCTTGTTTGAAGGTATTAAGGTCTACTACATAGTCTAATAAAGTTTTATCAATGCCCAAATAACTAATCATGGTATTAGCTTTGGCTGCTGCCCCATAACCAACAATTTTCTTGCCTTGCTTTTTCAAATCCCAAAGAATATCAAGCATCGAATATTTAAAAGACATTACTTTATCAGCAAAATCTTGGTAATATTCGACCTTATCTACTCCTAACTTGCTTTCTAAATCCAAGAGGTTTTTAACTGATTCTTGAACATTTTCTATGGGTTCAACATAAATTCGTAAAGAACCACCATGAATTTCTGTACGTTCAACATGATTAAAATACAAACCATGTCTTCTGAATAAATTATCTAAAGCAGTAACGGAAAAATAACAAAGATGCTGATGATAGATTGTATCAAATTCACAATGCTCTACTAAATCTACTACGTAGGGAGCTTCAATCACAGCTACCCCAGTATCTTTTAAGAGAATTTTAATTCCTTTAACGAAACCATTAATATCTGGAACATGAGCTAACACATTGTTACCTAAAAATAAATCGGCTTCTTTGCCTTCAGCACGTAATTTTGTAGCTAGTTCTTCGGTAAAGAAAGTACAGATAGTATTCACTCCAGCTTTTTGCGCTGCCTCCGCAGGACCTGATGCAGGGTCAATTCCTAGTACGGGAATTCCTGCTTCGACAAAGTTTTTCAGCATATAACCATCATTACTAGCAGCTTCAATAACTAGACTATTGCTATCTAAATTTCTAGTTTTAATCAAGTTTTTGGCACTCTCCCCAAAATGTTTAAGTAAAGAGGGAGAAATCGAAGAGAAGTAAGGATAATCTTGGCAAAACAGAATCTCAGGAGGAACCTGTTCTGTAATTTGTACCATGCCACAATCGGGACAAAAAGCTAAATCCAAAGGAGCCGTATATTCAGGTTTAGCTAATTGTTCTACTGTTAAAAGATTATCTGCTAGGGGGGTATAGCCGAAAGATATTACTGTTTGGAGGTTAACATCGCCACAAGAGATACAAGATAATTTTTTTTCTGTCATTTTTTCCATAGTTAATAAATTGTATTAAATTTTTAATCTGAATAAGATTTAATTTTAGATCATAAAAAAATTAGGGAATAGAACATTCCATAAAACTGGAGATTATTCCCTCAGATTGACGAGCTAACTCCTATCTCCCCTGTACGAGGATTGTACGAGGATAGTCTTCGCAAGGAAGAAAAATCAAAAGTCATGACTTAATTAACAACCGCTAAGGCTTCTTGTTGCCAATAAAGTTTGCTATCTAGTAAGCCTTCCCCAATAAGATACTTTATATGGGCAATTCTTTTATACTTAATACCTTCAAATTCTTCTAAACTGAGACCGACTTTTTTATAAGCTTCATACAATTCTTGTGCCCCTTTACGAGCATCCCATTGAGGCTGAAAATTGGGGAGGGCTTTCATGACTTTATCGCATTTTACTCGATAACAACGCTTGTCTGGCCCCCCATTAGGATCATATTCAATCTCACAATTAGGTACAGTCTCTTTAACAATATTTGCTAAGTCGCGGATTTGGTAGTTATCTTCATTACGGCAAATGTTAAAGGCTTCGTTGTAGACAGCTTCTTTGGGGGCTTCCAAGACGGCAATAAATGCTCTAGAAATATCTTCAATATGTACAATCGGTCTCCAAGGAGTGCCATCACTTTTAATAAATACTTTTCCAGTGGTTAAGGCCCAAGCTACTAGATTATTTAGTACTAAGTCAAAACGCAAACGAGGAGAAACTCCATAGGCAGTAGCATTCCGCAAATAAGTGGGACAGAATTTGTCATCTGCTAATTTACTCACCTCTTGTTCTACTCTCACTTTAGAAACGCCATAAGGAGTAACAGGATTGAGAGAAGATTCTTCATTTAACCAATCAACGCCTCCAGCACCATAGTTACTACAAGAAGAGGAGAAAACAAAACGCTCTATACCGGCTTGTTTGGCTAATTCTGCCAATTTTACTGATGCCGTAAAGTTAATACTTTCTGTCAGACCTGCTTCGTAGTTACCTAGAGGATCATTAGATAAACCAGCAAGGTGAAGTACGGCATCATATCCTTCGACATCTGAAAGCTCTATATCCCGAATATCTTTAATAATTTCAGGGATTTCGACAATTCCTTCCCCAAAGGTGCAGCGTTGATAATAATCAGTATCTAATCCAACTACTTCATAACCTTTAGCCAACAGCATCGGTACTAAAACTGTTCCGATATAACCTTTATGTCCCGTTAATAGTATTTTTTTCACAAGTTATAGATTTCCTTCACACTTTACATGAGTTAAGATGCTTTATTTTATTTCAGGGAAAAGAATTTTTGACAAAATCAAACAGACACAAGCCGTTAATTAACCGCTATAAGCAGCCTAAAATGAAATAAGCCAGCGAGCGTTTACGGTTTTTTCTTAACCCCGAAATTATCATGAGTAATCTTAACCTACACTAGCTGCAATTTATCTTTCCAAGTTTTCCAAGGTGCGCTACCAGACTCCCACATTTTTTCGAGGCGTTTTTTATCTCTTAGGGTATCCATACATTGCCAGAAACCTTCATGTTTATACGCCATGAGCTTGCCATCTTTTGCTAAACCTTCTAGAGGTTCTTTTTCAAAGAGGGTGGCATCGCCATCAATATATTCAAATACTTCTGGTTCTAGGACAAAGAATGCTCCGTTAATCCAACCTTCAGCAGTTTGAGGTTTTTCTGAGAATTTAGCAATCCGATCTCCTGAAAATTCTAAATGTCCAAAACGTGCTGGGGGACGAACTGCGGTTAGAGTTGCCAGGGTTCCATATTCTTCTTTGTGGTGATTATGAAAATCTAAGAGTTTTTTGAGATTAATATTGGAAACTCCATCTCCCCAGGTCATCATGAAAGTTTTTTTGCCATAGGCTTGTCCTTTTTTAGCCCCAGAAAGATAAGGTATTAAGCGCTTGATGCGTCCTCCGGTGTTAGTAGATAATCCAGTATCAATTAGTTCTACTGTCCAGTCATCAACGCTATCATCACTATGGGTAGTAATTGTTCCATTCCGCAATTCTACAGTGAGATTGCTATTAAGGGCACAGTAATCTCTAAAATACTTTTTGATCACATGACCTTTGTAGCCTAATGCAATCACAAAATCATTAAAGCCATAATGATAGTAATGTTTCATAATGTGCCACATTATAGGCTGAGTACCAATTTCTACCATAGGCTTTGGTTTATCAACCGTTTCTTCTGAAATGCGAGTTCCTAAGCCCCCAGCGAGAATACCTACTTTCATAATGTTGTCTTGGATGTTTTTAGTTTTGTTTATCTAGAATACGTGATTTTACGGATCGCGTTGTTCATATTATTAATATAGATGAGGTTATAGATGAGGTTTGTGAAGTTTTAATGAATGCTTAATACCCTTTAGGTAAAGAATAGAAAAAGATTTTTTGCTCAACAGGAAACCTTAGCAGATAGGAGACCGAGAAAAGGGTTAGCGAACAAATGCGTGGGTATTTAAGGACTTGGGAGCTTGGGAAATCAATCTTCCTACTTCCCTATCTTCCCACACCTCCCACACTCCCCACCCTTCCCACACTCTTCACATCTCTATCTTCCTACTTCCCTATCTCCCTGTTTACCACAGTAAATTTCGCTCACCCCCGAGCAAACTCGACAAAATACTACAGATTAAACTGATTTAATCATTGCATTTGATATTCATAAACTTACAAATTAAACATTATAATTTTGGTTAATTCCTATTAGAAGTAAATATCCAGAAAAATAGACAAAATCGTTTAATATTGCCTAGTAAGTAAGCTCAACTGTGAGACCAACAAATCAAAAAATAATTCCTACTAATGAATCAATCATTTACCGATACTTTTCAAGATAATCGCTCTAGTGGCAGAACTATCGGCACGAAAAGCCCTCAAGGTGTTTTAAGACAAGGAATAGATCGGGAAAAAGCGATCGCCATCGACCATGATACCCTAAGATTTAAACCTCTAATTAAACCTGGTTGGTGCAGACAGGCTATTGCTTACGGTGAATATCAAAGGACTAATGGATTAGCCATCTCAGTATTACTGCTTAACGGTCATAATACTTCTGAAGCGGGAGCTATGGAATGGTTGTATCAAAGGATTTCCCGTTGGCTCAAGGGTAGTGAAACTGAATCGATTGGGCGAAGAATTCTGGCTTGGCTGGGTAGCAGACACAAAGAAGACATCGGAAGACGGTTGCTCGGATGGTTACGAATCGTAGCCGAAGTGAACAAATTTTTCCCGGTACCCGATATCAAAGATAATTTAGCAGTGGGCTGGTTCTCTGGCGCAGTGCCCCAGGAGCCAACAAAAGTAGGTAATAGCTTTGTCGTGCGGGCTACGGGGGCAGAAAATGGCGAGTTGTTAGCTAGAGTAGGCTCCCATTTACTCTCGGTTTTTCGCGGACTACAGAATGTTCCTGTATATTATATTGTAGTTGTAAGAGCACAAGGCGCGGCTTACTACGCTGCTTCGCTGCCCAAGGTTTATGGCCTCCCCGCCTATCCCCAGTTACGTCCAGTCGCGATCGATCCTGTCAATTGTGAACCAATTTTATATGCAGGTATCCATCAAAGTGTTCTGGGTCAAATTGGGTTTCGTGCCGATACCAGAGTGTATGGAGTCAAAGTTGACAAAATTTCTGAATTAAATACCTGGTATGGTACAGCTCAAGCCGCAGATTCCTTGACGGGAGCAGGAAATCTTTCCGGGATTCCCGCCGAGGTCGGAGGAAGTTGGCAGATTTTAGCTGGTAGTTTTGAGCGTAGTGTTACGGGCTTAATTGCCAAAGAACCTGATAGTATGGCGATTCTCGATCCGCAAGCAAGTTCTGGGTTATTGCATTTAGCGATCGCAATAGGTCAGACAGTAGAAGATGTCGGCATAATCTGGAGATTTCAAGATCGAGATAATTACTGGTGCTGTTGGTTGAATAACACTAGACTTTGTCTTGAGTTAACCGAAGCTGGTCAAAAACAAGAGATACTTATTAGCACCAAAGATTATCTAGTTCCCAACAGCCTTACCTATGTGCAAATTTTAGATGACGGCCAAGAGTTAAAACTTTATCTAAATGGTCAATTAATTGGAGATGGCGAATCTGAGGGAATTCAGTTTGACGAGCGATTGGCCCAGGCCACGGGAGTTGGGATCGCGATCTCTCGAGTAAGTCCTGAGCTCTATCTGCGAAATTTCGAAGCTCATCCGCGAACTGTAACTCTTCCCAGTCTTGATTTGGGTTCCCCTTGGTGGTGCCAAGGAAATACCATCTTGATCAAAGATGATTTTCAGGCTTGGCAAGGAGATTTGAGCGGTAAGACGACCTTAATAGGCGACAAAATATGGCAAAAAACTATTGGTAAAGGAGCGATCGAAATTCGACAATCTGGGATTGCTCAAGTAAAAGCTAATATCCAAAATCCCAATCCTGGTCGCACTGCTTATACTATTGCTTGGGACAATCATCATTTTGCTGATGTGCAAGTCACCATCTTGCCTCCAGGGAAAAAACGAGGGCAAGGAGAAAAAGGACGAGCCGGTTTAATTCTGTGGCAGGATGAGGATCACTACATCATTATCAATACTTGGCTCGATGATTTCTACGAGGGAGAATCAATCTCCTGTTTTTTCCGCATTGCTGGGTTTGAAGAAATTTTCGATGCCGTCTGGTCTAATATTGGTAAAGCGATCACTTTTGGCGAACCCTATAATCTTAGAGTTGTCTTTGATGGCAATAACTATATAGTTAGAGTCAATGAGCAAACAGTGTTATATCGTGCTCTTACCGATATCTATCCCTGGGCTACTGCTTTAAGCATTAATCGTCTTGGTGTTGTCGCTAATTGGGAATGGGGAAACGATACCGGTAGTGGTTTTAGCAATTTTATCGTCAGACAAGTAGATTAAACTCGCGATTTTTCTTGATAATAAAACCAGCTAACTGCCAGAGCTAAACAAACAACCCGAAAACTGTCTGAACTCAAGGTAGCCCAAACCGCTCCTCGCCACGAATAAAGAGGAATCAACCAGAGGTTTAACCCCAAATTCGTGAAAGCAGTTGTGATTTGAATGGCACTGCGGATTCTTTGAAAACCTGCGCCAGTCAAAGAATCTGCCAATAACTGCTGTAGAGAGCCAATGATGGGAATCGGTGCTAACCACCGGATTGTCGCGATCGCATTTTGGTATTCATCACCCAAAATATAGGTGATCCAGGGAGCGAACACTAAAAAACCCACTAGAGCCAGAATACTGTAAATTGCCACAAAAGGCAGAAGCTGTTTGACTAAACTCAAACAGCTTCTAATTCCTTTGATTCCCTGTTGAAAAAATCTAGGATAGGAAGCAGATAATACAGCATAAATAGGCACACTTCCCACTTCTATTAATCGATAAGCTGCCCCATAAATACCCGTTGCTTCTAAAGTTGCCATACTGGCGAGCATCGTCTTATCAATATGGGAGTTGATATTACCAGCAGATTCGCCAATGGAAAAGTAGATTCCTCGATTGACTATTTTGCGGATATTTTTGAGGTCTAGTTGCGGTTTGCCTAAGGTGTTACTGACCCAA
This sequence comes from Xenococcus sp. MO_188.B8, assembly GCA_030065615.1. Taxonomy (GTDB): domain Bacteria; phylum Cyanobacteriota; class Cyanobacteriia; order Cyanobacteriales; family Xenococcaceae; genus Xenococcus. Next base: position 15,696 of record JASJDR010000104.1, on the reverse strand, counting down.
ATAATTCCTACAGCTGCAGTAATGAGGGCGCTTAATAAATAGAGATTAGCCCAGTGCCATAATTTTGGCTTGGCAACACAAGTTGCTAATACGATCGCTGCTAATAATTTAGTAACCGTACTGATAATTTGTAAAATCGAAGAATTTTTTAATAAATTATGGGACATAAATGCTTTCGCACTCACGGTAAATATTGATATCCCAGTTAAATCTGCGACCAAAATTGCCCCAATAGCTTGTAAGTCAATCTCGCCAGCAAAAATTATGGTAGAGCCAAAACAGGCAATTGTTGCCAGTAACAAACTTGCCCCAAAAACTATCAATAGAGTATTGCCCCAATAGGTGGGAAATTCTTTTTTCTCTCTGGATACTTGCTGGATCAAGACATCCCCACTACCCAAATTGGCAAAGGGAAAAATCAAAGCAGCTAAAGAAGCAACAGCCACAAATGAACCATAATTTGTGGTTCCTAGAACGCGCACAATAACTGTAAAATAAGCTGCTTGGCAAGTGAGATTAATTGCCTTGGCCAATAGTTCCCAGAGGCTATGTCTAACCAAAGACTTTTGTGAAATATTTTTAAGCTTTTGAGTTAAGTTTTTCAACACCATTAACTGGAAAAAAAAGAATAAATGATATAATAGTTATCTAGTAAAATGACAAGTAATTGTCAATAAAATAAATATAAATATAAATATATTATGTGATCTTGTGGATTTTACTGAAATTAATGATAAGAGTAAATAAAGGCTTTGATAGTAAAAGCTTTAGCAACTTCAGTAGCCAAAAATAGCAAAATATCTTGTGCCGAAAGACACGGGAATTTTTTTTGTTATTTCTGATCGAGTCTTATTTATATTAACTTGGCACCATACAAAATATAAATGAAATTATCTTTTGTTAATCAACCTTGGACCATAGCGGCTCCTCCTGCAAGAAGTGATTCTACAGGTATTTGGAGTTATCAAGTCTGCCGTCATCTGGCAAAGCGATGCAACATAAGCTATTATGGCTGCAAAACTGAGGTAAATTCTGATAGAAAACGGGAATATGGCTTTAGTTCAGCTTTTACTATGGAATATCGGGCAATTTCTCCTCGAATTGATGATTTATTGACAATTCCCCGAAAAATCCTATCGAAGCTGACTAAGTTACCCTACTTTGCTTCCGTTTGGTATTATTTTGGCTATGCTTGGCAGATTGCGCGGCATACTGCTGAAAATAATGATGACGTAATCCATATCCATAACTTCTCTCAATTCGCCCCAATCATTCGTGCTCTTAATCCGAAGTCTAAAATAGTATTACATCTCCATTGCGAATGGGCTAATCGACTTGAGAAAAAGGTAATCGCATCTCGTTTAGACAAGGTGGATTTGGTTATTAGTTGTAGCGACCATATCACCAACAAAATAGCTAATCGTTTTCCTGAATATGGGGAGATTTGTCGGACGGTTTACAACGGCGTTGATGCAGATTATTTTGTCCCGCCTCCTAGTTATCACCCTGAATATAGAGCCAACTCACCACAAATACTTTTTGTGGGTCGAATCTCTCCGGAAAAGGGTATTCACGACCTAATGGATGCTTTTATTAAAGTGACGCAGACTTATCCTCAAGCAGTCTTAACCATCGTCGGTCCTCATTTTGCTACTGCCAAAGATTTCCTCTTAAATCTGCAACCAGAACCAGAGGTTCAGGCTCTAGAACCGCTTCACAACCTCAATTACCTTGAATATCTTAAAAGTAAAATCCCTCCTCATTTATCTTCCCAAGTAGTTTTTGCCGGTTCACTCCCCCAAAAACAACTATTGCCTTACTACCAAAAAGCAGATGTGCTGGTAAATCCTTCCTTGAGTGAAGCCTTTGGCATGAGTTTGGTGGAGTCAATGGCAACGGCAACTCCTGTAATCGCAACTAAGATTGGCGGCATGACAGAAATTGTTGAGCATGGGGTGAGTGGGTTGTTAGTAGAACCAGCCAATAGCCAAGACTTAGCTGAAGCAATCATCAAAATCATTTCCGAACCCTCTAGAGCCAGGGAAATGGGCCAAGCGGGAAGAAAAAAGGTTTTACAATGTTATTCCTGGGAGAAGATTACCCAAAGCTTAGTCTCTCATTATGCAGCCATCGGAGTAAATTTTGACTCACATGAACCTGAGAAAGAAGTTGCGAGCCCGCTTGAGAAAGCGACTTAATAAAATTAAATCCCTATCGGCAACCGATTTGTCAGCCTCGGCAATAGTTTTTTCACCCCATCAGGATGATGAAACCCTAGGTTGTGGCGGCACAATTATTCGTAAACGCGAAGCAGGGGCAGAGGTCAGGATTGTCTTTATGACCGACGGCAGTCGTTCTCACGATCGCTTTATCCCAGAGAAAAAATTAATTGCGCTGCGTCGCCAAGAAGCGGTTAAGGCAGCTGAGTGTTTGGGATTACGGCCAGAGAATGTCTGGTTTCTTGATTTTCGTGACGGAGAATTAGCCGATAGGCAAACCATCGCGATCGAGCGTGTCCGCCAACTCCTATTAGACCACCAACCGCAGCAGGTATTTATCCCTTATGTTCGGGAAGCCCATCCCGATCATTTAGCTACCAATGAGATTGTGTTTGGCGCTTTGGCAAGCCACCCCCAAGAGGTTGCCATTTATGAATATCCCGTCTGGTACTGGCATCATTTTCCCTGGACCGCCAATTGGGGCGATCGCGCCTCGCAAATAGCCTATCTCAAAGCTAGCATCAAAGCAAAATTAGGCTGGCAAGCGGTTCAAGAATTTGATTACCGTGTTGACATCGAGTCAATTAGATCGCAGAAACAGCTTGCTTTGTCGCAACACCATACACAAATGGAACGTTTAGTTGACAGTCCTGATTGGGGGCTACTAAAAGATGTAGCCGACGGAGAATGGCTAGAATGTTTCTTTCAATCCCAGGAAATTTTTCGTCGTACTATAATTGCAACCAGAAAATAGGAGCAAGATCATGATTAAGCAAATAGCATTTAGTATTTTACCCCTAGTGCCGGTCAACATTCTCGAAGGGTTAGCTGGTTCTAATCCTAATTCATTCGGATATCGTCTGGCTAGTGCAGGTTTGCGTCAGCGGGATGTAGAGGTGAGAAATGGAGTTGCCAAAGGATTAAAGTTTAATACCGGAGAATCTTGTCCGGAATTGGCCTTGGGAACCTATGAAGTGCCAATTCAAAATATATTTACCCAGCATCTGAAAGCTGGAGATGTTTTCTATGATATTGGGGCAAATGTAGGCTTTTTTACGATCATTGCCGCTAAATTAGTTGGCAACACGGGAAAAGTTTATGCTTTTGAACCAGGTCAAGGAAATGCTAGTAGTATTCGTCACAATGCCCAACTAAATAACTTTACCCATGTAGAAGTGATTGAAAAAGCAGTTTCTCATAGTAGCGGCGAAGGGCAGCTATTATTGGCTCAATATTCTGGGGGACATGCCCTGGCTACTGCAGATGCACCACCAGATTTGGCAGGAGAGGTAACCGTCGATCTTGTGTCCATCGACGATCTGATCGCTCAAAAGCAAATTCAGCCACCAAATTTCGTCAAAGTGGATGTGGAAGGGGCGGAATTAGACGTACTCAAAGGTATGACCGAAACCATTAAAACTTATAAGCCAACGATTATTTATGAAGTTGATGACGGCGATCGCACTGCTTACGAACGTAAATATCAGGAATTAGAATCATTTCTGCAGTCATTCAACTATCAAGTTACTCAGACAGAAAACTCTTACGACACAATTGATTGGTGCGTCGGTCATGCGATCGCTACTCCTCTATAAGTAGTAGCAAGGAAAACTTCAGGCCACAAAATCAATCTTAACAGCCTTGTCATAACAAATCTGGTTAGCAAAAACCACATAAAATATTTCGGATAGAGACGCGACGGTGTGGAGGACAAAATAGCCCTTTAACCTTAGCGTCTCTACCAATTTAAAGAGGTTTGGTATTTGAGTATCTGAGCAGAATTATTGGCACATTTTTCTTTCGTCTCTATTTCCTATTCCTTGTGTGAACGAGGTAATTAATTTTGCCTTACTCCTTAAAGAATGATGTTCAGGTCAGATTTGATGCTAGTCAAGTCGCTTCGCTCCAATTCAAGATTATCAATTTAACACCTCGATTGGGTAAGCGGAGCGACCCTGCTGCTTCGTAAGCAGCCAAGGAACGCGCTCCGAGAGGGAACCTTATCCGAAGGGGTATCCTTTAGGGCGGCACCCCTCTCGGTCAAGATTGCAATATGTAAATATTTTTGTTTGTTGACACTCCCATACTGAACAAGATTTATCTTTCTTATAATATCGGGAGTATTCTCGCAGAAAAAAAATTAAATCCTCATTCCATTATGTAAAAGAATTTTATGCAAAAGTCTCAGTACTCTTCTTTAGAGCCAACAAACCTAGCTGCCAACACCTCGTCGATTGGGGATAGCGAGGCTAATTCTCACAAGGGTAAAACCGCGCCATCCCTGGCAGTCAAAAATTTTGAATATTTCTCGCTCAAAATCAAACCTTTATTACGAAAAATCTATGGAGACGATAAACAGACAGTTGATAGCTTAGTAGAGCAAATATTTTCTTTACTAGAGGAAGATTTCTCTGATTCAGCCACCGAAAATTTAAACAAGTGGAGTCAGAATGAAATCGTGATGATTACCTACGGAGATAGCATCTGCGCCCCAGATGAAAGCCCCCTTGTCACTCTGAGTTGTTTTTTGGAATATTTACAAGAAACGATTACAGGGGTTCACATCTTACCTTTTTGTCCCTATAGTTCTGACGATGGATTTGCCGTCATTGATTATCTACAAGTTAATCCTGAACTAGGAGATTGGCCGCATGTTGAAGCTATTGCCGAAAAATTTGATTTGATGGCAGATTTGGTGCTCAATCATATCTCTAGTGAGAGTATGTGGTTTCAGCAATTCAAACAAGGAATTAAGCCAGGATGTGATTATTTTATCGAAGCAGATCCCCAAGCAGATCTTTCAGAGGTAGTTCGTCCCCGCAGTACTCCATTACTGGTTAAAGTGGACACTGATCAAGGCGAAAAACATGTTTGGGCCACTTTCAGCGCGGATCAAGTAGATCTCAACTTTGCTAATCCAGATGTTTTAATCGAAGTCCTCAAAATTATTCTCTTTTATATTCAAAAAGGGGCTAAGTATATTAGACTCGATGCGGTGGGATATTTATGGAAATGTCTTGGTACTCCCTGCATTCATTTACCCCAAACTCATGCTCTGATTAAACTATTTCGGGAAATTACTCAATTCTTGAACCCTGATGTGGCCCTGATTACGGAAACTAATGTGCCAAACCAAGAAAACCTCAGTTATTTTGGCAACCGTGATGAGGCGCATCTTATTTATAATTTCAGCCTACCACCTTTAGTTATTAATGCTTTATTGCAGGGGAAGTCAGATCACCTCAAAACCTGGATGATGAGCATGCCTCCAGCTCCTATGGGCTGTGCTTATTTTAATTTTACCGCTTCCCACGACGGGATTGGGTTACGTCCTGCTGAAGGGCTGTTATCGGAAACTGAATACAATACCATGCTCAAGATGATGCAGCAGTTTGGGGGCAAAATTAGCATGAGGCAAAAGCCTGAGGGAGAAAGTCCCTATGAAATAAATATTTCTCTGTTTGATGCTATGAAGGGAACTGCCAAAGGAGAGGATGAATGGCAAATCGAGCGGTTTCTCTGTTCTCAAACTATTATGATGGCGGTAGAAGGAATCCCCGCTTTTTATATTCACAGTTTTTTGGCAACTCCTAATGATTATGCTGGAGTAGCCGCCACAGGACGTAATCGTTCGATCAATCGTCACCAATGGAACTATCAAGAACTGGTGGCACAGCTCAATGATCCTAACTCGAACCAAGCAATTGTCATCAAGGAACTGTCGCGGCGGATTCAGATTCGTCGTTGCCAGCCAGCTTTTCATCCCAATGCCACCCAGTACACTTTACATCCGATGAATAAAGCTCTATTTACTTTCTGGCGACAAAGTATCCAGCGCGATCAGAGTATTTTCTGTATTCATAATTTGAGCGATCGCGTTCAAGAACTGTTGCTTTCTGACATTAATTTAATTTGTATCGATCCTTGGTGCGATCTGCTCAGTGGTCAAATAATTGAGGATATTCGCGATCGCTTTATTCTTCAGCCCTATCAATGTGCTTGGATTACTAATCATGAATGCACGATTCATTGACCGCGGAATGCGGTCAGCGCAGGCTCCGTCGTTTTACGGCGGAGTACCGCTGACGAAGTCAGAGGAAGCCAAGGGGCTGATTCCGTCGTCGCCCGGCGGAACCAGCCCCGTCCGTCTTCTCTTGGTGCGCGTCTCTTGGTCGGCGTTCCTTCTCTTGGTCAGCATTCCCTTGCGTCTTACGCCGACGCGGGGTCTGACCGCTAGCTCGGGAAACCCGAGCAGGTTCCGACCGCTTCCTTAGCCGAGGGAACCTTATCCGAAGGTGTATCCTTTAGGGCGGCAGGGTCGCACCGCTTGCACGGCGGGGTCTCTCTGACCATTGATCATTTATCAGTTATTAGTTATCAGTCATAACCTAGCTTTAATACTTGTGGCATAAGATTTTCGTGAATTATTTACTTATTGTGATATGTACTATAATTCTCATCAGAAAATTGAAGTCAACATAACCTATGAGGTACATTGTCGTTACCGATTTAGATGGAACGCTGCTAGATCATCAAACCTATGAATTTACTCCTGCTTTATCTGCGATCCAGAAATTGGAGCAGCAAAATATCCCCATAATTCTCAACTCCAGCAAAACTAGAGCTGAAATTTTAGAAATCCGTAGCGAACTAAATAACCAAGAACCTTTTGTTTGTGAAAATGGCGGAGTCCTTTGCGGAATTGCTGCTGAAACCCATCTTCCAGAATCAGCTTCCAAACCAGATATTCAGTATTTGGGAACTCCTAGATCTCAGTTTCTTGATAGTTTGGATGCTCTTAAAGCAAAATTGCATCTCAATTATCAAGGATTTGCCCATGCCTCAATAGATGATGTGGTGCGATGGACGGGACTCCCTTCCTCAGATGCCCAAAAAGCAATGGTTCGAGAAGCAACCGAACCTTTATTGTGGCAAGATACTGAATTAGCGTTGGCAAAATTTCGTCAAGAGCTGCAAGCATTAGAATTACAATGTGTCAGAGGCGGACGATTCTATCATGTGATGGGGAATTTCCATAAGGCGAGTTGTTTCGCTACATTGAAAGCATATTATTCTCGGCATTGGCTCACAGAAGTTCAAATTATAGCTTTAGGAGATAGCCAAAACGATCTACCGATGTTAGACCAAGCCGATTATGCGATCGTAATTCCTGGAAAACAGGGAATCGCTCTCAAACCTGATAATAAATCTACTTTTTTGGCTTCTCAACCTGGTCCCTATGGTTGGCAAGAAGGCATTAATCATTTTTTAACCAGGCTTAGAGCCCAGAGTTAATCGCGAAGCGATTTTTACAACATATTTTTAGATCTATTTTAGATGTATTTACAGGAGGTTCAAAATCGCTGACTTTTTTCAAAATGGGGTCATAACCACCCTACATGACTTACACAGCCGTTCTGTGGAATCGCTAGAAGAAGAACTGTTACTTTTTTCTCAAACCTCGCCCATAACCTTGCTGCTTCCTTGTTTATTCTCGGAACTCGAAGGTCCTGCACTAGATAATATAATTGACGAACTTTCTCAGGTTAAATATTTAGATCAAATAATCATTGGCTTAGATCGCGCATCTGAAGAACAGTTTAACTACGCTAAAAAGTATTTTGCTCGATTACCTCAAAAACACAAAATTTTGTGGAATGATGGACCTCGCCTGCAGGCTGTCCATCATTTACTCACAGAAGAAGAGCTAGCGCCCAGAGAAAGGGGCAAAGGATATAATGTCTGGTACTGTATGGGCTATTTTCTCTCTTGTGGCACCTCGCAAATTCTTGCTTTGCATGATTGTGATATTGTTACCTATAAAAGAGATTTACTCGCTAAACTGTTATATCCTGTAGCTAATCCAGCATTTCAGTTCAAATTTTGCAAAGGCTATTATTATCGTCAAGCTAACAAAAGATTGCATGGTAGGGTGATGCGACTTTTGGTTAGTCCCTTAGTTCGTTCGCTCAAAAAAATATTTCAAGATAATACCTTTTTAGATTATCTTGACAGCTTTCGCTATCCTTTATCAGGAGAGTTTTCCATGAGCGTTGATGTAGTCAATACGATTCGGATTCCTTATGATTGGGGATTAGAGATTGGGGTGCTTTACGATGTTTATCGCAACTACCATTTTAATAAAATCTGTCAGGTAGATATTGCTAATGCCTACGAACATAAACACCAAAACCTTTCGGTTGAGGATCGCGAACAAGGTTTATCCAAAATGTCAACTGATATCTGTAAGGCTTTATTTCGTAAAATGGCAGCTAGCGGGCAGGTGTTTTCTCAAGAAATTTTTCGAACTATCAAGGCAACTTACTATCGCACAGCGCTTGATTATGTAGAACGCTACCATAGTGATGCCGTGATGAACGGACTAACTCTGGATCGTCATAGTGAAGAATCGGCGATCGAATTATTTTCGCAATCGATTGTTCATGCCGGCAACGCTTTTCTACAAAACCCCCAAATGACACCCCTGATTCCTAGTTGGAATCGTGTAATTAGTGCTGATTCTGATATTTTGCGAAAAATTCATGAAGCGGTAGAAGTCGATAATAGTGAGAAGAGTGTTGCGTCTGTTGTCTAGCGATCGCAGGAAGTGATAACTAGACAATTCTGACCCAATAAAGATTTATCATTAATTTAAGAAAGTTAAGCAAGTTGGGAGATATTTTGCGATGAGTTTTCTAAAAAAAGGAATGGGTATTTTCGGCAAGCTGGTTGATACCTTGAAAGGCAATCCTACTGGAGTATGCTTTGTCAATTCTGTTGTGATGATTATATGTGCTGATGGAGAGGCTGATGAGGCAGAATTTCAAAGGCTGCAAGCTATAGTTCAATCTGACCAGGCAACAGCTTCTGCGATGATGGCGGCAACAGAAAGTGATAATGTTGTTTCACTGATTCAAGCTGTGAAAATCAGGGCTCAAGAACTAGTTGGCAGCCAAGCTTCTCAAAACTACGATCTCTTGAAGTTACGTTTACTAGCTGAGATTAAAGAAAAACAGAAAGCAGTTAAACCAGTGGATAAACAGGTGCTAATCGCCATTCTTGAGAAGCTAATCATGGCTGATGACAAAGTTGGAATGCAAGAGCAGGAAACACTTAAAGAGATTAAGACAGCTTTGGAAGTCAGTTAATTAGATCATGGGTAATGGGTAATGAGTAATGGGTAAGTTCCCCATCTTTCTCATCTTCCCCTGCTCCCTTGCTCTGTCTGCTCCTTTGTCTCCCGAAGCCCTACCTCCTTCTCGGAACGGCATAAGTATAAAAATCATACGCCAGTTTAGTATTAGGAAAAATAGCTCGTGCTTCTCGTTTCAGATTATCTAGTTGTAAAGGATTCCCTGGTGCATAGCGAGGACTAAAGTGAGTCATGATCAACTGTTTTACTCCTGCTAATAAGGCAACTTGAGCAGCCATAGTTGAAGTAGAATGTAATCTTTCGAAGGCTAGTCCCGCATCTTGATGGGCAAACGTCGCTTCATGAATTAAAACATCACCATCTTGAGCTAATTCCACCGCAGCATCACAAAAAACTGTATCGGTACAATAAATTACCTTGCGACCGATTTCTGGTTCATCACAGAGTTCTTGCCCATTAATCTGACGACCATCTTCTAGGGTAATTGTGGCACCTTGTTTCAGTTGGCCGTAAATAGGGCCAGAAGGAATACCCAAAGCCTGGGCTTTTGCGACATTAAATTTCCCAGGACGATCTTTTTCGGCGATCCGATAACCATAGGCAGGGACACGATGTTTAAGTAATTGACAAGTTACTGTAAACTCATTATCTTCATAAACCAATCCTGGCTCCACCGTATGGATTTGCAACCGTGAACCCAAATTAATGTAAGAATACTTAGCGCAAGCATGAAGATATTCCTCTAAACCAGGGGGACCATAAATATCAATATTTTGGGCGTTGCCTGCCAAGCCACTACTTGCGATCGCACCCATTAAACCAAAGGTATGATCGCCGTGCATATGAGTTACAAAAATTCTTCTGATTTGGGAAATTCTCAGATCACTCCTTAGTATCTGATGTTGAGTGCCCTCTCCACAATCAAATAACCAGATTTCGGCTCGTTGCGGCAAACGTAATGCCACACTAGATACGTTACGCGATCGCGTTGGTACTCCAGAACTTGTTCCCAGAAAAGTTATTTCCACTTTAAAATCTCATACGAATCTAATATAAAAGCGCCAGTACACCAATTTCGGGTACGACGCTCTTGAATGTTATTTTTTTTAGTTATATTTAAGGTCTTTATATTTGCTGACCTCATTTAATCTCATACTTAGCTTCTCAAACATTTTGCAAATTTCTCTGTTTCATAATATTTTCTTTATATTTCACAAATCTAAGAATTATTTCGATTTATAACATTTTGCTGATTCGTAGCCAAAGATACTCCTAGTTTTTGAGATAGCCAAACTTCAAAATTCCGAATCGGATGGGTTCGATAAGCGATCACAGGGTCTGCCATCGGTTCAACCAGAATTGTAAACATACCCAAACGATTGCCGGCTAAGACATCGGTGAATAAGCGATCACCTACCATGGCAACTTTTTCCACTGGAAGATTCATCTGAGCAGCTGCTTGTCTTAGTTTGCGGCGAGAAGGTTTTTTGGCTCCCAGAAAATAGGGTAATTCTAATTCTTGGGCGATCGCCCCAATACGGTTTCTACTGAGATTGTTACTAACGAGCCAAATATTAGCGACTTGCTTCATGGCGATTGTCCATTGCTTCAACTCTTGGGAAACTTTAGGAGTTGTAATTGAAACCAAAGTTTCATCGACATCAAGAATTAAGCCTTGGAGTTGATGTTGTTCGAGAATGTTAGGAGTTAAATTAATAATTGTGCCTCCTAAAACCAAATCAGGTTGTAACAAGATTCTTTTAGACATTTTGCTAATTATTAATTACTAATTGCATCTTGCTTGGATAACTTGTAAGCTGCCACCAGCATACAGGCGTTTGGTGATAATCTTAAAACCATACTGCGTTAACTTTGTTGCTAAATCTGTTTTTAGCAATTGCCAAGCAGTCTCCGTTTCAAACAGCCACATAAAAATCGCTACAGGGAACCAAAATAAAACATTGGTAGGAGGATGAAAATCCACCAGAGCAAAAATCCCTCCTGGTTTTAATACCCGAGACACTTCTTGTAAAATCTGTTCTAATTCTTCTGGTGTCATTTCGTGAAGCGCCGAACTAGTATGAACTATATCAAACTGGCTGTCAGCTAAAGGCATGTTTTGAGCTAAACCCTCAACATATTTAGCTTGGGGCACTTTTGCCTCTGCTCTGGTTAAAGCAACGGGAGAGATGTCTAGCCCAGTCACCTGCTCGCTTTTGGCGACTAAGAATTGCGTCGTTTGACCTGCGCCACAACAAAGATCTAATATTTTTGTATCCGCGGCAATCTCTAATTCTTGTAAGGCCAACTGACGAAATCTCGCTTCTCCTCCGACGGTGAGAGCAGCAAATCGAGAAATCGTATCATAAACTATTTGATATTTATAACTCAAAGTCCTAAGAAATGTTGCCAACTATTTATCTCCTTGATTAAGTTCTGTATCTTGTAACAATGGAAAACAGATTGTTAAGATATATTGTTAAAATTGGTAAAGAAACTAAAGAATAAATATAACGTATAAAATTATGGGGCGTACTGGGGTTCTATTGCTAAATTTAGGCGGGCCGGACAAGATAGAAGATGTCCGTCCATTTCTGTATAATCTCTTCTCTGATCCTGAGATTATTAGATTACCAGTCAAAGCATTGCAAAAGCCTTTGGCTTGGCTAATTTCGACCCTAAGAGCGAAAAAATCCCAAGAAAATTACCTAGAAATTGGTGGTGGCTCACCGTTGAGAAAAATTACGGAAGAGCAAGCCCAAGCTCTCCAAGCAAAGCTAACTGAGTTAGGTCAAGATGCCAAAGTTTATATTGGGATGCGTTATTGGAATCCTTTTACCGAAGAAGCGATCGCGCAAATCAAAAACGATGGTATAGATCAATTAGTTATTCTGCCTCTTTATCCTCAGTTTTCGATTAGTACAAGTGGTTCTAGTTTCCGTGTCCTCGAAGAAATGTGGTCACAAGATCCAGATTTGCAGAAAATCAACTATACCCTAGTGCCTTCTTGGTATGACAATAAGAATTATTTAAGCTCGATGGCTGATTTAATTGCTAAAGAATTAGATAAGTTCGACAATCCTGACCATGTTCAAGTATTTTTTAGTGCTCACGGTGTACCTGTCAGCTATGTAGAAGAAGCAGGAGATCCCTACCAAAAGGAAATCCAAAAATGTACTAGTTTGATTATGCAGACTTTAGGGCGACCTAATGAGTATACTCTGGCATATCAAAGTCGTGTCGGCCCTGTAGAATGGTTACAACCCTATACAGAAGATGCTCTAGAAGAGTTGGGAGACAAAGGGGTTAAGGATCTAGCTGTGGTCCCGATTAGCTTCGTATCAGAACATATCGAAACATTACAAGAAATTGATATTGAATATCGAGAAATTGCCGAAGAAGCAGGAATTAGCAATTTTCAGAGAGTTCCTGCATTAAATACGCACCCAGATTTTATTGATGCTTTAGCTAATTTGACGATAGATGCTTTACAGTCTCCTCCCTGTTCTTTTGGAGAAGTCACTCATCCCAAGGAAAACATGAAAATGTATCCTCAAGAAAAATGGCAATGGGGAATGACAACAGCAGCTGAAGTTTGGAATGGTCGTTTGGCAATGCTCGGATTTTTTGCTCTACTACTAGAATTGATTAGTGGTAATGGTCCTTTGCATTTAGTGGGATTACTCTAGCGGAAGTCCTAAAGGATACCGCTCCGCATATCAAAAGTCACCCACCCCTAACCCAACCCACCCCCAGCCCCTCCGAGGAGGGGAGCAGGAGGGGAAACAAACCAGGAGGGGAAGTCAGCGGTCAAAAGTTATTAATTACTAATTTCTCTTTGTTGTTGTCCCTTTAAATACCATTCTCGCCAAGTGTTAGAACTACGAAGAGCAAGCCAGATTAATAATAGAGCAATGATTCCACCTTCTTTGGGGGCATTAAACGCAAAAAAGATCAAACAAACGCAAAGAACATCTTCAACAATAGTTAACCAAATCGGGATGCCTCGGAGACGGAAAAACCAACCTACTTTGACTAGAGTAACTACTAGCGCCACCACTGCGCCAATAACTCCGATCAGCCAAATGGGAGTGAAATCTGCTTGGGCAAGATGGGTTACTGCGATCGCAACTAAAGCTCCCACAATCGGACTAAAGAGTAATTGAATAATTTGGAGGCTTCTTTGGCCCAATAATCTTTTCGAGAAGATCAATTCTAGTATCGACCAGGAAATCGACACAGCTAAGATAACTCGCGGATCGACATTATTAAGTATCGGGACTTGGGACCATAACTCTTGTTTTTGAGTATAGGACAGACTGATTACTAATAAGGGCAAGGCAGTTCTCATGCCAACAGCAACCGATACTGACAGCACTGCTAAAATCAATGCAAGCATTTAAATTGAATTTAATCAGATAATCCGTTTTTAAGATAGCCCAGAGATCGGTAAACAGTAAACAGTTATTGGTAAACAGTTATACTTAATTTGGTATGGTAATCCGCAGATATCTCTAGTTCATCGTATTTGGATTAAAGCTTTTTTCCCGTACTCATAAATTTATTTTGCACAGCTACTTAACGGGATGTTGACCATAAAAAGGGACTACTTCTTGCCAGGCACTTTTCTTTCCTCTCCTCCATTGAGCATAAGCAAGTTCCATAATATTGGTCACTGTATTAGCAATTTCTGAAGGAGATTTCACTAATTCATAGCTTAACTTCAAATCTGATAAAGTTTTATGCCATTCTGACGCTGTCATCACAGTATCGGGCAAATAGGGTTGCCAAATTCCTTCTTCAGCTATTTGATAAATGGCGACAAACAATTGCTCTCTTCTAGCATTCATTTGCACTGCGATTAAAGAATTACTTTCTGGTTTGTCCTGCTGAGAATGAGCGATCGCTGCTAAAGTAGAGATACCGTAGAGGGGAATATTTAACTGTTGCGCTATAGTACGAGCTGTAACAACTCCCATTCTCGTACCAGTAAAGCCTCCTGGGCCTTTGGCAACCGCAATAAACTCTAAATCTTGCCAGGTTTGAGGAGCCAGAATTGATCGCAGATGTTGATGAAGCAAAGAAGATAAATCCCGTCCGAGATTCCAGATTTGACTGCGGCGATCACTTTTGAAATTGTCTAAGCAGATCCCTAATTGGGGCGTGGTAGTGTGCAGTGCTAAACCATATTTATGCTGGTATTGGGTCATTATTTACGATTACGCTTTAAATCTGAAACAAATATTATCAAGTTAATCACTATAAATACCAAAAAAACTCGAATCAGAAAATTTAAAAAATAGTATATTAATTAAGGATTTATTTCTAGTAATACTATTTTCCATTGTCCTAACTGGCTACTTTGAAAGGCAAGTTTCTTGCCATCACCACTGATAGTAGGGTTGCGGACAGAACCTTTAATGTTTCCCGTCAGTAAGTCTGATTTCTGTTGTTGTCGATCATAAATAAAGATATCAGTTTTACCTCGTTCAGTAGAAACATAGACAATATAACGCCCATCATCACTGATAGAAGGTTGATCTTGACTAGAATTTCCGTGGTTAAGATTTGGTAAAGAAACCAGTCCATTTTGCTCAAAATCATAAAGGAAAATATCTCTTTGACCACGACGGTCTGAAGCAAATACCAGATAACGCCCATTATTGCTATAGCTCGGATGTTCTTCAGGGGAATTACTATTAATGCCTCCTGGTAGGATAGGCAAAGTTGTGGTTACGCTTCCTTGACACCCAGAAATCAACCAAACAGTCAGAACATAGAATAAATTATGTTTAGTAATGTACCTCATGAATGTGAGAAACTCTATAATTTCGATATTTCGGTTGGATATAGTGAATTCTCTCTGCTGTTGATTTAATATTCAACTCAAAAAGCGATCGCAGAAAACTACGATCTTAGTAAAATCTCAACTAGTTGTAAACATCAGTTCAGAGTCACAAGGTAAAGTTGGCAGAAAAATTATCACTAGAGAAGTAAGGTGATTTCTAAGAAAAAAATTACCCGCTAATAAGGTCTAATCAGAATATCCCATTTTGGTAAGGATGGATTGCGCAGTAAACGCATTTCAATTGCTTTAAAGGCTTTCTTGGTTAAAGAAATACCTTTTTGATAAATCTCTTGACTGAGATGGACAAGAGGAGGTTTTCCTTTCCAAGTCATACTTTCTGCCCAGGCTAACATAGTTTCAACATGACTCAATAGAGCACCATTCCAATGTTGCTCTAAAATACCCCAGCAGCGTTCAATGGGATTATATTTACTGTGGTAAGGGGGAAAATACAATAACTGAATAGATTTGCCAAT
>JASJDR010000103.1 GCA_030065615.1 Xenococcus sp. MO_188.B8 | reverse complement strand
AGTAAAACTCCACCACCAATGCCAATTAGTCCACTAACTGTTCCCGTGATTAGACCTAAAACTAGATAAAGACCGACTTCCAGCAATTTTCCCTCCTGTGTCAATATCTTTTAAGTCATTGGTATTCTTTATACTTTTTTATAATTTAGTTTATCATTTCCTTTACCTAGACCGATGACCACAACTCCCAATAATTCTCTTACCTCTCTATCCTTTCCTGAAGCGATCGCATTTACTCAATCTTTAATGGAAAAAATAACGGAAGGAAAACTACAAGAAACGGAAATTCAAGAGCAAGTAACTTCTTTAGTCAGCAGTCAAAATGGCGCGAGAGGATTTTTTGTCACGTATCTTACTAGTGATTCAGCTTTAGCAGATAATCCTTCCCCTGGAATCATAAGAGCTTTACAAACTTCCCTATTGGTAGAGGCATCGGCGGGAAACAGGAAGCTTGCGATTTATCGCAAGTAGTTCACTTCAACAGCTAAATATGGATGAGGTAAATCAAGAGTTAGAAGCCTTAAAAGTTAGTGTTACTAGTGATCGAGGTAGCTATCAGGAATTTTTTTTGTCCGATTGCTCTCGCAACGCCGAGGTGCCCGATAACTATTAACAATATCCTCTTGTTTTAAGAGGTATTAACTGATCTAAATTTTGATTCGTAATCTCATAAATTCCTGCAAAGTCCATCACAAATCTTCCTTTTTGAGGGACTAATTTAAACAAATGAAAGTCCAGCATTGAAGCAATCATTGTTGCGGTGTCTCCAAAGCGTTTCTGCAAGTACTCAACTGCATTATCCCAAGCAGCATCAGAACGCTGAATTTCTATTACCTTACAATCAAAATCAAGGCGACGACGACCAAAAATTTGTGCTGTTTTCACTTCATCTTCAATGAATAAGACACTTACTTTTTTTGTTTTTAAAAGATGGTTAGTATGTAAGGCTAATTCACTTCCCAATAGATAAATATTCTTATCAGAATCCATAGCAAAAGGCGCATAACTAGCATGGGGATTATCTAGCTCATCAATCGTGCTTAAAATGATACTTTGCACGCTTTGCATCAATTCATGGTAAGCAGAGATCGCTTGTTGTCTATTCTCAGAAGTCAATTGATTCATATTTTTTATAAAATTTGCTTAATGTTACTAAGGTTCTCCAGTGACCCAGATCTCAAAAAAATGTCTTAAATTAATATAACGTAAGAATATAACGTGAGTTCTACAAAAACATAAAGTCTCTAAAAAGAGTGGATAGACAATGGAAATAGAGCGGAAGATGAGTCTTTACGGGTTAAATAGTGGTACAGCAGCTTCACTCGTACTCACCCGAAGAGGTCTTCGACTTTCAGAACGTTTGCCTAGAGTCTGCAACGCCTTCTTGCAGCCAGTGGATTGTAATAAGCACGTATGGACTTATTGGGCGCGTACATCAAAGTTCTTGAGGGGATGCCATCGGCATAGCTTCTTTAATGTGAAAGTCAGGGTTGGGGCATTTGTCACAATTTAAGGTTGTGGACCATTTGTCAATAACTTGGTTACAAAATGTTACCAAGTGTCAAAGTGGCTGGTAATTCAGGTTTTTGAGATTTTTCTGGTTTTGGCGATCGCTCAACCACTTGAGCGATCGCCCGAATTCAACAGTTCGGTTGTGAATTAGCAGAGAAAAAATCAAGCATCATTGTGTTTGAAACTCCCGCCAAGCACATTAGCGAGATTACTATCAATTTGCTGAAACCAGAAGCTCTGATACTTTCAGAGGCAAGGACAGGGAGAAAAGTAGTCTGCTGCAAAATCTAAGACTCAACTATCTCCTCAAATAAATCATATTTGACTCAGCCTGAGCTGCATGGGGTGAAACTATAATCAAAGCTCGTGCTACATAGACACCATGCAACAATTCTGTGGGCCCTGCATCTGGTGAGCCATGCCTCAGATTAAAGCTGGCCGTAAAGTGACCGGAATCATCTGTAGCAGTTTTTATGGAGCGCTTTTGCCCTGCAGGATCTTCTATTTCAACTGTAATCACCTCACTCCCCATAGCAGGATTAATTTCACCTGATACGACAGCAATATCTGGACGAGACCTTTGCTGATCTTCCCAAATGCTTAATGTAACCTTACGTTTGGGCGTTACCCGAACCAGAACGCCACCTATCGGTAATAGGCGGGGCAGAGGATAAACTCCTGGGGCAATTTCTTCTCTGTAGTGCCGTGGAATCCACCCGCTGACCTTGATGTTGGCGTAGGGAATTTCCCTTTGCTCGTATTCGGCATAATCATAGGTCGGAATAATCGTCAGTGCCATTCTGCGCTCTTGCAAGGGATCTAACCATACCCACGCATGGGGAAACTGAGCAACAAAACCTTCTGGCACGTTGCGCACCGAGATTAGCGCGGCAACCCGCTCCTTACGAGGATTACGGACGGCCAACGGGAATACCACGGGTTTAGGAATACTCTCATCTTCTGCCTCCAAAAATTCAAATATATTCTCCTGAGCCGAGGCTTGGAGTTTGTCGCCATTCGGTAGCTCAGCGGTTGCATAGAGCTTCAGGCAAGTGTGTTGTTCTTCGCCTCCTATCTCGGGTTTCCACTTGTCGTATATTCCCTCCGCAGATTCACCTGTATCTATCGCAGATTCACCTGTATCTATGCTGCTCGCCATGACAGCGCCGAGCGGTGCCCAGTTGCCATTATCCCCTACCCCTGGAGGCGTTACTGAATAAAAGGTGAAGACGACATTAGAAACGCTTTCCCCCGAAGGCCCATCACAGTGGACACGCCCAAAGATCTCGTTGTTCGTATCCACTCTAGGCCGATCCCAGTTGCCATCGGGATCGAGCGAGGGGTCCTCCTCTATATCGTAACGTCTGTAGCCCCAGCGTTCATCGTCGTTATCTTGTCGGTTGACCCAGATATCGGGCGTGGCATAAGATTTCGGCTGGTCTATCCGTAGACGAATGTCACCAGACGGCACCTCCTCGTCTACCACTGGAGACCACTCGACTCGCACTCGGTAAGTCAGCGGCCGTTCGCTGACTATTTCGTTCACCTCAATCCGCAAATTGCGTGCAGGGTCGATAATTATCTCCCCCGGTATCAGCACAGGCGGTTCAGGCAGCTGCGTTTCTGTTGCTGATCCGAAGGGAAGCCGCAATGCAGTAATGAATCGCATGCGTTGATTCATATTTACCGTGCCAATAAACACCTTCGTAACCACTACCCCTCCGCTAAGGGTTGACCCTTCAGGCAAGAAGATCTCGCGATCAAATACTTGCGACTCAAGATCATCGGGGTCCGGTCGCTGACGTACCTCGATATAGTACAGTAGTCCCGGTGCCACCTGAATCTTGACCAAATGACACCGCTCTGGGTCGCTATTCTCATTCACGCCGTGGGCAACAACATAAAATTCTTCGGGCTCGGCGAGGTCCTCTCTTGACCGGGTCTGGATGTTCATCAATTCGTAATATCCCAACTGTTCCATGTGGTAGGCTGAGAAAAGGGGAGCCTTTCGATGGTGTCCCATGAGGTCGAAACTGGCTGCAGATATATCGGCGGGAATTCCTCTCGGACGGTAGAGGTCCTCCCCAAGGATCGCTGCTTCCCTCCAGTCTCCAAGGTTTGGACCGTATTCTGCCTCGATGGCTTCCCGTACAGTATTGTTGACCATGCAGTGACCTATTTCGTGAGCCCAAGTTCTCCAATCGGCTCCATCTTCAAACACTATGCGCGACCAAAGAAATGAAGGATTGCGTATGTCAATATCTAGGTCACTGTACTGTAAGAGATCGCTATCATCGAGCGTTTTCGCTTCAGCTCCATCGCGCCCGAGATAGATCATGGAGATTATTAGTGGGAAATTGTCGAGGTAATCAAGCTCTGCATCAGGCGTCCACTCAACACCTAAAGCTTCCAAACCTTCCTCAGATGCAAAGCGAGCTGCTTGAGGGGGAATGCCGCTATAGTTAGCAAGGGGTCTGCGATCGCTATCTTCGAGTTCCGTAAAGTAGTAGTCATGATCGTGATCCAAAATGCACCAGCCAGTGGTGACAGTAGGTATCAAGTTTAGTCGCCTATAGCTGACCTGTTGATAGTAAGTACGAACCTGCTCAAAGGTATTCTCAACAGCATTGCGGATTGACCTTGGGTCAGGTGGAACACTATCTGCATCTGCGGCATGACAGAGGACAATCAGTACGTTTTGATCACCTGTTGAGGGCATATCTTTATCATTACTGCCATTTCCAATACCTGTAAAAAGGATTGGCGGACCATCTTCTAATCTCTGATCGGGCCAACCCAGCACTTGAAAATTAACAGGCCCGTTAGCACGACGACCCCTAACCTCTACTTCCACAGAACCCGTCTTAGTAAGATAACTCGTAATAATTTTTATCCGAGTCGGGCTAGCTTCAATAACATGGGCCAGAGTACCGCCGACTCTCACAGCATTTTCATGGAGATCAGTAGAGAAGTTGCTCCCTGTAATCTCTATCTCAATTCCCGGACATCCCCGAATTGGGTAAAAGCTGTCAATAACTGTCTCTGAAGTAACTGGTCGAAATATTATTCTAAAGAGTCTATCTAAAACACGACGAAATAAATTAACTAAGCTGCCTAGCAAACTGCTGTTTTTACGCTCCATTATTATGTTTGACATTTATCTCGTGCCTCTTAATGTTGCTTGTTACTTTTTGAGAAAACAAATGCGTTTGGCTGTAATCATCACCGCCTTACCCAAAAATCACAAATCCTGCTGCGGGAACCATAACCAACACTGCTTTCCCATTCCTTGCTTCAACCGTTACCGACTGACCAATCTGCGCTGCATCTGTCGAGTAAATGCACTGCAAAACATCCCCCATTTTGTGCAGTTGATTGTCAATTGTCCTGACTTAGAGACTTTTTCCAACAACTATTAACTCAAGTTGCTAGTTAGAAAAATATTATGATCTCAGAAAAATTTCTACCAAAAAATTACTGAGCATTGATGTATCTTACTAATTTTTTCCGTAGAAACATTGATGTTGACACCTTCGAGCAACTTTAGAGTTGTAACTAGCCTTTGGAGATGAAAAAGTTTCAGACTTGGCACTCGCGACTATATTGTTTTTCCAGGAAATAGATAAAGTCGAGTTAACAAATCAATCTATATATATTAACGATTGAGTATTTCTACACCTATATTGTATCTCCAGATAGTTATTGCCAAAAGTTTAAGGCTGAAATTACATATTTCGATAAATTTGTCAATAATTTGTAAATATACCTGAGTTCGACAGACTTAAAAACTTAAAAAAGAGAGAAATTTTTCAGTATAATTACTATAATTTAATGTAAATATTGTTAAATAAAATTCAATGATTACACATAAAATTTAGCAAGTTTGAGTGTAAATAAACCAAAAATTATGGCTCAAATTCCTTTAGTAAAAGTCTTTCATTCTCTCCTCTGACTTTGCCAATTAAATTCAGTAATTACACGGAAACAATTGGTGACAAGTTAAGAAAAAAGACTGGTTTTCCCGACATCTTGGGAGAAAAAGTATAATAAGTTACAAAATACTTAATAGTCGGTTAAGGCACGAATCAAAACTTATTGATTTATCCTCAAAAGAAATCCCGCACCTAATCTACTAATCCCAGTAATTCTTCAACCTTTATATCTTTCCCTGAAGCGATCGCATCTACTCAATCTTTAATAGAAGACATCTTACCTAATTTAATAGTAGATTTATCAGATATTTTTAAGTGAAATAATCCCCATTTAAACAAGTTTTGAGAAATTTCCCCATCTTTCATTGTTTATCCCTCATCCCATAAAGTTAATAAAGCAGTACCATAAGCAGCTTCAGTATATTGTGATTTAACTACTGGTACTCCCAGACAACGCTGACGTATTTGACTCCATGTGGGGTTTTTGGCGCCACCACCAGCCATATAAACTCGAATTAACCTGCTAGCACCTAATTCTTGTAATTTCTCATAGCCTAAAGCTTCGATGCGAGCCATACTTTCCAGTAAGCCATGTAAAAAGGTTACAGGATTATCAGGACGGGGTTCTAGTTGGGGTGGTAAATTGGGATCGTTAATGGGAAAGCGATCGCCTGGTTGCAAAAGAGGATAATATTCTAAGTTACTAGTGACAGTAAGATCGATTTGTGACGAAAGACTGACTAATTCTGTATCAGTAAAAAAGTGACGTAGTACTGCACCACCAGTATTAGAAGCACCACCAGTTAACCATAGGTTTCCCAGTCTGTGACTATATATTCCGTATCTGCTATCGGCAACTGGGCGATCGCTGAGTAATTTTAAAACTAATGTTGAACCTAAAGATGTTACGGCTTCTCCTGGTTGAGTTGCACCACTAGCTAGGAAAGCTGCAATACTATCTGTTGTGCCTGTATGCACTATACAGTATTTTGGTAGGGAAAAGCGGTCGTATATCTGAGGGGTAATATTACCGATAGCTTTACCAGGGGGAAAGACTTGAGGGAAAAGCTTACTACAATTTAGATTTTGCAACCAAGTAGGATATTCTAATTTTTCTACGTCGTAACCAAGCTTGAGAGCATTATGATAATCACTAATTCCCAGTTTGCCATGAAGTAAGAAGCTCAACCAGTCTGCTTGATGAAGTAAATAAACTCCTTGAGTAAATATAGGTTGTTGTTGCCACCACAGTAATTTTGCCAAACTAGAAGTAGCACTGATAACCACATGATGGGGTGGTGCGACTGCTTTTATCTGATCTAAAACCACTTTTCCCCGATCATCGTTATACAAGATTGGCTGATCTAGGGGTTTTCCTGTCCCGTCGCACAATAATACTGTAGAGGATGTGCCATTGATCGCGATCGCATTCAGGTTTTTTCTAAAATTAATCGGGATATTGTCTAATAGCCAATATAAGGTTTTTTCCCAAACTGTTTCTAGATTATCTGTTACTAGATTGTTAAAAGAATAGTCGATAGTGTAAACAATTTCTCTAAGGCGATTAATTATAATTCCCCTTGCGCCAGAAGTCCCAAAATCAATCCCTAGAGAATAACTCATACACTAACAGATTAAGAATAGTAACAATCCGTGAAGACGGATTTTGCTTGTATAGAAGTGGTTTTAACCGCCAAGCTGGCTGGCGAATAGAATTCGCACCTACATAAACAAAGTCTGCCTACGCAGACTAGAAAGAGAACGGGGGTCTGTAAATCAAATTTTGTATCACCAGTCACTAATAACCAGTCCCCCGAAACATTATCTAAAAAACTCCTGATCTAACAATGGATACGGTTTAAATAAGACTTAATGCCTTCTCTAAACGTCCTTTATCCCATCCTTTCTGATGTAATAGTAACCAAGATTGAATCAAATCGGGGCCGTGCATTTCTCCTGTTAATCCAGCACGGAGCGATCGCATTACTAAGCCTTTTTTCACCTTCAAGCTTTTAGTTACATCTTTGATAATAGCTTTCCCATCAGCTGCTTCTAGGGATGTAGTTTCAGAGATTGCACCTATAACCTGCTCAATAACTTCTTTTACTCCTTTTTGCTGCATAAATTCTACTGCTTCTGGAGTGTATTCTACCGACTCAGCCACCAGTAAGCGAGTTTCTTTTACTACATCTACTAAACGAGTTAGGCTAGGAGCTACCATAGCAGTAAGACTTTCCCACCAATAGCGATCGCTGTCTAAATTTACCTCATATCCTGCTTCTTCCCAATAGGGTACAAGTAATTCTACTAAATCTTGAGCAGACATCTTATGAAGATACTGACTATTAATCCAGTCTAGTTTTGCCCAGTCAAATTTTGCACCTGCTTTATTTACTCGATCTAGATCAAACTTCTCGGCTGCTTCTGCTAGGGTAAAAATTTCCTCAGTAGAGTCGGGAGGAGTCCAACCCAAAAGGGTCATATAATTAGCTAGGGCTTCAGGTAAGAAACCCAGTTTCCGAAAATCATTAATGGAAGTTACCCCATCCCGTTTCGAGAGCTTGCGTCCTTCTTGATTTAAAATCAGGGGAGTATGGGCAAATACTGGCACTTTTGCCCCTAAAGCTTCGTAAAGTAAGATTTGCTTTGCCGTATTAGCGATATGATCTTCCCCTCGAATCACATGGGTAATGTCCATATCAATATCATCTACCACTACTGCCAAGTTATAGAGAGGTTGACCAAAAGCGGAAGTATCTCCAGCACGAGCGATCACCATATCCCCTCCTAGATCGCCACCTTGCCATACTACCCGACCTCTTACAGCATCTTGCCACACAACAGAGCGATCGTCGTCAATTTTAAACCGAATTACGGGTTTGCGTCCCTCTGCTTCCAAAGCAGCTTTAGCTTCAGCCGTTAAATTACGATGACGGTTATCATAACGAGGTGCTAACCCTTTCGCTTTTTGTTCCTCCCTCATCTGATCTAGTTCTTCGGGGGTACAATAACAAAGGTAGGCTAAACCTCGATCTAAAAGAGTTTGAATTGCTTGCTGATACTGATCTAAACGTTGAGTTTGGAAAAATGGGCCCTCATCCCAAGTTAAACCCAACCAAGCTAAACCCGATTTAATATTTTCCGTATATTCAGGACGCGATCGCGCTTCATCGGTATCTTCAATGCGTAAAATAAACTTACCGTTATAATGCCGAGCGTATAACCAATTAAATACAGCAGTTCTCGCTGTACCAATATGTAAATTTCCTGTGGGGGAAGGAGCGATCCTAACTCTAACTGTCACAAAACACCTCTTGTTATCAATTCATCTTGAAGTTGTGTGCAGTATCCCATTTTGACATACTCCCCACGCCTAAAGGCGTGGGGATTCTAGGATACTGGCGTAGACCGCAAACTGAGTTCGTCTAACATCTACTCTCCTACTGGAAAATGCCCTCACCAGTTGGATTTCTCCAAACAACCAGGATGGTTTTCTTTCTTTAGATCTGACAGAATTTGAAACCTGGATTTTACCCCTAGCGAATCATGCTACCAATCAAACTGAACAGATTACCTTCTCTCTCTTGGTGCGCGTCTCTTGGTCAGCATTCCCAAGCCAGTCCGTTGCGGGGGTTTCCAAGGGGCTGTCTTCTGGGGTCTCCCCAGAAGTTTATACGCCCCGCCCCGTTGTAGGAACTGGCGTTTGCCCAGAACACGGAGCTGGGCTTGTCCAGATCGGTGCTCTGGATAAACGTCTTACGCCGCCCTAAAGGATACCGCTCGCACGCCCCGAAGGTAGTCCTTTAGGATAACGCGGGGTCTGACCGCTTCCTTAGCTGCTTACAAAGCCCAGAACACGGAGCTGGGTAAACAGCAGGGTCGCACCGCAAGTGTTGCTCGAAGTTTTACCTGAAAAACTCGTTTTCAGAACCCCATACTTCAACTCTGTTAGAGAAATTATAACTATTGTCACATGAATGTCTAGCAAAAGTCTATCGTTCAAATCGCCCTAAAGCGCAACAGATCTGCGGACGGGTTTCCCTCCGCAGGATACTGTTGTAGGACAGGCGGGGCTTTAGACCCATGATCAGCCGAAGGCTGGCGCTGCGCGATCACAAGGGTAATCAAGATCGCCCTTTGGGCGTGGAATCGAGTATTAGATTGGTGCGATCAGCAAACGATGGCAATTGTGTTTAATGATTATTTAGCACAATGGAATTACACTGCGGAATTACACTGCTCAACCACAAGTCCCATAATTCTGTAGTTTATTTAATTCTCATTCCTAAGCCTTAGTCTTGCCAATATTTTAAAATCATCAGACTTGCGAAATATCGGTTCATTTTATGTCTTAATTAATCTTAACTATTCAAGCTTAATGGGTAGTGTATCCAAAAAAAACTGCGGGGTAGCCATGAGACATCTTCAACAACTTACAACTAAGTTATATTTAACTATTATGGATTTTTTTGAAACACTATTTCTTGTGCAGTTATTTTAAACAAAATAATAATTAAACTTCCTTAAGTACAATTATGTAAAATTTTTTCTTCAGAACTCCTATCTTCCAAGAAATTAAGAACTAGAGTTCAATAACTTACAATAAATTCATAAAACATAAGTAATTCTTCATCTCAACTCCATCAAAAAAATCATAATATTACGTATATTAGATATATAGAAAAAAGAATCAATAACTAACTCAACTATACTAATTTCTAGATTATAAATTTTCTCTATCCTTGTATATTGTGTGTTCAATTTCTCGACCTCTCTGTTTTTATAGAGAGGTTTTTTATTTAACAGAAATTATTGTAAATAAACTTATTACTTTCGTACAGCGATACTAGCTTTCAGGCGGCATAGACTTTAAAACCCCATTTTCATCCCGGCGCAGTGGATAAGGTTGAACAGGTAAAGGCGCACCAGGGGCCTCTAAAACAGATACTCCATAAGGCCAATCTGGGGGACAAATGGCAATATAACGCGCATAGCCTCCCGTCCCTCCTTCAGGTTTAGCAAAACCAATCGCGATCAATGCTCCAGCGGTAGGAACTTTATCTAAATTTGTCACCCCCTCAGCTTGGGTATAATGATTGTGTAGCAGCCAGTATTCACCCTCTAAGTTAGAGGTCGTGTCAGTATCTAGAGGCTCATGCCCATGAAAAAGAATCTTGCGCTCTAAGTGGAGAAATTGTAATGCTGCCAGTGAGACCCCAGGGAAAGGCTTTTGATTAAAACGCTCTACCTCTGACCATTTCTTGTACCAGTCTGAGCGAATCATTACCACTGAGCCTTTGGGAATTGTGCCATGTTCAGCTTCCCAGGCTTGAATATCTGCCACAGTAGCATGATAACCAGGATCTGCAGCAACTTTTTCGTGGATATCGATCACTACCAGGGGACGAATCGCATAAGTCGGAGGTAAATCGCTGATGGTTGCTCCATACTCGTCCCAATGGGCAGGAGGGTCAAGCTGAGTTCCATACTGATCGGTGGGCAATTGGTAAGCTGTAGCAATGAAGCCATGAGCTGCATAACTGTATTCTTCTCCCTTGTTGATATAGTCGGGAATGTCAGCTCCCGCTGAGGCGGAATCAAAAGTAGCTTGACTAAAACCTGGCCAAACTGAAATCGTAGGGCTAAAGGAATGGGTTAAATCTACATACTTAGCTGATTTTAGGGCCGTATCATAAATTTGCCACAGATCTGTACTTTGCGATCTCACAGGATTTAAGATCACGGATGCCATAATTGCCATTGTCGTCATTCCTACAAACAATGTTATAAATCGCCTAGTCATAGGTGCAAGGTCAGTCTAGAAGTGATTGTGAGATGATTTATAGCATCTTTTTAAGAGAAACTAGCGTTAGTAGAGTAAATTTAGTAAGACGGTCGAAAAATTTATTGGATTTATAGGCAGTTTTGACTATTTTTAGGACTACCTATTTTTACACACCTCACATTCACAGAAGATTAATTTTAGATACTTTAATCAATTGCAAGCTCCTTACTTTAGATAATAAAATTTAATGTCTCAATCTAAACTTCGGAAGGTATAATAATGAATTTGGGACTATTTTGTAATTTTTAACCTTAGGAGTGTATTTTATATGTCTCGATATAGAGGGCCTCGTTTGAGGATCGTTCGTCGCTTAGGGGAATTGCCAGGCTTAAGTAGAAAAAGCCCCCGTAAGGCTTATCCACCAGGTCAGCATGGTCAAAACCGGAAAAAACGCTCTGAGTATGCGATTCGTCTAGAAGAAAAACAGAAACTTCGTTTCAACTATGGTGTTACCGAAAAGCAACTAGTTCGTTATGTGCGTAAAGCTCGGAGAGCTACCGGCTCTACAGGACAAGCTTTACTGCAAATGCTAGAAATGCGTCTGGATAATACAGTATTTCGTTTAGGTATGGCGGGGACAATTCCTGCTGCACGTCAGCTAGTAAATCATGGTCACGTTACTGTTAATGGTAGAGTTGTGGATATTGCTAGTTATCAATGTCGTCCAGGAGATGTAATTACTGCTAGAGATCGCGATCGCTCTCGTAATCTCATTAAAACTAATATGGAATATCCTGGGTTGGCAAATCTTCCCAGTCATTTAGAATTTGATAAAGATACCTTAGTCGGTAAGGTTAACGGTATTATCGAACGAGAATGGATTGCGCTTCAAATCAACGAACTACTCGTTGTTGAGTATTACTCACGGATGGCCTAATTCAGTTATACAGTCATCAGTGAATTTTTTGGTAATACTTTTGACTTTTGATATGCGGAGCGGTATCCTTTAGGGCTTTTGACTTCAGCCCTCAGCTTTACCCTAATAACTGATTAACTATCCGCCAATTTGGGACATGGTACGAGTGTAGCTCCCTGTATCTGTACCAGAGTCCCTTTGCTTAAAATTAATTTCTGGCTTGAGCAAGATTAATTGTTGAACTTGCTCTCTTACTTTTTCTGGATTTTCTCCCTGACGTAAGGCAGTTTTGAGGTCTATTTGTCCTGTTTCGTTGAGGAGACAAGGACGTAACCAACCATCAGCCGATAATCTGACTCGATTACAGCGATCGCAAAAGCATTCCGACATCTGAGAAATAAAACCTAAAGTTCCTTTCGCTCCAGGTATTTGAAAAATATCCGCTGGTCCATTTCCTGTAACCTGGGATTCGGATAAGCCCCAGCGATCGCTTATTTGCTGCCGCAATTCTTCTGAGGGAATCCAAGCCCGCTCGGTAAATAATTCTTGATTGCCAATGGGCATAAATTCAATAAAACGCACATGCCAATTGCGCTCTATGGTTAAAGCAGCTAAATCGAGGATTTCGCTGTCGTTAACTCCGGGAATAATCACCACATTTAGTTTTAAAGGATCAAATCCTACTTGATGAGCTGCGGTGATGCCCTCCCAAGTTTTTTGCCAGCGACTCCGCCCTTGATTGCCAATAATCTGGTCAAAAGTTTCGGGGTTGAGAGAATCCAGACTAATATTAATCCGCCTTAAACCTGCATCGTAAAGCGATCGCGCCATATTGGCTAATAAGAAACCATTGGTCGTCATCGCTAAGTCTTGGGTTTGAGGCAAATTGGCAATTTTTTGAACTAACTCCACAACTCCAGGGCGCAATAAAGGCTCTCCACCAGTCAAGCGAAATTTAGTAAATCCTAGAGGAATAAATATTTTTTGAACTAAGGTAATGATCTCTTGATTAGTTAATAATTCTCGTCGCAGAAGATAATCGAGTTGGGAACCTTCTGGCATACAGTATTGACAACGAAAATTACATTTATCGATCAAACTAATACGCAAATAGTCAATTTTATTCATTCTTTTTAAAATTTCTTGTTATTCTACCCAAAATCTGAAATCGAAAGCTATAAAGATTACTACGTTAGCTAAAAGTTAATAGTAAACAGTTAGGTATAAATTGTTACTGATTATTGGCGACTTAAATTTGGCCAATTTCTGTTTATCTAACATCATTTAGCTTAACTCCATGGTAATGCTACTGACAGTAATATTGCTGAATATTTTGTTGTATATCTGATGAAAAACATTTACTATGAAAAATTTATCTCCTGAGTGGCTAAACATAATTATTTACGACAACCTCCGCTGGGTCGACCCGCAAGAGTTGGGGATTGATTAATTAGTTAGTTAGTTAGTTAGTATTTGTCTTGAAACCCCCCTGAGAACGGTTGTCAATTTATTTTGTACAAGCACTTAGGAATCTTGAGCAAAATATGCTAATTTTCAGAGTATTTTTTTGTTAATTAATCAACAAATCAAAATAGCTCTATCTCAATGATCATAACTCGCATTTATGGAGCAAACCATACCACAAACCAGCAAAATATTATTAGTAGAAAATAAGAGTTATGACCGTCTAGTCTTACAAGATTTTTTCCCTAAAATAGAGCTTAATAAATATCAAGTAATCAAGGGTAAAATACTCAAAAATACTTTACAATATTTAGAACAAAAAAACATCAATTTAATATTGTCATGCTAAATCCATTGCCAAGGAATAACTAGGATGTAAAATATCTGCCAATATCTACCAAAAATCCCATAGCTAGCATTGGGGGTTCCTATTAGTGTACTAACAAAAAAAAGCTCATGAAGATTTTGATGTGACTGCAGTTTTGATAGGGTCACCAGACTATCTAGTCAAGGTAAAAATTTGTAACCATTTCTTAAATTAATCAATTAATCATGCTGTTGAGCGTAAGCAAACTATCAATTAATCATGCTATTGAGCGTAAGCAAACTATTGAAGCATTGCGTCAAAATGCAGATCTTTATCGGAGTGTGATCGAAGATCAAACAGAATTAGTTTGCCGTTTTGCACCTAATGGATCTTTGACTTTTGTGAATCCCGCATATTGCCATTATTTTAAGAAATCCTCCTCAGAATTGCTAGGATGTAATGTCAGTGAAGGAGATAATTTTACTAATTTTATTGTTCCAGAGGATTTAGCATTAGTCGAAGCCAATCTAAAAAGCTTGAGCTGGCATAACCCCACTAGTAAGATTGAATTTCGCGTCATCACTCATGATCAGAAAATTCGTTGGCAACAGTGGAATCATCGCGCTATTTTTCAAGGTAGAAAGATTGTTGAATATCAAGCGATAGGAAAGGATATTAGCGATCGCAAACAGGCAGAAAAAGACAAAGCCAGTCTCAGGGCAGCTCTGCATGAAAGTGAAGAAAGATTTCGCATTGTTGCCAATAGTGCTGCGGTGTTGATCTGGATGAGCGATGCTCATGGTCAGGCGATATTTTTCAATCAATCCTGGTTAGACTTTACTGGTCGTAGTTTAGAAGTAGAACTAATTGATAATTGGCTGGCTAATATTCATGACCAAGATCGTCCACGCTGTCAAAATCTTTATCAATCTGCTTGTAATAAGCGTCAAAGTTTTGAGCTAGAATATCGTTTATTGCGTCATGATGGCCAATATCGCTGGATCTTTAATACTGTTGTGCCGAGATTTGAAAGTAATGGCAAGTTTGCTGGCTTTGTTGGTTCTTGTATTGATATTACTAAACGCAAACTAGCGGAAGAACAACTAGCTCGACAAGCAGAATGCGATCGCATTTTGGCAGAAATTACCCAACATATTTATCGGTCTTTTAAGTTAGAAGCAATTTTACAAACGGCATTGCTAGAAATTTCTCGCTTTACCCAAGCAGAAAAAATTTTTATTGCCAAGGTAGATAATGGGGGCAAATCCCAAAGAATTTTAGAATATGTATACCCAAACTCAAATTTAGCTGAATGTTGTGAATTGTCGCGAGTTTTTGAAGATCAGGTGCTGCAATCGCCTTCCAAGTTCGCTCAACTCCAAGCTGGTGAGCTTTTAATCTTAGATCAAGAAACTCAAAATCAGCTCTGTCGCCATAATCATCAATCTTTATCTAGGGGGAATTCTTCAACAATCATCGTTCCTATTATTTGCGAGCAACAACTCTGGGGCATTCTTTGTATTCGACAATATTCTCATCAAAGAATCTGGCAACATGAAGAAATTAATTTATTGGAACAGATATCTCTGCAACTTGCGATCGCAATTAAACAGTCAGAACTTTACCATCAACTAGAAAAAGCTAATCAAGAGTTAGAAACCTTAGCCGTGATCGATAGTCTGACGGGAATTGCTAATCGTCGAAAATTCGATGAATATCTGGCTAGCGAATGGTTACGCTTAAGTAGAGAACAAGCCCCATTGTCTCTAATTTTATGCGATCTTGATCATTTTAAGCTCTATAATGATACCTATGGGCATCCCCAAGGTGATCTCTGTTTACGACAAGTAGCTCAGACAATTAATCAAACTGTTAAGCGTCCCGCAGATTTAACAGCGAGATATGGTGGAGAAGAGTTAGCAATTGTCTTACCTAATACTAATCAGGAAGGTGCGGCATTACTAGCCAAGCAAATTCGTTTAAAAGTACAAGCCTTGCAGATTCCTCATATTGCCTCTCCAGTGGATTTATACGTTACTTTATCTTTGGGAGTAGCTGGTTTTATTCCCAATCAAGATACTTCTCCTCAAGATTTAATTGCGATCGCCGATCAACATCTTTATCAAGCGAAAAAAATGGGTAGAAATAGAGTTTTTGCCGAGTTAGAAGTTATCAACAAGGTATAAATTTCATTAAAAAATGTCTTTCTAGTTACTAATAAATCACGAATACTTTAAATCTTGTTCAACTATAATTACGGGAATTGTACTAGTTTCCAAGACAGCTTGAGATACCGAACCAACCAATACTTGTTTCCAAGTTTGATGTCCTCGTTTACCCATGATAATATCGGTTACTTGATATTCTTGAGCAAGACGAATAATCTCTTCGGGAATTGAACCAGTAATAGTTAAAAACTGATGGGGAATATCTAAAAGTAACTGGGAAGTAAGTTGTTGCAAATGAGTAATTTCTGAGTCTGAAGAAGTATTTGTAACATGAATTACGATCGCTTCTCCATTACTTCGTCTCGCTAAATCCGCCACTTTAGTTAAAACAGGAATCGCTAAATCAGAAGTATCGATCGCGGCTAAGAGAATAGTCGGGGTTGTAATTGTTGTTTTGGTGGGATCTACGGGATCTTGAGTGAGTAATTTGGGGGCAAAAGTGGGAATTGCCCAAGCGCCTAAAGGTGCAGTGATTAGGATTGAAAGTGCTGCCACAGCTAGAATAATCTCGCCTCCGGGAATTCCTTGACTGAGGGGAATTGCGCCGATGGCTGCTTGTACCGTTGCTTTAGCGGAATTTCCTGGCAATAAAAATAATTTCTCGCGCCAATTCCAGTTACTCCCTAATGTTGCGCAATACCAACCAATAGTGCGTCCACAGATTAAGCCAATGGCGAGTAATAAAATTCCTGGGAATAAAATATCTTCTAAGACTTTGAGTTGAATAGTTGCTCCCATGAGCACAAATAAAAAAATCTCTGCCACAATCCAAAGATGATTAAATTCGATTCTTAATCTTCTGGCTAAAGGAGGATTGAATTCAATTAAGAAAAATCCCATTGCCATCGCTGATAAATAACCAGAAAAATAAGGGAATTGCTCAGCTAAAACAACTACTAATAAGGCAAGAGTCGCAGTGATTAAACTATCTTGAACCGTATTTTGCGTCCATTGCTGTTTAATTACCAACCAAACAATTAATTTTGCTCCTAAATAGCCAATTACCACTCCCAAAATAATTTGACCAATTACCTGCCAAGGGAGCAACCACAAGGCATAACTATCCACAACAGATTGAGCCAAAAAATTGAGTAACAAACTGAATAACAGTAGTACCAGAACATCCGATAAAGCACTACCAGTTAAAATCGCATCGGCAATTCCTTTAGAAGTTCCCCAACCCAAACTCTTAAGCCGTAACATTCCTGGAACAATTACCGCTGGAGATTCGGCACTCACAACACAACCCAATAACAAACCCGTTAAGAAATCAAACTTAAATAACCAGATAGCGACGAGGGAAATCGCGATCGCTTCTGTCATCGCTGGTAATACGCCCAATCGCAGAGCAACATTACCTTGTTTAAGTAATTTGTCGCGATCTAATCCTAATCCCGCTCGCATTAAAATGACCATCACAGCCATAGTACGTAGCTCATCAGCAAGTTCTAACACTGAAGGCACGATCAGATTACTAACTTCAGCTCCTAATAAAATGCCTACAATAATCATTCCCATTAGCGGTGGTGCGCCCATTCTGCTAGCCAATTGACCACCAAAAAATCCTAACCATAAGATGAGAATAATGCTGAGCAGAAAGCTGATTTGCATTGTATTTAATACTTTAAATTAATATTATTTTGAGTCGGTTATACCATTATTATTTTTTAATTTATGATTGTAAAACTCACACTCCAGCCACTACCAGTAGTGTTTGCATTTAAATGGTTAACTATATTCTTAAATAACTCCCATGATTATGTAATTTATTTTGAACAGCTACTTACCATTATCATGAAAGAAAAGACAAATTTTCTAATGTTTTAATTGAGAATTACTGAATTAGAAATTAATTTTAAGAAAATCCTACTTAGTCCTGTGTCAAGATTAATTTAAGGACTAAGGAAATATTGCGAGGAACATGGTTGCCAAAGATAACTCAAATCTCAGATTTCAGCAATTACAAGACAAATTGAAAGATCGCTGGCAAAGTATCGACATCATTGATCACGATGATTGTGATATTTTGGTTGTCCCTTCATTTAGCATTGATCCTCAATTAGGTCAAAAAATTCCAGGATTTTTACATTATGAAGAAAGATTACTTTTTTCCTTGATTCGTCTCCGTAATCCTCATACCAGAGTTATTTATATTTCTGCTCTTCCTTTATGTCCTATTATTATTGATTATTATTTACAACTATTACCAGGTATTCCTTTTTCCCACGCTAGAGAAAGATTATTACAAGTTAGTCTTTATGATGCTTCTTTCAAACCTCTAACCCAGAAAATTTTAGAACGTCCCCGTTTAGTTGCCAAGATTCGCCGTGCCCTACGAAGCGATCGCTCTTATATGGTATGCTATAACTCTACTGATTTAGAACAAAAACTCTCCTTAGAATTAGGAATACCTCTGCTTGCTTCAGATCCAAAATTACTTTATTGGGGTTCTAAAAGTGGTAGCCGTGAAATTTTTGCTGAATGTCAAATTCCCCACCCTGATGGCAGTTACACCGTGACTAATACTGAGGATTTAGTTGCAGAAATTATTAATCTTTGGACAAGACAAAAAGATCTTAAACGAATCGTAATCAAACTCAATGAAGGTTTTTCAGGAGAAGGGAATGCAGTTTTAAATCTGACTCCTATTAAAGAATATGCTCCTCATCTTTGCGATCGCAAAATTACCATTAATGCAATTAATCAAGAATTAGAAAATCTCAGCTTTCAAGCAGTAGGAGAAACTTGGAAAAATTTTGCCCGTCGTATTCCTGAATTAGGGGCAATTGTTGAAGCTTTTATCGAAGGAGAAGTTAAAACCTCTCCTAGTGTTCAAGGATATATCAAGCCCTCTGGGGAAGTAAGTATTCTTTCAACTCATGATCAAATTTTAGGCGGTGCAGATGGTCAGATTTATCTAGGTTGTTATTTCCCTGCTGACGAAAGATATCGGTTAAAATTGCAAAATATTGGCCTAAAAGTAGGGCAGGCTTTAGCAGCTAAAGGCGCAATCGAAAGATATGGAGTAGACTTTATTGCTGTACAAAATCCTGATAGTCAAGAATGGGAAATCAATGCGATCGAGATTAATTTAAGAAAAGGCGGAACAACTCATCCTTTTATGACTTTGAAGTTATTAACCAATGGTACATATGACTATACGACAGGATCATTTCTCAGTCAACAAAACCAACCTAAATATTATATTGCTTCCGATAATTTACAAAAAGATTGCTATCGAGGTTTGTTACCTAACGATTTGATGGATATCATTGCCCAAGCCAGACTTCATTTTGATAGTAGCACTTGTACTGGTAATGTTTTTCACCTGATGGGATCATTATCTGAATTCGGCAAATTAGGTTTAACTAGTATCGGTAATTCCCGTGCCGAAGCAGCAGAAATTTATAATCATGTGGAGCAAATCTTAAATAAAGAAACAGGATTTTTATCTCAAGATTGTAGTTTGCCAATTAAATGGACTAAGTAAATTAAATAATAACGGCTCTTCAGTTATAAGTATGCTAATCAATGATAATTAATAAGTAACTTATTTTATACAGCTACTTATTGCCATTTTAAAAAATCGCGAGTATAACTACAAAGGGGTAACTTTATACATAATCTCAGTATTTTTACTGAAAAAAACTTGGGATTTCTGACAAATGTCAATTTTAGTTATCTACTTTTGTGTCAATAAATATACTTTAGGATTTTTTTGGTGACTCATTTTAAAATAATTAGTGCTACTCCAGGACTAACTACTGAAGAAGAAATTTTAAAAATTATCCAAGAACAAGCTACGGGAATCACTACCAAACAACTCAGCAAAGTTTTAAATCGCCCTGTATCAATGCTTCAGGTTTGTTTAAAAAAACTAATTGCTGACAAGAAAATTTGTGCAAAAAAAAGTAAAACTAGCCACAGTATTATTTACTATCCTATAATGAAGAAACCATAAACTATTAATTATTTATAAGAATATTATTTTCTTTAACTAATGCTCCCAAAAAAATATTTCAATACCTTTTCCTTTAATCTAGGATTAATATTATTCTTTATCCTTCATTTATTAATCTTTCCTGCAAAATCTTCCAGTAAAGCAATTAGCTATCAAACCTATCCTCAACCTAATAGCATTATCCATGTAATTACTATTCCCCATGGCAGTAACTATGAAATTGTCCCTACCGCAACCAGTGAATTAACTACCCTAAAAAAGTTTATTCTCCAAAGTAATGCGATCGCTGGAATTAATGGTGGTTTTTTTGACCCTAAGAATCAAGAGACTACATCGTATATCTTACAACAAGGCAAAGTACTTGCTGATCCTCGAAATAATATCAGATTAATCGAAAATCTCAAAGTACAACCCTATCTGGGAAAAATTCTTAATCGGAGTGAATTCCGTAGTTACCGTTGTGGTAAGGACATTAATTATGACATCGCCTTGCATTCCGATCCCATTCCCCTTGGATGCCAATTACAAAATGCCTTGGGTGCTGGACCAAAAATATTACCCCTAGAAACTTCAGTACAAGAAGGATTTGTAGCTTACAAAGATGGAAAAGTAGTTCGCAATGCCATTGGTACCACATCTCGTAACGCTAGAAGTGCTATTGCAATCACTAAAAACCAAGATATCCTGCTAGTCATGGTAGCACAGCGATCGCATAAAGACTCAGGCATGTCTCTATCAGAATTAGCCAATTTTCTCTCTAGCCTCGGCGTAGTCAGAGCAATGAACCTCGACGGGGGAAGTTCTTCTGCCATATCTTATCAAGGTCAAATCATCTATGGTCGGCTAGATCGCGACGGAAACGATGTCAAGCGCTCACTAAAGTCTGTGTTGCTCGTTACCAAAAAGCATAATAAGTTTGACCTAAGCAACCAAGGGCAATTATAGAAATATAAAACGAAATAATTAGGATTTTCCTCCCCTGCCCAATGTCTCACATAACTGAAAATCTTAAAAAAATCGACGTGAGAGAACGACGGGGCTGGGTCTGACCGCAGAGCCACTTGTAAATTTATTTTATATGGCTACTTAATAGAATCTTCTTAGAATAATTTTGTCAAATTAGGACTTGTATGCTAGGTAGCGGCGTTTATAGCCTCCCATTGTAACGAAATATAAAGAAAAAATCTGTATCAAGGGCAACATCTTGTAGGAATTACTCACTAAACTTGCTGAGCTTATCATTTGAAATCAAGATCTCTCAACCTTTTCAACCATAAATGATGCTCTTGACATATTTTATTGAGTGCTTACATAAAAATAACTTTTAAAACTATTTTGATTTTTAACTTATACAACAGCAAGAATAAGTAATCCCTTCTTTGGTAGAGTATATACCATCCAGATTAGCTAGGTTCGTCAAATGCACGCGTTCTCATAGGAATGTTTATCTATGAAACTGCTTGCAAAACAACCTATTTTTTTGCTTAATATTTCGCGCTCGATGTTAAATCGAACATAAAACAAAAAGAGGTAGACCATGAGATATCGTGCAATAATAGCAGCGTTTTTAGCATTGTGTTTAGGGGTATTAACAGCTTGTAGTGAAAACCCTCGTAATCTTGATCGGAGTGAACTTACCTATGATGATATCCTCAACACAGGAATAGCTAACAGTTGTCTAGATATTCCCGAAACTAGTCGCGGTAGCATCGCGATCGACCCCAATCAATCCTATACCTTGAGAGATTTATGTCTTGAACCAAGAGAATATTTTGTAAAGGAAGAACCATTAAATAAACGTCAGGAAGCAAAATTTGTAACTGGTAAATTATTAACCAGATATACATCCAGTCTTGATCAAGTTGTAGGCAATATTACAACCAATAATGATGGCAGTTTAACTTTTACTGAACTTGGTGGAATTGATTTCCAAGCCGTAACGGTTCTACTTCCAGGGGGAGAAGAAGTACCTTTCTTATTCACTATTAAAGGTTTGGTTGCTAATACAGAACCAGCTCAAGAATCTATTAATGCTTCTACAGACTTTAAAGGTGAGTTCCGTGTTCCTTCCTATCGTGGACAAGTATTTTTAGATCCTAAAGGTCGCAGTATTGCTAGTGGTTATGATAACGCAGTCGCTTTACCAGGAAGAGCTGACGATGAGGAGTTTACTCGTGCCAACGTTAAACAGTATGTGACTGGAAAAGGCACCATGGCAATGAACGTTACTAAAGTAAATAGTAATACAGGAGAAATTGCTGGAGTTTTTGAAAGCGAACAGCCCTCTGCTACTGACTTAGGGGCAGAAGAGCCAGAAGACGTTAGAATTCGCGGAGTCTTTTACGGTCGGATTGAACCTCAAGTATAAAATAGAAAGTTAGTCAGTCTTCTTGATGAATTAAATAAAAAATAATGTTATTTAGGGCAAGCTTGCCCTTTTTTTATGCTTAAAAATACTGATATCCAAGTTAAATTCATCATCTCTTCATAGCTATTTTCATATAGTAAAGATTTTTGACATTTTTTAAATAGTGTTCGTACTAAATCCGTTAAATAAATTAGGTGTTTTCACACAACAACTAGAAAAACTCAGTACAAATAAAATTAAAGTTAACTATCTCTTAATAGAAAAAAATAGTATAAATGCTGTTGTCTCTATCCCAGAGTAAATACTAAGCTTGATTTAGTTGAAATGTTTTACTAATTAATAGCCAAAATTATTGTTACTAAAGTATCGAGCTTTTTATAACTCCAAAAATCCATAAAATAGGGATTATATAAATGACAACTTGCCCAACTAAAAATATTAAAGTAGATAGCTTAAAGTTATTTCAAAAGTATCAAGCAAATCCAACTACAGATTTAAGGAATAAAATTGTCGAATTAAATTTTGGCTTAGTAAAAAAAGAAGCCAATCATTGGGTATATAAATGTAATGAAAGTTATGAAGACTTACTACAAGTGGGTTGTATCGGTTTAATTAGGGCAATTGAAAGATTTAATATTGGTAAGGGTAACGCCTTTAGCTCTTTTGCCATGCCTTATGTAAGAGGAGAAATTCAACATTATTTAAGAGATAAAAGTTCTACGGTTCGTATTCCGCGACGTTGGTTAGAACAAAAACAACAATCTGTCACTTTCATCAGTAATTTCCGCAAAGATTATAATCGTCAACCTACAGATTCAGAAATTGCACAATACTTACAAGTTTCTCCCAAAGAATGGCAAGATATCAAGCTTGCTTATCAAAATAGAAATCCTTTGAGCCTGGATATATCGATCAATCATGACAGCGATAGCCAAACTAGTCTATGTGATTTGGTTGCTGATCCCAAATATCGCAGTTTTCAATTAGTTTATGAAGATCGAATTCGTCTTCAACAAGCTTTATCTAAATTAGAAGATCGCACTAGAAATGTCTTAGAATTTGTTTTTTTACAAGATTTAACTCAAAAAGAGACAGCAAGTAGACTGGGAATTAGTGTGATAACCGTATCTCGTCAAATAAAAAAAGGTCTTAACATTCTACAAGAATCTATGGCACAAGATCAGTAACATAAAATTTTGCTGATGCCAATATAAAAATTACCTCTACCAGTTTTTTAAATCAACTGTTATCTTGGGATCGGAATTGTTTCTCGGAGCAATTTTTTCAAGGCAATTTAAAATCGTAGTTGTGGTGAAACTGGTATGAGGAAAATTTCATTTTTAGTATTAGTAGGAATCTTAGCTTTCCCCCTCGAAAGTTGTTCTTTGATGTCTACATTTGCCAAGAAATCGGTAGAAACAGTTGTTGAAGATGGGAAAAAAGACGTAAAACAATCCAATATAAACCAAAAATTAGAAAAAAATAAACCTAAAACTTCCAAAGCGGAAGCTTTTCAGCCCACGGGCAGAGAAGAAAATGTAGCGGGTCTAATTCCTGCAACTAAGCCAGACATTAGAGTTAGAAGTAGCATCAGAGGAAGACAAGATCCTTTTGCGGTAGTAGCAATACAACCTCAAATAGAGATCAAAAAGGATAAAAAAAAGGTTAAATCCATCCCAAAACCGACTCCAAGCACAACACCGGAAGATTTTACTAGCATTCCAAACCTAGAAGAAATCTCGGTAGCTAACTTGGCAGAAAATGTTGTTATTACCGGCTTAGTCGAATCAAGCGATCGCATTGAGCTAATTGTTCGAGCGCCGGAAGAAACGTCTGCTCGTTATGTGCAAATAGGACAATATCTTTCTAATGGACAAGTTTTAGTAAAAAGAATTGAACATAGCTTCCCTACACCTTTAGTAATTTTGGAGCAGAATGGAGTAGAAGTGAAGAAGCCTGTTGGGGAAATTAACGAGCTTGTGACTTTAGAAGAAACCTAAGCTTTTTCTCCTTTTGAGCGGGAATCAATCACTACCCCTTTGTCTTGGTTATCCAATTAAAAACTATTAGCACCAAAATTGAGAGTTAAGTTTGACTTTCAAGCGGTCGAAAAAATATACATTTAACTCTTTGCATAAAAGTACTAAATTTAGAAAAGTCCCCCTCCCAGCGCACCGCTTGCACGGTGGGGTCTTTATGAAAATCTTAAAGTGCTTCACCACTAGCGCCTCCTCAACTAACACTGACTTTTACTCCTTTTCAACGTCAAAAAATTAAACTGCCCCAAAGCGTAACGCTCTCGACCTTGGTAACTGTGCCGAGGTTGTTTTTTTGGGGATTTATGGCGGTCAGAGATCGTGCAGCTTCGCTGATAGTCAGTAGAGCGATCACTCTAAAGTAATCAAAACCTTGTAATGACTGTCTAACAAGGACTTAAGAGATATCTAGGAACAAAATTTTTGAAAATTAAAATTTTTCTAGTGATCCAGCTTCCCATCAACCAGCGTAATAGTTACAAATCCGAGAGAGAAATTAAATCAATTTCAATCAACGAGAAAAAAAGGAAAGACAATCAAGCTTTCTTAAACAACAAATAACATCCTAATAAAGTTTTCGTTCACTGTAATTAACTATGGATTTACTACAGATAAACTGAGCCACATTTAACTTGCATAATTCTGACGCTCAACCCCTAGATATAGATTAAATCTTTATAGCAAACTCGATGTTAAGCAGCTTAATCTGGGCCAAGATTAATTCAACAACATCTGTAGTTAAAAATCTTTAATCCTTTGAACTCTAATATTCATCAGCAACATGAGATACCCCATCGTTCTCCAACATAGTGAAGAAGACTGCGGCGCAGCCTGTATCGCGACCATTGCCAAACATTACGGACGCAGCTTTGCCATCAGCAGAGTAAGAGAAGCAGTAGGCACCGGAGCCCGAGGCACCACCTTACTAGGTTTAAACCGAGGAGCCGAAGTTCTGGGATTTAATGCCCGTCAAGTCAAAGCGACATCGGAAATCATAGCTCGCCTCTCAGAAGTACCCCTCCCAGCGATCATCCATTGGAAAGGCTACCACTGGGTGGTGTTATACGGCAAAAAAAGGAATAAATACGTCATTGCAGACCCCGGCATAGGCATCCGCTACCTGACCCGCAGAGAATTAGTCACCGGTTGGGGCAATGGCATCATGTTGCTCCTCACCCCAGATGAGAGTCGCTTTTACCAACAAGAAAATGACCAAATTGGTGGTTTTAGTCGCTACATTCAACGAGTATGGCCCTATCGTTATATTTTGCTCTTAGCTATTGTCATCAACTTTGCGGTG
This sequence comes from Xenococcus sp. MO_188.B8, assembly GCA_030065615.1. Classification (GTDB taxonomy): domain Bacteria; phylum Cyanobacteriota; class Cyanobacteriia; order Cyanobacteriales; family Xenococcaceae; genus Xenococcus. The sequence goes on along the minus strand of JASJDR010000103.1, from coordinate 491 downwards.
GGACTGCTCTCATTAGCATCTCCTTTAATGATGCAACTACTTACCGATGACGTCTTAGTGCGAGGGGATACCCAACTCCTAACCACCGTAGCTATTGGTGTCATTGCCATGAACTTGTTTCGCAGTGGAGTGGGCTTATTACAGTCACATCTGATCGGTCACTTTGGTCAAAAATTACAATTAGGACTGATACTCGAATATGGTCGCAAATTATTGCACCTCCCATTATCCTATTTTGAAGGTCGTCGTAGTGGGGAAGTAGTCAGTCGGATTGCCGATGTCAATGCCATCAACACCCTAGTTTCCCAAATAGTTTTAGGTTTACCCAGTCAATTCTTTATTGCGATGATCTCTTTGGGGTTAGGGACTTGCGCGTAAATAAATTACCGAGTAATCTAATTTAAAGAATCTGCTGATAAGCAGAAGATATCTGTATAATGTGCTCGTTGACTCTCAATGCTAACAGAAAAAATCAAATCAACGTTGAAAGA
>JASJDR010000351.1 GCA_030065615.1 Xenococcus sp. MO_188.B8 | reverse complement strand
AAATGCGATCTCGAAGAGATCCGCTGCCCCTTCGGGCGGGAATGGGGGTTCAAATACAACAAAATTAACTAGTGATACGAATTCATTAATCACTGAAACCCCCCATCCCGGAGCTGCGCAAGCGCGGCGCGCGCAGCGCCTGCTTTCGCAGACCACGCAGTGCCAGCCTTTGGCTGATCGCTTTTGCTCTTAATTTAATTTTACTATCTGTAATTAGTTAATAGAAAAGGGAAGAATGTGAAAGATTATAGAGTTGATTACACCAAGAGCGAAAGAACCAATCAAAGCACTCCAAAAGCCCCAACGGAGTCTAAATCCAGTAACCAAAAAAGCTGCTAAGCCAAAAATAATCGCATTAATTATTAAAGTAAAGAAGCCGAAAGTAATGAAGGTAAGAGGCGCTGAAATAAAAGCTAAAATTGGTCGTAATATAGCATTGAGAATACCGAAGACAACTGCTGAAACTAAAGCTTTGTTAAAAGAATTAATCTCTACCCCTGTCGGAAGTTTAGAAATAATCAATAAACTTACAGCAGTAACTAATAAAGTAACGAGAAAGCCAATCATATCTAAATAGTCTCCAAAATGAGATTACACAATTTAGTACCACTTATATATTACAGCCAATAAATATGCTTTTCCCATTTAATCAATAGATTCTTTTCTTTACTTTAGAAAAGTAAACATTAAGAAAAAAAATTCTATTAAATTAGAATTTTTTTTCATTCTTTCTCTACTCCCTCTGCTTTTACTATTTTTAACTTAATTGCGCCAATTTATTTATCCCCCAACTCGAAATTCAATCACATCCCCTTCCTGGACAACATAATCTTTACCTTCAAAACGAATTAAACCTTTCTCTTTAGCTGTAACCTTTGAGCCAGATTCCACAAAATCTTGATAACTAATAGTTTCAGCTTTGATAAACTTCTTCTCAAAATCGGTATGAATTACTCCTGCTGCTTGAGGTGCTTTCATCCCTGCGGTAATTGTCCAAGCTCGACTTTCGGTTTCTCCGGTGGTGAGGTAGGTGCGCAAACCTAATAGTTCGTAAGTAGCTCGAATCAAAGATTTTAATCCCCCTTCGGTAACGCCTAAAGCTTCAAGAAAATCTTGTTTTTCTTCTGCTGACAATTCGACTAATTCTGACTCTACTTGCGCTGATACTAATACTACTAAAGCCGACTCATCAACAGCAAATTTTCTTACTTCTTCTACCCATTCATTACCTGAGGCTAAATCATCTTCGGAAACATTAGTAGCATAAATTATGGGTTTTCTGGTTAATAATCCTAGGGGTTTAATAATTGCTACTTCGTCTTCATTTAACTCAACTTGTCTGGCAGATTTACCATTATTTAACGCCACACTGAGTTTTTCTAAAACCTCTAATTCGGCTTGAGCTGCTTTTTCTTTTTTCGCTTGTTTACGTACTCGTTGAATACGCTTTTCAATTTGGCTTAAATCTGCCAAGGATAATTCTAAATTAATAACTTCGATATCCCTTACAGGATCGACTGAACCTGATACATGAATAATATCGTCATTGTCAAAACAACGTACTACATGAACGATCGCGTCTACCTCCCGAATATTAGCCAGAAATTTATTACCCAAGCCTTCCCCTTGACTGGCGCCTTTGACTAAACCTGCAATATCAACAAATTCGATCCGAGTGGGCACAATTCTTTGCGAATTCGAGATTTTTGCTAGTACTTCTAGTCTCTCATCAGGGACAGAAACTACTCCCACATTGGGTTCAATCGTACAGAAGGGAAAGTTCGCCGCATCAGCTTGGGCATTAGCTACCAGGGCATTAAAGAGGGTAGATTTACCAACATTAGGTAGTCCAACAATTCCAGCTCTTAACATATTAGTTTGCTTACAGGAGTTTCTTTAGCTTTTTGATCAATTTGCTAATTGTACTTGATTCCGATTAGACATCTCAAACATATAACCTCTACCCCAGATGGTTTTAATTAGTTTCCCATCTTGATCGCCAATTTTCTTGCGAATTCTACCAATATGAATATCAACTTTACGATCTTCTCCTGTGTAGTTATCACGATTCCAAATAGCACTAATTAATTCTCCTCGATCCCAAACCCGATTAGGATTACTAGCTAGGAAATGTAGGAGATCAAATTCTAAAGCAGTTAGAGCAATTACTACTCCATCAGAAATCACTTCTCTACGACAAAAATCAATTATTAGTTCATTAAGAACTAAAGGTTTATCATTATAATATACTGAAGAATGGCTAGATGTTCTTCTGAATAAGGCATTAATTTTTGCTTTTAAGATCTGTAAGTTAAAAGGTTTAGTAATATAGTCATCAGCACCTTTGTCAAAAGCTTGTAAGATATAATTAGTATCATCCATAGATGTTAGCATGACGACTAATGTCCGATTGTTTTTCATTTCTTGGCATAAATTCAACCCCGTATCATCTGGTAAATTAACATCTAGAATAACTAAGTCTGGTTTAAACCTGATTAATTTTTGTCTAGCAGTTTGACAATCAAAAGCAGATTCTGTGAGGTAATTATTATATTTAAAAAACCTACAGATCAAATTTTGTAATGCAGGATCATCATCAACTACAAGAATCTTTTTTTGACTTTTTTCTACAGTTTGGCATTCTTCATCTAATAAATACATTTTTATATACCTTTTATATTTTTCATATAATCAAAAGATATCAGAAAATATACTGATTAGACATCCGGAATATTTTGTTTTTACTGAATCTTTAAGTAATATTATTTGTATATAAAGTTAAGATAATAATAGTCTAAGTATTAAATTATAAAAAAAGTTCATTTAACTAAAATTTTGCCTAAATATCTAATAACTTTATCAAGTCTTTAAATAATACCTGTAGAGATTGCGTTAAGAGAAGGCAGGGTTCGATCTTCTTAGGATTCAGCAATTTTCTCGAGGTACAGAGATGGTTTGCTGAGATTTTTGCTTGGTACTTCCCTGGTTGAGTAGACCATATTTAGGCGCAAAGATCATAGATATCACAAATATCAGAGTGAGCAATACCACGATGCAGCCACCAGTAGGGACATCTAAATGGTAACTAATATAAGTTCCCAACAAACAAGATAAGACACTGGTGCCAACAGATATCGCCAGCATTCGGTCAAACCGATCTGTTAATAGATAAGCAGTAGCACCAGGAGTCACTAGCATCGCTACGACTAAAACAATCCCTGCGGTTTGTAATGCCGTTACAATAGTCAGAGCAAGTACTGACAGTAACGTGTAATACATAAAATGAACATTCAATCCGATCGCTTTAGCATGATTAGGATCGAAACAAAATAACAATAAGTCTTTGCGGCGCAACAGAACAATTCCCAGAGTAAGAATCCCTGCAATCAGAGTTTGAATAATATCTTCCTGGGAAATACCTAATACATTACCGAAAAGAATATGAAATAAATCAATATTACTCGGAATTTTAGTAGATAAAACTATGCCGAAGGCAAAAAAGCCTGTAAACACTACCCCAATTACCGCATCTTCTTTGAGACGAGTTTTCGCTTTCACATAGCCAATGGCAACTGTTGCCCCAAAACCAAAGATAAAAGCACCCAAAGCAAAGGGAATTCCCAATGCATAGGCTACCACTACACCGGGAACAACTGCATGGGAAACCGCATCTCCCATCAATGACCAACCTTTGAGAGTAATGTAACAAGACAATACTGCACAAACTACCCCAACAAAAGCACTAACCCAAAGGGCTTTGAGCATAAAACCATATTGTAAGGGTTCAGCAAACCAAGTTAAGATTTCATTCATAGATTATTTTAGTTAGTTTTGAGATTTTATAGTAGGGTGGGCAATGCCCACCTTACGGCATATGTAGCTTAATAATCTTCATTTTGCATAAGTCCTACAGTTGTTTTAATTTATTGTTCTGTACTGTCCTGGACAGATTAATTTTATTCTTTTTAAGTATTTAGCTTATCGATTCTCATATTGCGCTCTCCCTGCATAAAATTTTCTATAGCCTTTCTCGAATTAGTGAGATACACAAGAGATAACTTTAGGGAACAGGGAACAGGGAACAGGGAACAGAAAAATGTACTTCATGAATCTAAGAAACGCTATATATTACGTCTGATATAAATTAAATTTTAATAACTGATGTTACACAGTGAAACTATAAAATTAGGACTTACTCAAATTTCCCAAAGATATGGGAAAGAATCTTCTAGGGACAGTTTTGAATATATTGCAATTCTGATTAAAAAAAATTGGACAACTACAGAGACAATCAAATTTTTCCGGCTTACTTGTCAATATTTACGAAGGGGTCTGGGGGGCAAGTCCCCCAGTGGTATTTATGGATTTGATTGATATTTTGGAGATAACAATATTCATTTTGCGTAACATCAGTTAATCAGCCGATATTGATTGGCAAGTAAGAACATCAATGCTAACTTGTTGAATTTAAGGTTTGCCCATCCTACGAGGTATAAGCTTTCTTAGAAATCTGGTAAAAATATTTCAATAAATTACCCAAATGTTCAATGTTCACTGATAACTGATCACTGTAGGAAGTCCGCCAAAAGTCATAGCAAGATTTTCTTCGGTAAATACTTCTTCGGTGCTTCCAGTAGCTAAAATAGTTTGATTAAGTAAAATTACGCGATCGCAAAAAGTCGCAATTGAAGCTAAATCGTGAGTAGAAACTAAGATAGTATGTCCCGTATCCCGCAATTGCAACAGCAGATCGATAATACTTTTTTCTGTTTTTACATCTACTCCTGTAAAGGGTTCATCTAAAAGCATGATCTTGCCTTCTTGAGCTAAGGCTCTTGCCAGAAACGCTCTTTTCTTCTGCCCTCCAGACAATTCCCCAATCTGGCGATCGCTAAAATCAGTCATTCCCACCCTGGCTAAACTTTCTTTGACTAAACGACGATCTTGGGCTCTGGGAATTCGTAACATATTCATATAACCATAGCGTCCCATCATCACTACATCAGCCACGCTAACCGGGAAATTCCAATCTACTTCATCAGCTTGCGGGACATAAGCCATTAATTGCTTTTTCTGAGCTTTATGTATCGGTAAGCCATTAAACTCGCGCGTTCCCTCTCTTGGTACGCGTTCCTTAGACGAGTAAACCTCGTCAGGGTCGCACCGCTTGCGTCTTCCGCCGACGCGGGGTCGAGACCCTTCGGGTAGAGCTGCCCCTTCGGGTAGAGCTTCGCAAGCGCAAGCGTCCACATAAACTTTACCCTGACTAGGCGTCAAAAAACCCATAATTGATTTGAACAGAGTCGATTTCCCGCCACCATTAGGGCCAACCAAGCCCGTTATTTTCCCTGGTTGCACCTGACAACTAGCATCATAAAGAGCTAAACGAGCATTATTATAGGTAACGCTAATATTATCAACTGTAATTCCTAAAGATAGA
>JASJDR010000350.1 GCA_030065615.1 Xenococcus sp. MO_188.B8 | reverse complement strand
TGAATAGCTTGCTCTAAATTATCAACTCTATTACCTTTAATTCTTTCTGTATAGACAGAACATAAGTTTAGTTGAGCTCTTGCCCATTCTTCGGGAAAATCAATCTGAGTGAAGAACATCAAGGAATCCTGATGACATTGAATTGCCTGCTCTAAATTATCTGCTTTATTACCTCTACTTCTTTCCAAATAAGCATTAGCTAAATTATTTTGAATGCCTGCTCTTATATTGGAAAAATCAGGTTGAGTGAAAAAAGGTAGGCTAATCTCATATAAGGTAATTGCAATTTCAATATTGTGACTTCGATTACCACGGGAAAATTCATGGATTAGACTACCAAAATTACTCAGAGAATTTGCGAGTGAGGTTTCTGAGACGGTTTTTAATAAAGATTTCTGAACTTCTTTTTCCAAGGTTTCAAAAACACTATCAATTTCAATGAATTTATTTCGTAATTCTATTTCCATCATCGGTAATATTTTTTTTACTAATTCTGGTATGTTTTTTTGTAGTACCAAATTAAGATGGATATCTATTCTTTCTATATTTCTATCTAATAAAGGGTAAACTTGCTCTTTCTCTCCACCCTTCATGATAATATCCAGTATTTTAGAAAAAAGAATATTTCGAGATAATAGCTGTTCTTTTTTATTTGTCAATTGAAAATTAGGTTCAATTTCTAATGCTTTTTCATAACAAGATAATGCAGCTTCAAAATAATCTATACTTTGTAAAATTACTCCTCTACTTTCTAAAACTAGTCCTTTGTTATGCCAAGATTGATAATCATTAGGTTCAATTTTCAATGCTTTTTCATAACATTCTAGTGCAGTTTCATATTGCCCTAGTTCATCAGAAGCAATCCCTTTAGCTCGCCAATCTTTGTAAGTTTGAGGTTCAATTTTTAACACTGCCTCAAAGTCAGCATTGGCTACATCATTTTCTTCTATAGCTTTATATGCTAATCCCCGCCTAACTAAAGCTAGGGGGTATATCTCTTCTAACTGCAAAGCCAGGTTCAGATAGTCAATGGAATCTTGATATCTTTCTAACCGATAATAAGCCAATCCCAAACCATACTTAACTTGTGGGCTATTAGAGTCCAGGCTATCTGCTTGATGAAATACTTCCAACCCAGCTTCATATTGACCCCTATCGAGGAGATCGTGACCTTGTTCGAGTAAAACATCTAAAGAGTTATTGTCATTCATTGGTTAAAGCAATTGAGCCTAATAGATATCGGTCGCTATCAAAGCTGAATTTTATGCAGGATTAGAAAAATTTTAGAGCGTAAAAGCGTCTTGACTGTAGATTTTAAGGAAAAATACTCGAATAGCTGGCTTGCAGTTTACCAATGTACAATAAGTACATAATGTACAAACTGTGGATATGAAATTTATCTCATCAGCAGAAGCCAGAAAAAACTTTGCCGATACTCTAAATCGTGTAGCCTATGGAGCGGAACATATTGCTATTAAGCGTTCAGGCAATGAATTTGTTTACCTGATTTCCGCTCAGGACTACGAGCTGTTTCAACAACTTGTTAAAGAAGCAGAGGACAAGGAAGATATTGCCATAGCTGAATCTCGGATGAACGATCCTCAACAGGAGACAGTTGACTTTGACGAATTTTTTGCCGATTTAGAGGATTAAGTTGAGTCTTTACACAATCAAACTCGATCGCAAAGTAAAAAAAGATTTCAAATCTATTTCAGCTCAAGATATCAAACGAATTAAATCCGCTATCAAAGCTCTCAGCATTAATCCTCGTCCTGATGGCTGCACCAAACTTAAAGGCAATCAACGAGATTACTATAGGATTAGAGTTGGAAATTACCGAGTAGTTTATTCCATAGAAGATAGGATTTTATTAGTTTTAGTAGTGCGAATTGGTCATCGGCGAGAAATCTACAAAAGCCTTTAAGCAGATCGCTTTTAACTAACGAGACAATAGAGAAAATAAATTCCTGTTGCCTGTGTCATCCGTATCTTGATACCCCATCCTGTTGGGTAAACGCGCACCAGATAGGGTAGTACCTACTCGATTAGCTTTATGTAAACTCGAACCAAAAAAGTCCGCAGTGGTACAGTTTGCTCCATGAAGATTGGCATTGCTTAAATTAGCATTAGTACAGTTAGCTAGAGTTAAATTGGCTTGACGTAAATTAGAACCACTCAGATTGGCTGACTCCAATGCTGTTTCACTGAGGTTTGCTCCTCTTAATTGAACTCTATTCAACTGCGCTCCTAATAAATCTGAACTATATAGGTTAACTCCGCCAAGTTTGGCATTAGTAAGATTGGCTTTTTTTAACGAAACCTTTTCCAGATTACTTTGAGATAAATTGCTGTTGCTAAGGTTTGCCCCATCTAAGTTTGAACCTGAGAAGTTAACGTGGGTTAGCTTGGCTCTAGTTAAGATTACTCCTTGTAAATTGCGATCGCTTAAATCTACTCCTGAAAGAATCACACCTGTCAGATTAAGATAAGACAAATCAAGGGATTTAGGAAAATAACAATTCCGCAAATCGGCTCTTTGTAAATGGAGGTGCTTTAGTCTAACCGCACCTAAATGTACATTGAGCAAGCGAGTAAAGTTAAAGTTTTTGCGCCCCGACTTATAAGCTCGCCAGAACTGTTTTTCTGTTAGCATTTCACGACAAAATTTTTGCTTGAGAAACTGCCACAGTTTGATCCGTAAAATTTTAATATATCGTCTGACTTTGGATGCTTTAGACATAATTTCTCTTCGGCTTGGTTGATTTTTACTGGAAAAAGCTGAAAATCTTCTGGCTGCGATCTAGGCAAAGGCTAAATCGCAGTAAATACTACTCTTCTGATTGAGAAGCAGAAGAGACATCTTCAATAGTTTTGCTGGGAATTTTAAGCTGTAGCTTGGCGATTTTTTTCGCGAGCCATCCAAATAGGTAATTAGTTTCAATCGTTAACTCCCTCAGATAACTCTGTAAGCGTCTCAGATGGATTTCATTCTGGTTGGCTTGCTCTAAAGTAATTAACTGCTGGATATAGTCCAGAATGTAGCGAATAGTTTTTATTCTCTCTTTGCGCCTTGTTTGATTAAAGTCAATAATTGGTATTTTTTGGCTGAGTTTTTTTTGTAACCAGTTTTGTTTGGGATAGAGATATTTTTCTGCGAGACTCAATAGGTCATGACTGCCTTCTATTAGCAGGGAATAGGCTTGTTGTAGGTCTATTCCCAAATCATCTTTGGCGATCGCTTTGCTTAATGCCTCGCAACCCAGATCAATTTTTTCCTTTGCTTCCTGCAAAGAGGCTAACTCTTGAGCAGTCTGTTGTTTCAGGTAAAAATCGCGGTCTTGTATGTAAACCTCTTTAGCTATCTCTAGCCAACGAGTATCATTCAAGTAACCAGTTTGCTCCACTTTTTTCTCCAATAAATCGAGAAAAATTGCTAGTTCTTTTTTACTGGTAATTTTTAATAGCTCAGTTTCTCTGATAAGCGATCGCTGGTAAGCAGTTTTAGACCTTGGTGCTAAATCAATATCCTCTACAACTTCTCCCTGGTGGGCTTTTTCGGTAAGCAAATCTAGAAAGATTCTGCGCTGTTCTTGATTCGTCCTGCTGTAATCTTCCCTCGAAGTCTTTCTCTCTGCTCTATAAGCTGCTTTTGCTCGCGCTCTGAAGTCTTGTTTTTCAAATAGTCCTTTTTCCTGCAACTCTAGTAATTTCTCTAGGTTGTAATTGGGATGAATGCTAACTCTTTTCACAATCTGTTCTCTGATATATATTTCCACTTATCCGTGGGTTCGCTGGTAGTTTGAACACACGGCATTACTATTTAGTCGAAGTAATCTTCCCCTAAAAGTTTTTTTCGCATTTCCTTCAGATAACTCTCTTTTTCTTGGGCTACAGCAGGACTCCAAGACATTTGAATATCTTCTCTTTGGCTATGAGTAGCAACTAACGTAACTGCGATCGCTGAAGTAATTACCGATAAACCGAATATGTACATACTCAAGCCTAGAGATGCCCAATTACCAGTTACTAAATTCTCCCAAAACATTTCTACAGCAGTTGTTGTGGCTTGCATCCCCGATTTCAGCTCTCCCACTTCATCAAAATAGCGATCGTAAATGTCGGGTTTTTCCTTCCTCAGATAAGCCAAACCACCTTTATCAGCAACCTTGGCTTGAGCTTCTTGTAATTCTTGTTGAGCAGTTGATAGTCTGCTAGTTAATCGCGCCTCCTCGTATTTGGCTCTAGGACAGTGAGGCCATTGATTTGGTGGTGAGCTATAGTAGCTACGCTCTTTCAAAGGTAATTGGGCTTCTGCATAACGACCGTAAGCTTGCTCGTACAAGCGGCTGCTTTCAGAGGTATTAGCCTCAACTTTAGGTAATTCTGTTTCTAATGCTTGACATTCTTTTTTTGACGGGATCGCATTGGGATCGAACTGATAGTTATTAACCCGTGCTTCTAAGGGAGCAATAGTCTGCTCGTAAACCATCCGATCTGCAAAGTGATTAGCGATTCCAGACTTGTCTAAAACTAACTGTGTTCCTACACCCGAAACCACAGATTGAATTAAATTGAGGAAGATTACACCAGCCAGCCCAACTTCCGACCAGAATTGATTACCAGGTTTTTTGGCCGCTGCTATTTCTACAGCTTTATTACTAAACTTGAGCAAACCCGAAGCAGTACCTAAAGCCAAAAACAATCCAAAGAAGGGAATATCCGCCATTGCTATGAGTAACAAAGGTAATGCCGTAGCAATGTTGATTGCATTAGCCACCGTCCCCATATCAGCAACCATCCGAGAATGGGACTGTATTTCTTTTGTGACGTAGGCTTTTCCGTATAATTTGGTCGAATCGACGGTAAATAACTCTTTCAACCATAGCCCGATTTTTCCCCAATAGTTATGAGAAACAATAGGATGAGCTTCCTTTCCTTCTTTGCTTATTTGTTTGGCTAGTTCTATAAGCTCGCGATTTTGCTGCTGTAATCTACGAAAAGTTTCTTGATCGAAATTGTCGTCAAAATTAAATTGACTTGATTTATTGAGATCGCTCATTCACCTTGCTCCTTTTAAACCTCTTGTCAGTGGTTAATCGTCTAGAAGAAGGTCATTTATGCGATCAACATAAAAATATTTAGTTAACAGAGGGAACTAGTTCTGTTTTAATAATATTCATATAGCTATGTTTGGTGTTTACACTTTTTGTTTACAGATCAGCAAATATAATGAAAACTTTAAAATAAAGCTCTCCCATGAAAGATAAAATGTAATTAGTAATTATTTACTACTCTCGAATATACCCTAGGTATTAATTCTTTTAAGGAATAAAATCTATGTCAACTGCCCGCCACATAATAGCATTGCTAAAAAGCTATGCAGAAGGAGAGGAGCAGCAGTTTCACTCTGTTGCTCTTCAGATGGCAGCGCATGAAGCAAGATTGGG
>JASJDR010000349.1 GCA_030065615.1 Xenococcus sp. MO_188.B8 | reverse complement strand
AGCGATCGCTCTTTACGAGGAGAAAAAGAATTAGAGAAACTCCCCAATATTGCCGTGCTTGAAGTGGGGACTGAAGTAACAATTATTGCTAACGATACTTTTGTGATTGAGTAATTAATCTAGGGAAGAGCCAATTCTTCGACCAGCAACCCTATGAAGTAATAGAAGTTGACAATTAGTTTTCAATATGAAAACATTAGAGATGGGTTTTCAAAATGAAAACTTTCTTCCTAACAAATTCAAATGCACCTAATTTCAGCTGGTAAGCTTAAAAAGGCTGCATCCAAGTATCCAGATGTTGCCACCACGATTAAGGCATTCTGTAAAACAATTGACCAAGCACAATGGCAGAGTTTAATTGATGTACAGCAAGTTTATCGAGATGCTGAAGCAGTGGGTAACTTCACTGTGTTTAACATTAAAGGTAATAAATATCGCCTAATTCTCGACATAGACTATGAAGAACAAGTGGCATATTTCAAGTATTTTTTAACCCACGCTGAGTATGACAGGGGAAAGTGGAAAAATGACTCTTACTATTAATCGAGAAAATTATCTTAAGCTTTTGGATGAAGTCCAGCTGATTCCTAAAATTATCGAAACGGAAGCAGAATACGAACAGAATCTTGCTGTAGCTGAAAAGTTGATTGCCAAAAAAAAGAACCGTACTCCTGAAGAAACTACTCTACTCCGTTTGCTAGTGAAGTTAATTGAGGAATATGAGGAAAATAACTATAACCTAAAAGAGTGGCGAGACCTTCCACCCCACCAAATTTTGCAGCATCTTTTAGAAGTTAGTCATACTAAACAAGCTGATTTAGTTGGAGTGGTTAGTCCCTCAAAAGGATTAATTTCGGCAATTGTTAATGGGAAAAGAGCGATTAGTAAAGAACAAGCTAAAAAGTTAGGAGAGTACTTTAAAATTTCCCCAAGTTTATTTATTTGATTTCAAAAAAAGTTAAATCAATTCGGGAAGAACCTAACGATTGAAAGTTATCAAAAATACTGATGGTTCTTAATATGATCGAGCAGACACAGTTATTTGATTGCCAATCGTTAAATTTAACCTTTAATTAACTTTTTATTCTAAGATATAAAAACTAAATCGAGCTTGTTCAACCGGCGATCGCGTTTAACTTAGATTGTCCCACTGAAGAAGAGTCAACAGGCAAGAAATTAACCGTTGATGCGCTCAAGGATGAGATCTTAGAAAACTCTGGTGAAGATACCCTCTTAATTCTCCCTGAAGCTAAACGGCTCACTACGAGCATTCGCTATTGGTTGGAAGATATGATGAGTACTGGTGTAATCGTGGTGTGCCTAGCCGTTGTTAATCCTAAGAAAGAGATATTTCTAGAGATGCTGGAGATTGAACTTGATTTACCGAGCGATCTCGAAGAGATCCGCGAAGCGGGTCGGTTCTGTTGAAGTGACGGTTATTTATCCTGTGCCAATATTTTAATTCTGAAACGTCTCTTTCAATCTGTATTTTCTTACCTTGAGGTTTCGAGCAGGAGAATTGCTGCAAACAATCCCGATACTGCTTGTTTTTTCTATTGTTGCAAAACTCACTTCAAGACCAATATAAGTAGCTTTTGCCTTTATATCTATATAGTGCGCTACATAATTCGCTATGTAATTAGTTTTGCAACTGTAGTTTTTATGATGTATAAAAGATCAAGATCGTGACAGTATTTGTACTTAGTTTTTAACTTTTCTATGCTTTAGTTATTGAAACAAAATTTTACTTAAATACATGGAAAAAACTCAGGTTGTCAACTCAGAATACTCAAGCCTCAAATTGCTACAGTTATTTCAAGCAGTCAGTCAGTTTTCGAGTTCCATTTTAGCTGTTGATACCCACACAGCAGGTGAACCCACTCGCATCGTGTTAAGTGGTCTGCCTCCAATTCCAGGAGAAACAATGGCGAGGAAAAAACAGTACATGAGCCAATGCCTCGATCATTTCCGTACCCTCCTCATACAAGAACCAAGAGGGCACAATGATATGTTTGGATGTGTTCTTACCCCACCGGCAAACCGAGAAGCACACTACGGCGCGATCTTCCTCGACCACTCAGGCTATCTCGATATGTGTGGGCACGGAACAATCGGCGTTGCCACCGCCCTAATTCAACTGAATCTGATTCCCACCACCGAGCCGGAAACTTTGGTTGTCCTCGATACCCCAGCGGGGTTGGTTTACGCCCACGCCAAAGTTGAAGGTGGCCGAGTGCTCGAAGTGTCGGTAGTTAACCGCCCCTCATTTTTATACGCCCAAGATATTGCGATCGTCCTGCCCGAAATAGGAGAGGTGATGGTTGATATATCCTTTGGAGGGAACTTCTTCGCGATGGCCAAGGCCAGCCAATTGGGCATTCCAATTCAACCCAACTATGCCGCAGAGCTGAGTCAAATCGGCATGGCGGTCAAGACCGCTGTGAACGCAAAGTTGCAGGTGCAGCATCCATGCACCAATCACATCGATACCGTGGAATTGGTCGAAATCTACGATAAGCCTTCTCCTTTGATTCCTCGAGCAAAAAATGTTGCGATCTTTGGTAACGGCCAGCTTGATCGCTCTCCCTGCGGCACTGGCCTTTCGGCGTCTATGGCAATGCTCCACCGCAAGGGGGAACTCGCGGTAGGAAGCGAGTACATCAGCGAAAGCATCATTGGCACTCGATTCAAAGGAAGAATTCTCAAAGAAACCAAAATCGGTCAGTTCGTCGCCATTGAACCAATCTTGATCGGAAGAGCCCATGTGACCGGCATTCAAACCTTGTTAGTAGACCCAGAGGATGCACTTGGCTTTGGATTCTCTCTCCAAGTGCGGAGGAGTTCTGAGTTCAGCACTACCCAGAAAAGCATAGCTGCCGACCCCCAATGGCAGAAGACAGCGTGAAAAATTATGAACAATCAGAAATTTTTCGGCTATACCCAAGAGGCAGTAGCCACGGGCTTGATGGCTTCACTAGGTTTCTTCGTCCGAAACGTATCAGCTAATGAAGAAGTGATCACTTTGGCACGATTTGGCATTGGCTTCCTCTCCCTCGCGATCTACCTGCTTCTCACCGGCAAGATTAAGTCTCTAAAACCCAGTGATTTTTCCATCTCCCTGGTCCTCAGCGGGGTTGCGATCGCTCTGTGTATCCTCTTCTACATCAAAGCCCTACGAGAGACATCATTAGCTAATGCCGTCTTCTTGCTCTACCTTGGGCCTTTCATTGCCACAGCTTTTGCTGCAATCCGGCATAGGGAACGCTTCACGACAAACAACTTTTCCTTGCTTTGTGTTGCCTTCCTCGGGTGTTTCTTTATCCTCGAATTCAAGGTATCCTTCCACCTAAAGGATCACCTTGGCTATTTCTTCGGGTTGCTGGCTGCCATTCTTTACGCAGTGTTTATAGTGCTAAATAAGGAGATACCCGAAAGAATTCCCTCATACACCAGGGCTTTCTATCAGCTTCTTTTTGCCACTCTCTCCCTCATCCCTCTGATTGTGAGTTCCGAAAATGCTCTTCCTCAGACAGGGGATTGGGTTTGGTTGCTGGCGATCGGATTCTTCCAAGGCTTCATCGCCCTGACGCTCATGATTTCCGCCGTCAAGCGCTTGCAAGTCCATGAGTACGGTACGATCTCCTATTTAGAGCCCCTTATCGCCACCCTGCTCGGCTTATTGATTTACTCAGAAGCGCTTTCTCTATGGCAAGCAGTCGGCTGTTTGATTGTCCTTATTGCTGGCATTGCGCAAGTCTTTAATTCCAAACCACTTGGGAGCCACTCAGGTCAGAAGGTGATCGATGGGGTGATCGGGGTCAGAGGCAACCGAAGTAGGGGAGGCTCACAAGGGGAGATTTTTTACAATCAAGAAGAATCAAAAAAAGCCAAATCGCTGAAGTGATTGAAGGATAAGGGAAACAGATAACCTGAGAGCACTATAAAGATCATGACCTTATCATCCTGATTAAGCTTAATTTCTAGGGCAGCCAGGCGATCATAGATTGCCTTGTTAGACTTGAGTTTATAATGTTGTGCTAGTTCAGCTATTAACATAACTGTCAATAGCAATATGTAATCATAAATACGGCATCTATCTTGTAGTAGCTATTAATCTACTAGTAAATTATACATAATACTAGAATTTAATAATATGATTACCAAAGAATTGGGCAATGGTGTAACCCTAGATATGATAGCTATCCCAGGTGGAACATTCATGATGGGTTCACCAAAAGGTAAAGGAAGCGATAGCGAAAGACCTCAGCATCAAGTCACAATTAAACCCTTCTTCATGGGGAAATATCCCATCACCCAAGCTCAATGGCAAGCTGTGATGGGAAATAATCCCGCTCAGTTTCAAGATAGTCCCCAGAACCCTGTTGAGCAAGTCTCTTGGAAGGTTGCCGTGGAGTTCTGCCAAAGATTATCGACACAGACAGAAACAGAATATAGATTACCTTCAGAAGCGGAATGGGAATATGCTTGTCGAGCTAGAACAACCACACCATATCATTTTGGCGAGAGCATTTCAGATAAAATAGCTAATTACGGCTGCAATATGAATGGAACCACCTCTGTTGGACAATTTCCGGCTAATGCCTTTGGTTTATACGATATGCACGGAAACATCTGGGAATTGTGTCAAGATAACTGGCATGATAACTATGAAGATGCGCCAACTGATGGCAGTGCATGGTTCTCAGGATTTAGTACCATAAAAGTAATACGCGGCGGCTCTTGGTTCAACGGTCCTTGGGATTGCCGTTCTGCTTATCGCGTCAGGTTCGATCCTTACGATACTTACAACGACGTTGGTTTTCGTGTGGCCTGTGGTGGCGCGAGGACTTAGCTCTTTACACTTTTTGCCCTTTTGCACTTTGCGCGCCCAAACCCCCTAGATTACATTATTAGTACAAGTATCTTATAAAGTCCAGAATTACTAATAAGGAGCGAACCATTAAAGATGCACAGGCAATAGCTAATGAACTGTTACCCGATGACGACACACTATGCTTGTACAAGAACTTTGCGATCGCTATTGATCATTAAAATTCAAAGCCTTACCCAGCAAGGGTTACAGGGAGATGTGGCCCGATTTTACGTGTATCTCGGCTTAACGCCGTGGTGAGCTAACAATAGATTTGCCGGACAAAATTAATAACTATGCTACAAACCAGAAGAGGTTTAATTTATCCAGTAATAAGCTAACTTTCAATAATTGTCTATTGGACGACGCGATCGCAGTTCTTGATGGTCAGTATGCGATCTCGTGCACGATCCGCTTCGCGGGTCGGCTCTGTTGAGGTGACAGTGATTAATCCTGTGCCATAATTTGAAATTTGAAACGTCTTTAGATGCGTTGGCCCTAAGAGAGCGTGTTTGATAATTGATAACTAGGTAGACACTGGGGTTGGAGAACTGTAAGTTAAACGTCTTAACATAAGATTTATCATGACGATATAAATCATAGTTTCACT
>JASJDR010000014.1 GCA_030065615.1 Xenococcus sp. MO_188.B8 | reverse complement strand
AGGGTTGAGTTGAATCGCTTTTTCATAATTAGCGATCGCTTCTTCTACTTTTTCTTGTTGTTGAAGTGCAAAACCCAGATTATTGTAAGCATTTGCATAATTAGGGTTGAGTTGAATCGCTTTTTTATAATTAGCGATCGCTTCTTCTAACTTTCCTTGTTGTTGAAGTGCAAAACCCAGATTATTGTAAGCACTAGCATAATTAGGGTTGAGTTGAATCGCTTTTTCATAATTAGCGATCGCTTCTTCTAACTTTCCTTGTTTTTCTAATGTAGTTCCTAGGTTATTGTAAGCATTAGCATTATTAGGATCGATTTTTATGACTTGACGAAAAATACTTTCTGCTTCTTCTAATCTCCCTGCAATTCCTGCATCAATACCTTGTTGCAAAAGTTCCTTTGCGTTCTGAGATAACACAGGATGAAAAGCATTAGTCAATAAACAAGCTACCGCAAAAGCCAGGATAAGTTTGGTTATCGTCAGTTTTCTTGCTGCCATTGCTACTCAACCCAAAATTATAACTCACCAATTTCCTCAGTAATATAACTGAACAATACCGACTATTATAGTTGAGGAACAAGAAGAGAGATCACTTTTGACTTTTGACTTCCCCTGAATATCAAATTCCATGACTTTTCCCAATAACCCAGTTACGGCGGAAAAAGCGAGCTAGGGTAGATTCTTCCAGAGATAGATAAATCGGTCTTCCGTGGGGACAAGTGCGAGGATTACGGGTTATTTGCCAACGATCTACAATTTCCTGCATCTTTGCTTTAGTTAAGGGTGTCCCATTGCGAATTGCACTTCGACAAGCTGTGGCAACCTGGGCAGTTTCTAAATCTCCGCCCCAACTCAATTCGATTAAAGCAGCCTGACAATCATCTCTAGTTGTCAACATCGCCGGCGCATTACGAATTGCCCAGATTTCTTCACCAAAAGGTTCAATATCCAGTCCTAATCTTTCTAGTTGTTGTAATTGGGATGGACGAAGATTGTTCAACACAATGGGAGTTGCTAAAGGAACGATTGACCATTGATCTTGTAATTGTTCGAATAAAATTCTTTCATGGGCAATATGCTGTTCGATGATCCATAAACCAGAAGCATGTTCGACAATGATATAGGTTTGATTGACTTGCGCGATCGCTTTTAACTTAATTTTACTAATATCATGGGGTAACTTGTCGGATAGTGGATTAGCATCCCCTGGATTGTAACTAGCGGGAGATTCGGCAGCTTTGAGAACTTTCTTAATCCTGCGATCGCCTTCACTTGGGGGTAAATTATCATTATTGAGCCGTAAACTCTTGTCAATGGCGTGAGCTACTTGTTCTTGCCAATAACCCAGAGAATGGAGATAGATTTCTTCTTTAGCCGGATGGCGATTCCAATCGATTTGCTCTGGGTTGAGATGGAGATGCAGAAAAGCTATCGGAAAGCGATCGCGGGGTAAAGTTCTTGCCATACCTGCAATAATCGTTTGTTCTAATTCTGGATTACGAATTACTCTGCCATTGACTGCCACCTTAATCCAATCGGGTTTATAACGATGGGCGCGATCTGGTAAACCCAAGACTAATTCTAGGTTTGATTCACCATCACCGCTTTCCTGAAAATATTGCAAATCACTCGTAGTAATCTTGCGCAGAAATTGCGGCAAAATATGCAGAGAATTTACTCCAGGACTAATGTGAAACCAAGGCTGATTATTTTGTTTAGCTTGCCAAGTAATAGTTGGATGAGCCAGGGCAAGATATTGAATTAATTTTTGAATCGCTTTGAGTTGTTGGGCAACTGCCGGTAAACCACGACGACGCACCGGTAAAGAACTAAACAGATTAGTTACTGTGACAATTGTCCCAGGAGCGATCGCGATCGCCTCTTCCTCAATAGGTTTTCCTTTAAGATAATTAACCCGCCATCCCACCGCATCAAGTCTTCCTGACAAACGGCTACAAATAGTTAGATCTGACACTTGAGAGATACTATGAAGTGCTTCTCCCCGAAACCCCAGACTGGTAATATGCCATAAATCCTGGCTCGTACAAATTTTACTAGTGCTGTGAGGAGCGGCACAAATCCGCAGATCTTCTAAAGTCATCCCTTTGCCATTGTCAGATACTTGTACTTGCCATAAATCAGGCAACAGAGAAACACTGATCCTTGTTGCCCCCGCATCCAACGCATTTTCTACCAATTCCCTAACTACTGCCGATAGAGAATCAATTACCTCCCCAGCAGCGATCAAATCGATCACCTCAGCAGGTAAAGTTTGAATACTCATGGAAATTGATTGATGGCTAATGGCTAATGGTTAATCGTAAATGATCATTGACAAATGCTCAATGCTCAATGATTAATCAATGATTAATGCCCAACTGATTGAGTTGATTTTAAATATTCTTGAGAAATCTCCCATGCAGCATTAATCAATTGCATTGCCAGTTCTGAACCAGCTAAATCTGGATGATGTTTACGACACATTTGGCGATAAGAATCACGTCCAAACGCAATAAAAGCAACAGCACACCAAATCAAATCTAAATCATCGACAATTTGATTTTGATAAATATGATATTCCTCTAAATAACTTGCTACTAATTTTTGATAGATTTTTTCGGCATTGGGTAATTGAGCTTTAATATTTTCAAGACTTAGTTTAAAACTTTGATTGAGATCTTCTTCTAGATTAATAACAGCATTTTTAGGTTTGGGTCTTAATTCCTGAGGAACTTGTTTTTGTCCACCAGCTATTACTTTGTTAGATAAAGAGGAATATAACGTACTTAATAACTCTTGATTATCTTGACATTCTGCAGCTAATTCATGGAAATTTTGAGCTAGATTAACAATTTTGTTGAGTTTAGATAACTTGAATCTCAGTCGTTCTGAATGAGTACATAAGTCTATTGCTTCTTGGTCTAGTTGAGTTTGCCGACTATATTGATGTTGAATTCTGGCTTCTAAGTCTTTAATATTCTGGCTAACGATAGCTTGTTCTTTCTGGTTGGCTTCTTCTCGGGCTGCAATCTCTTTTAGTTGGGCTTCTATTTGAGCAATCATTTCCATGGGGTTCATCTTACCGTGGCAATTTCATTCTAGGGAATAGGCAATAGTTAATATCTACTTGTTAACAATTTATCTTAATATTAGTAATATTGCTTTCTAAAATTTGCCAAGTTGTGTAAATTTCAGAAAATCAAAGTAATAGCTGTCTTTTTCAGTCAACAGCACTATTTAAGCATCATTTATTCTTATTTGGGGATTTTTTTGTTGGTTTTCTAAACTCATTTTACTCTCTTACCTCAATTTAATTCCAATGCTTAGCAACTTGCTGGCAACTTTTCATTTTATAGAATACCCATTCTCCGACTCTTCGTAATGAATGATTGAGAAAACTTATAGCCATTTCTGATGTATGTACCCCTTTAACCAAACCCAACTTGATTCTTGATGAAGTTACCCCAAAGCTTTGTCTACTCTTACCTCTTGATGTTTTTTAATTCGTCGAACTAACGTTTCTTAGCTTCTATAGCACTACGTAATTTGGTTAGGACAATTGGTAAACGCCCAAGCCTATGATTAGTAAACTTTTGACTTCCCCTCCTCGGAGGGGCTGGGGGTGGGTTGGGTTAGGGGTGGGTGACTTTTGATATGCGCTTGCGCTTGCGAAGCTCTACCCGAAGGGTCTGCTCTACCCGCAGGGGCAGCGGTATCCTTTAGGACTTGCGCGTAGCGCTCTAATCTCTATTAGAAGTAAATAAGAAAACTATTTTTGAAAATAGAAAAATCCCCACTTCAAGGACATTTAGAATCTAGTTCTCTCGCTTGAAATGGGGAATGTCTTAAGATTTTTTAATTAATTGTCAAAAAGCTAACAGCTAATAGCCTGTAGCTAATCCCAAAGATATTTTAGTAATCAAAGTCACCGCCAGGAGCAGTAGGAGCTGCTTCTTTTTCAGGTTTGTCTACTACGATGCATTCAGTAGTTAAGACCATTCCTGCAATAGATGCAGCATTTTGCAATGCAGAGCGAGTAACTTTTGCTGGGTCAACAATACCAGCTTCAAACATATTAACGAATTCGTTAGAAGCGGCGTTGTAACCAACATCGAACGATTTTTCTTTAACACGCTCAGCAATTACCGCACCATTTTGACCAGCGTTTTCCGCAATTCTTTTGAGAGGAGAAGTTAAAGCACGAGCTACAATTAGAGCCCCAGTTAAAGCTTCATCCTTGAGGTTACTGGTTGCCCAGGTTTCTAAATCAGGAGTTAGATGAGCTAAAGTAGTACCGCCTCCAGGAACAATCCCTTCTTCCACGGCTGCTTTGGTTGCGTTGATCGCATCTTCTAAGCGTAGTTTACGATCTTTCATCTCAGTTTCAGTAGCTGCACCAACTTTAACTACAGCAACACCACCACCAAGTTTTGCTAAACGCTCTTGAAGTTTTTCTTTATCGTAGGAAGATTCAGATTCTTCGATTTGACGACGCAGTAAATCACAACGAGTTTTCACTGCTGCTTCATTACCTTCAGCCACGATAGTGGTATTGTCTTTAGTGATATTGATGCGACGAGCTTTACCTAGCATCTCGATTTTGGCATTTTCTAATTTTAAGCCAGCGTCTTCAGAAATTACTTGTCCACCAGTAAGAACTGCAATATCTTCGAGCATTTGCTTACGGCGATCGCCAAAGCCAGGAGCTTTAACTGCAGCGACATTCAATACACCGCGAAGACGGTTCACTACTAAAGTAGCTAGAGCCTCTTTTTCAATATCTTCAGCAAGAATTAAAAGAGTTTTGCCTTGACGAGCTACTTGTTCGAGGATGGGAACGAGATCCTGTACTAGGGCAATCTTCTTATCAGTTATCAAGATAAAGGGTTCTTCTAGATCTGCTTCCATGCGCTCAGTATCAGTTACGAAGTAAGGAGAAATATATCCTTTGTCGAAGCGCATCCCTTCGGTAATTTCTAGTTCGGTAGTCATGGATTTACCTTCTTCTAGAGAGATAACTCCTTCTTTACCTACTTTATCCATTGCTTGGGCGATCATGGTACCGACTTCTTCGTCGTTACCAGCCGAAATTGTTCCTACTTGAGCGATCGCTTTAGAATCGGCTACAGTTTGAGCATGGTCTTTAATTTTGCCTACCAAATATTCAGTAGCTTTATCAATACCACGCTTGAGAGCGATGGGATTAGCTCCAGCTGCTACGTTACGTAAACCTTCTTTGACAATCGCATGAGCTAGTACTGTTGCGGTGGTAGTACCGTCTCCAGCAACATCATTAGTTTTAGAAGCAGCTTGACGAATTAAGGATACGCCAGTATTCTCGATATGATCTTCTAATTCAATTTCTTTGGCAATTGTCACCCCATCGTTGACAATTTGGGGTGCGCCAAATTTCTTCTCTAGAACTACGTTACGTCCTTTAGGCCCCAGAGTAACAGCTACTGCCTCTGCTAAAAGGTCAATCCCCTTTTCTAATGCGCGACGAGCTTCGTCGTTATAAATAATCGATTTTGCCATGAATTGTTGATATTACTTTAAATTACTGGTGGACAACAAAAATTTACTGTTAACTGTTAACTGATTATGAGACGGCTGCAAGAATATCTTTTTCAGACAGTAATACATACTCTTCGCCACCAAGCTTGATGTCAGTGCCAGCATATTTGGAGTAAAGAACTTTATCGCCTACTTTTACTTCTAAAGCTGTGTAACTCCCGTCATCGTTGCGTTTGCCAGGCCCAACTGCTGCCACTTCACCTACTTGGGGTTTTTCTTTTGCTGTATCGGGTAAATAGAGACCGCCCGCTGTTTTTTCTTCAGATGCACTTACTTTGATAAAAACGCGATCGCCTAAAGGTTTTACAGTAGATACGTTAATACTAATAGCTGCCATAGAGAAACCTCTTAAATGAGAAATAAGTTTGATCTAATTTCAATGATTGTGGTGAAAATATTCTGTGATTTTAAGAATTAGCACTCTCACCTTCCGAGTGCTAATTTAGCTAAATGAAGTATCATCTGGCAACTAGCTAGTCAGTGTGGTTTACCGTACTAAGTTTGGAGATGGGGGAGTTTGGGAAGCAGGGGAAGATGGGGAAGCAGGGGAAGATGGGGAAGATAGGGGAGATGGGGGAGAATATCCTTGGAAAGGATCAAAAATTAACAATTAGCTATTATCTTTCTTCCATTCAGATAAGTCTCGATCTACAGCATATTGCCAGTTTTTAGATACTAGGACAATCTTATTGTTAATTTCAGTATTGGAAAAAACTTGAGCATAAATAAAGCGATCGCTAATTGTTGGTTTACCCAGAACTATGCTGTGGGTTTGACCGTCAGTTGCGGTAAAACTTATCTTGGCGATCGGTTTATCCAAGCCATATTCGGCTAAGGAGCTATCATCAAGGGCAATAACGCGATCGCTTGATCCACTAACTAGTAAATCTACCAGAAAGGAAATAACTGCATCATCAGCTAAGGTTTTTTCTGGTTTGGTCATTGACCAAGGTTTATTAGGGTCTTGAGTCGAGATAAACTCTAACGTTAGATCCGGCTTGTTAATAATAATTTTACGGATCTGATTTACCTCAATATTAAATATTTTTTGTTCTGCAATATTGTTTGTTTCCTGTCTTTGTCTTGGCAGTTCATACCAAGCAACCCACCCACTGAGCACAAAGGCAGTTATCATCAAGCCCCAGGTAGTTTTTTTAAGTTTCATTCAAGATCTGAGTTCTTAAAAACCATTAGCTTTTAACTACTAGCTCTTTGCGTTTATAGAAAAGAGCTACTCCTAAGATAACGAAGTCCAAAACAGCAGTTCCTAAAAGACCAACCAAAGATTGAAGAGCCAAATATTTTTCAGTAAACAGATAAAGTCCAATATTTGCTACTCCGAAGAGAAACCAAGTAATTAAACTGACTCCTTCGGCGGTCTTTTCCTGGAGTATCTTTGTAAGCTGTGATATCGTGGCAATGGGTAAGATAATAGCGGCAATCCATCCTGCAATATTGGTAAAAATATCATTCATGAAAAATCAAGCGTAATGCTACAAACTGGGAGCTAATTATGAATACAACTACTTCACAAAGCCAGAGGAAGCCGAGGGGCTGATTCCGTCAAGCGAGATCGAAATAAAAGGAGCCAACTTTCTTACATATGGGCAATATCTAAAGATACATGGAATATATCTCAGTAAAGAACTGTTTTTAGTCTAATATTACTTCCATAGGATAAGAAAAGACTCAAACTAATTTAATAATCAAAAGCAAATCTTATGCTACAAAAATAATTTTTTAACTTATGAGCAAAAATTTAGCGCGAATTTTATGGCAATTTTTATCACCTCGGCATTGGTTTGCTTTCGGTTTAAGTTTTTTTTCGTTCTATTTAGCTTTGTCAACTGCATGTTTGGGACTAGAAATTGAGCTTGATACACCAGAAGAGGCAGATCCAACTAAACCACTGATCGTACCTGCTAGTCAAGGACAAACTATAACCGATATTCAGGTAAGGTTTGTGGATCGGAACAATCAACCAGTCGTGGGAAAACTCAACCCAAAAGTTATTATCCGTGAGTTTGACCTCAAACCAGGATCTATTTACAATGCTGACCTAGCTAAAAAAGGGTTAGAAGGGGTCAACCGATTAATTCAAGTTAAGGATGCCACTATATCTCTAGAACCATCTGCTAGGGATAATAATGTGGTCATGGTGGTGAAAGTAGAACAGAGAAAAACTTTCTTCTTTAAATTTGGTCAGAACTTGCCTGCCCCAACAGCTTTACAAGGATCTGCTAGACCAGTAATCATAAATCCCATGTCTAATCGAGCCAATGGAATCGGTGGTGGAGTAAGGATTGGTTGGCGTAATTTAGGTGGTAATAGCAAGGCAATATCTTTAGGTAGTGAATTTGGACCAAATCTTTTGGGATTCGACTTGGATTATCGGCAGTTTATAAAACATGATCGCGGTTATGCTTTTAATCTATTCAATCGCCAAGGAAAAGAACCAGAATTTGACAATGGAACTGAAGTAAATCTGCCCAATGGTGATGATCCCTGGATCGATAGAACTGGTGGCGGTGGAGAGTTCTTTTTTCGCATCGCTCGCAATTTTAAAGGAGCAGTAGGAGCTTCTTATCAACTGGTTTCTGCCCGAGATGGACTATTTTCTAGCTCTTTGCAACCTGTAGACGAACTTGGTAATCCCCTCACTATTAGTTCTGATGGACAGGACACTTTACTAACAATTAACTTTCGGTCTGTTTTAGATCGACGGAATAGTAAGTTGAATCCTACCCGAGGTTATCGGTTTGCATTTAACTCGGATCAGTCAATTCCGATTGGAGATGCTAGTATCTCACACAACCGACTGAGTGCTGTTATGAGTGGGTTTATACCTTTAAAATTATTTGGCTTTACCGAAGGAGACCGTACTTTAGTGTTAAGTGTTCAAGGAGGTACGATAATTGGAGACCTGCCCGGTTATGAAGCGTTCAACCTAGGTGGTTCTGGTTCGATACGGGGCTTTAAGGGTGCTGAAGTTGGTACTGGTCGCAGCTTCATAACAGCTACGGCTGAATATCGCTTTCCTATTTTCAAGTTTAAGGCTTTTAAAGAAAAATATACGGTAGGGGGAACCTTATTTGTAGATTTTGGGACCGATCTTGGTTCTGGAGATACAGTTATTGGTGAACCAGCGGTAATTAGGGACAAGCCAGGTAATGCTTTTGGTTATGGTTTTGGGTTAAGGTTACCGACCAATCTTGGTACTTTCAGATTGGAATTAGGACTAAATGATCAAGGCGGCGGTGTAGTGCATTTTAATATCGGGGAGCGTTTTTAATACTTGGGATAGAAAATGTTAATTTATTTGCTCATAAAAATTAATAAACATTATTTAAGCCAAGAAAAATATAAATATTTTTGGGATTATCAAGAGTCGTGATAATAATAAAACCTATAGTTATTATTGAAGCTATTAGCTGAGAAATGTAATCATATTTAACCATCAAGGATAAATGCGAGATTTAGCGCAAATTCAACAGGATACATACGATCTGATAGTTATTGGTGGGGGAATTAATGGTGCGGGAGTTGCCAGAGATGCTGCCATCAGGGGATTAAAAACTATTTTAATTGAAAAAGGAGATTTTGCGAGTGGCACATCTAGTTGGTCTACTCGTCTAATCCATGGTGGTTTACGTTATCTAGAATATTTTGAATTTCCTCTAGTCAGAGAAGCTCTCAAGGAAAGAGAAATTTTATTACATACGGCACCCCATTTAGTGACACCTCTTCTCTTAACTATTCCTATCTATCGCGATCGCTCTCGTCCTTACTGGAAAATTTGGGCGGGAATGATTTTGTACGATATCTTCAGTTACGAAAAGACTTTACCGATTCATCGGATGCTGCCCCAGAAGAAATTTCAGCAATTGTTTCGCAGTATCGATCCACAAAATTTGGCTGGGGGGGCGCAATATTATGACGGACAGGTAGCTTTGGCTGAAAGATTATGTTTAGAAAATATCATTTCGGCACAAGAAGCCGGAGCCACAGTCTTAAATTATGCAGAAGTAACTCAACTGCAACAAGATAAGAAGCGGATTACGCAGCTAACTTGCCAAGATAAACTGACAGGGGAGAATTTTACTGTATCGGGTAGTGACGATGTAGTCGTTATTAATACTGCTGGGCCTTGGGTAGATCGAGTTTGTAAATTGGGTAATATTGGTAAGACTCGTAAGATTGGCGGAACCAAAGGTAGTCACATCATCGTTAAACCTTTTCCTGGCGCACCCGATACTAGTTTGTATGTCGAAGCCAAATCTGATGGTCGTCCGTTCTTTATCGTACCTTGGTTAGGTAGCTATCTTATTGGCACGACGGATCTTCCGTTTAAGGGTGATTTAGATAAATTTAAGGCAGATAACGACGAAATAGATTATTTACTACAAGAAACTAACAATATTATCATTAATGCTAATTTGTCCCGGGATGATATTTTATATACCTATTCTGGAGTGCGTCCTTTACCTAATGCCGAAGGCAAAAAACCAGGAAGTATCACCCGCAAGCATATTCTCTACGACCACAAAAAAGAAGGGGTGAATAATCTAATTTCGCTGATTGGGGGCAAACTGACTACTTATCGTCATGTGGGAGAGGAAATGGTCGATGCCGCCTTGAAAAAGATGAAGCGACCTGCTCCGGGATGTCAGACTGATAAATTGGCTTTACCAGGTTATATTCTACCTGGCGATCGCAGAATCCAAGAAGCTATTGATAATTTTGAGCTTTCTGTTGACACGATTAATTATCTCTTTTCTCGATATGGCTCTAAAGCCTTAGAAGTTTTAGCCTTAACCAAAGAAGAGCCTGGATTGGCAGAGCCGCTTAGTAGTAATCTTCCCGATATTAAAGCCCAGATTGTTTATGCAGTACGGCAGGAATTTGCTCATAATTTAGTCGATATTGCCTGTCGCCGCACAACTTTAGCCATGAGTGGTAATTATGGTTTAGATCTCTTGTCTGTAATTAGTGCAACTCTGGTTCAATATTGCGGTTGGAGTCCCGAAAAATGCGATCGCGCTTGTCAAGAATATCGGGAATATATGGAAGACAATGCAATTCCTGACTATCAAATACCAGTAGCTGTTTTAAAATAAACTAACTATTAGAAACAGGCAGAATCCCTATTACCTGATCTAATTATTTCATATTTAATAAGTAAGGGTTTAGCATTGCCAAACCCTTACACAAATTATATGTGTCGTAAACATTATATAATTTGGGATTTCTTAGGTTTAATATGAATAAGATTGCTCAGATTAAAATTTT
The DNA here is from genome assembly GCA_030065615.1 of Xenococcus sp. MO_188.B8. Taxonomy (GTDB): domain Bacteria; phylum Cyanobacteriota; class Cyanobacteriia; order Cyanobacteriales; family Xenococcaceae; genus Xenococcus. The sequence goes on along the minus strand of JASJDR010000014.1, from coordinate 55,983 downwards.
TGGCGAGAGAAATACAGGTACTAATTGGTTAGAAAAAATTATCTTAGCGAATTATGATATTCCATTAATTCACCACCAAGGAATTATTGATCGTGAAATCACTCAAGATCAGAAACTATTTTTAAAACAGTATTCCCAGGAGTTAAGAGTAGTACTGCGCGAAAGGTTGATAGATAATATTTTTGCAAGCCAAAAAGCACGAAAATTATTTGGCTGGAAGCATTCTGCCGTACATTATAGTCATCTATCAAAAATTCATTTATTTGAACAAACGGGGTTTATATTTTTAGTGAAAGACCCTTATTCATTCTTAAAATCTCTGCATGTTAGACCTTACCATTCCCTTGTTGATGTTCCGAAAAACTTGGATGATTTTGTTTTGACTCCTTGGATGACAGTGAATAGAGATTATACTTTTGAGCCATTACTAAAGAGTCCTCTAGAGTTATGGAACTTAAAAACATTTTCATATTTATCATTTATGAAAAAATATGAGAATTGCTTAATTTTACGCTATGAAGATCTTCTTCAGGATTATGACTTAATATTCCGTCTGATCAAACAAAAATTTAGTATCCAGCCAATTTTAAAGTTAAAAATTATTAATTCGACAAAAGATCGAGAGCTAAAGTTTGCAGATTATCAAAAAAAATATCTTGAATGTGAACCCAAGCAAGGTTTTGAACAACAGACTATTGATTTTGTCCAATCATCTTTAAACCAAGATTTAATAGAATTTCTTGATTATAAATTATAAGTTGTTAACTCCAATAATCAATAATTTCTTCATCCTAGTACTACTTTTAGTTTAAAATTTGTTGGATCATCCGATTAGCTTGAGAACCATAACCACCACCAAAAAGATTAAAGTGATTGAGAATGTGATAAAGATTATAAAGACTTTTCCTTTGTTGATAACCTGGATCTAATTGCCATTGTTGGTTGTATCCTTGGTAAAAAGCGTTAGGAAATCCACCAAATAATTCTGTCATCGCAATATCCGTTTCGCGATCGCCGAAATAGGTCGCAGGATCGAAAATAACTGGCTTGCCGTCTCTGGTAATATCGGCATTTCCCGACCATAAATCTCCATGTAAGATAGAAGCTTCTGGTTTTCTCTTGGCTAATTTGGCTCTGACTACAGCAATAACTTGATTAGTATCGGGGAAACTGCCACCTCTGCGTTTCGCGAGTTTTAACTGATAACCAATTCTTTGTTCGGCAAAAAAATCTGCCCAGGTATCCATCCAAGTATTAATCTGAGGAGTTGAACCGATAGTATTATTGATATCCCATCCAAAGTTATCATTAATTCCTTGTTGATGCATTTGGGCGAGTTGTTGGCCCATTGACCTCCAGCTTTGATTATTTCTCCCCCCACAGTCCAGCCATTCTAAAACGATATAGCAAGAATTCCCGACAATTCCCCAACATATGGGTTTGGGTATCGTAATAGTTTCGGTTGCCGCCATCTGTTTTAGTCCTAAGGCTTCGGCGCTAAACATTTCTGCCTGATTTGCCTGATTGACTTTAACAAAATAATTGCAGCCATTGCCGCTGATTTTATAACCTTGGTTGATACAACCTCCACCAACGGAGCGAGTATTGGTAATTTCAAAGGGAGTTTTGGTTGCTTGAGCGATTTCTTTTGCGATGGTTTGCCACATGTATTTTCAACGATGAATTATGAATAATAAAAGATGAAGAACTTCTAAAGGATGCTGTAATCAAATCTAAAATCTTATTCGCCCGTTGATCAAGTTCTCCAGCAAGTTAGTCAATATCAAGAGCTTTTTGTCCCACTGATGACTATAAAAAACATAAATAGTCACAATAACAACGATCGCACTTCACAAGTTCACAAAAAAGCGATCGCATTTAGCGAATGACTCGTTATCTTTGCATGGGGCTGCTTTGCGGTATAAATAAAGTTATTTACCCTTTGTGATATTTTTCCTGGCAATGGCTGGAAATATTAAATTTAAGAAAGTCAAAAAAAACCTCGAACAAGCTGATATCAAATTTGTTCGTATCCTCTGGTGCGACAATGCCAACATCATTCGAGGCAAAGCAGTGCATCTAAATCTACTCTGTGAGTACTTCAATCATGGGGTGGGCATATCCACCGGACAGCAGGGACTCCCCGTAATGTACGATACCGTAATACCTGAGACGGGCTTGAGTCCAGTGGGGGAAGTTCGTTTAGTGCCCGATTGGTCAACTCTCAAGCTTTTACCCCATGCTCCTGGTCATGCTCGCGTCATGGGCAACATGATACTGGCGGGAGAGCCTTGGGCAATGTGCCCCCGTAATTTTTTAATACGAAGCATTGCTACGGCTAAAGCACAAGGATTATCAGTCAAAGCAGCATTTGAAAATGAATTTTACCTACTGCGCCCCACAAATAAGGAATTAGAACCAGCCGATGAAACAGTTTTCGCTTCCGCTCAGGCAATGGATCTGCATCGAGAAGTTATTGATGAGATTGCCGACTCGCTCATTGCTCAAGGAATACCTGTAGAACAGTATTATCCTGAGTCTGGTCCCGGGCAGCAGGAAATTTCCATGCGCTATACCGATGCTTTAGCTGCGGCGGATCGGCAGATTGCTTTTAGAGAAACCGTTAAGGCGATCGCTCATCAACATGACTTAGCAGCTTCTTTTTTACCCAAAATCTTCCCCGATGCTGCTGGTAGCGGTTGTCACATTCACCTCAGTCTCTGGCAAAACGGGCAGAACTTGCTACCTGACAAACAAGGTGTTTGTGGACTTTCTCTGATCACTAGAAAATTTATCGCAGGAATCTTGCACCACCTGCCATCATTAATGGCATTGACCACTCCCAGTGTTAACTCTTATCGCCGCTTACTGCCCCATTGTTGGAGTGGGGCTTATCGCTGTTGGGGATTAGATAATCGAGAAGCTGCTGTGCGAATACCCAGCAATCCCACAGGCTGCCCCACCCATTTGGAATTAAAAACCGTAGATGCTTCTGCCAATCCCTATCTAGCATTGGGATCTGCGATCGCTGCTGGCTTAGATGGAGTGAACAGAAGTCTCGAAGCACCAAATCCCGTAACTGTAGATCCAGGAAACTTGAGCGCCGAAGAACTCTCTAGTCAGGGAATCGAGCGCTTACCGAGTAATTTAGGGGAAGCTATTGCTCACCTTCAAGAAAATGATGTTCTTTTGCAGGCTTTAAATTCGGAATTGTCTCAAGCCTTTTTAGCTGTACGTCAAGCGGAGTGGTCAGCTATGAAAGATTGGGAATTAGAGCAAGAAGTAAAAACTTTATGGGCGCGATACTAATGAACCTTACCGATATTCCCCTGATCGATCACCACGGACATAATATTCTGCGACCTGAAGTTGCGGTGGATTATCCCTATACTGCTGCTTTTACTGAGGGTTATGACCCAGAAATAATCAACTATCACGCCCGTCATAGTTTATTTTATCGTCGTAGTTTAAAGTCAATAGCAACCCTCCTAAACTGTGAGCCAGAAGAAGCGGCAATTTTGACATGCCGGCAAAATTTGGGCTTAGAGAAATTATGTGAAATCTGTTTTAATTCAGGCAAGATAGAGGCAATTTATTTAGATGATGGATTTCAGCCCGATGACATTCTCCCGATATCGTGGCACGAACAATTTGTTACGGTTAAGAGAGTTTTGCGCCTCGAAGTTTTAGCTGAACAATTAATCGTGCAAACTGAGGATTTTGCTACTTTTCTCTCTCGATTCCTCCAGGAAATTGACCCGCCCCCCGCAGGAGTTGTGGCTTTCAAGAGCATAGTTTGTTACCGCACGGGTTTGGAGATCGATACTGTTACGACCGAGGTGGCTAAGGAGCATTTCAATAACCTCAAACAGCAACTAGCCGAAGGGCGATCGCTGAGATTGGAAGATAAACCTTTAATTGATTTTCTCCTCCAACAAGCACTATTAATTGCCGCCAAATATCGGCTGCCAGTTCAATTCCATACGGGCTTTGGCGACCCCGATCTTGATTTACGATTGGCAAATCCCCTGTTGCTGCGATCGCTGTTAGAATCTCCCCAGTATCGTCAAGTTCCTTTTGTCTTACTGCACGCTTCCTATCCCTACATGCGCGAAGCTGGTTATTTGGCTTCTGTATACCCTCAAGTATATTTAGATTTTGGGTTGGCAGTGCCTTATTTAAGCTTCTCGGGCATGCGCAATACCTTACGGCAATTACTAGAATTATCGCCGACCAGTAAATTAATGTATTCTTCCGATGCTAAATTTATTCCCGAATTGTATTATCTGGCAGCTAAGTGGGGACGACAGATTTTGGCTGAGGTTTTAGAAGAAGCGATCGCCGATGGAGAATTGACTGCTACAGAAGCTGAGACTATTGCGATCGCAATTTTACGCCAGAATGCTATTGATTTATATCATTCAAGTTAATTGATTTTAGGTTAGTGCTACTTATAAGCGATCGCTCTCTTGATTATTTGCGATCGCGTTATTAAAAAGTCTCGTTACATTCCCAAGCGATTAGAAGTCGTCCAAAATTAACTTCGGATTTTTAGCTTAACATTCCATACATATTCTGAAAGCAAGTTGTAATACCGAATCCGATTTAGATACCCCACTTAAAAATTAGACAAGACAGAGGATAGAAGGATTTTATCAGGAACAAAGAAAAAGGGGTTTTGAGATGCGGATTTGGTATCAGAGGAAGGGGCAAATACTTTTCCTTGTTGGTTGGCGACAATTAGCGAAACCCAACACCGCATGACTTTATATCTCAAATTAAACCAACCAGCAAATCATCCTGAAGATTATCATCTGCAAGCAGAAGTTTTTAAAGACAAATGGGCGGAGTTAAAAAATGGTTTCTTTCCTTGGAAGATTCAAATCAATCCTTTAAAAATCATTGTTTTTTAATCGGTGACTTAGCATTTTCAACAATTTTTTTCACCAAGCAGACATTGGAAATTATCATCAAATTAAAGTCTCAATGCTGCTGAAGGTTTAAATGGGAACAGAAACAATATTGACAAGATATGCCGCAGGGGAACGAAGTTTTCCTCTGCTTAACCTGCAAGAAGCTAAATTAATCAAAGTGAGTCTCAGTAATGTTGACTTAACCTCAGCAGATTTAAGACAAGCACGACTTGGTAGAAGTAATTTTAGTCATGCTTGTTTGAGATCAGCGGATTTAAGTGAGTCAATACTTTGGGGAACAGACTTAACTCAAGCAGATTTATCTCAAGCCGTATTACGAGAAGCCGATCTGAGTGGGGCAATCTTAACTCAAGCTAATTTAGAGAGAGCTAATCTGATTAAAGCTATTTTAGAGGGTGCAAATTTCAGCGGTGCTAAACTTTGTCACGCCTTAATGATTGAAGTGGATTTACGCCCAGCTTCCGATTATCGTACTAATCTCAGTCAAGTAGATTTGAGTCATGCCGATCTTAGCTACGCAAATTTGAGTATGGCTCTGTTATATCAAGCGAAATTAGATGGAGCTAGACTATGTCGCGCTAATTTGAGCGTAGGTAGAGGAAAAACAGCCTTAGCTACGGATTTAACAGAAGTTAGTCTCCGAGGCGCAGATTTAAGTTATGCCAATCTTACTGGTGCTATCTTGCACAAGGTAGATTTAACCGGAGCAGATCTCACAGGAACAGTATTGACTGATGCCGATCTTAAAGAGGCAATTATGCCTGATGGTATTCTTTACGAAGATTCTTAAAATAATGGATTATTAAGATGAAACTCTACTATATTCCTACCACAAGAGCAGTCCGCCCACGATGGCTGTTAGAGGAAATGGGTATTGATTACGAATTGATTACCGTCTCAATGGAAATGTCCCGTCAACCAGAGTATCGTAAGCTGCATCCTCACGGAAAAGTTCCTGTTTTGGTTGATGAGAAGGCAACTATTTTTGAGTCAGCAGCAATTTGTGCTTATCTTGCGGATAAATATCTTGAAAAAGGCTTTGCTCCAGCAATCAATTCTCTAGCAAGAGCTTATTATTATCAATGGTTATTTTATGCTTCTCTTACTCTAGAAGCTCCAGTGGAACAATACATGTTTAATGTGTTGCCAAACTTGCCAGAAAAATTATTACCAAAAACAACCCAAACTAAAGTTTCCCTAGAAGAGGCAAAACAATGGTTTAGTCGGGTATGCCAACCACTCAATGAATTGCTTCAAGATAATGATTATTTAGTGGAAAATCGTTTTACTGCTGCGGATATAGTGACGGGAGGAGTATTGTTATGGGCATTAAAATTAGGAATGCTGACAGAAGAGAGTCCAGTTAAAGCATATATTACTAAGTTAAGTGAACGTCCAGCTTTGAAGAAGGCTGATGTGGATGTTTATGCTAAGTTATAGCTTGGGTAAATCAAGCTTTTTTGCGATCGCGCTGATTCTAGAAAAAGCTTGATTGAATATCAACTTATACTTTTAGAATTTAACGAACAGTACCCCGTAGAGACTCAGCATCAATTGGTTTAATCAAATACAGAACTAATAAATCCCAAAAGATACCAGTAATTAAAGGTAACTTACGGAAAAACTTGACTATTTTTGGAGCCTTACTTTCTGCGATCGCCTTTAACTCTTCATTCCGCTCTGAACAACGTTCTAACCGTTGAAAAAACTCGGGATGCTCGACATTGAGAGTCACAGGAAAGGCTCTAGCTGAAGTTTCATTAGTTTTACGAATCACTTCGCGGTCATATTCTTGAGCATCTAAACCCACAGATGCATAAAAATTAGCTCGTTCGTGGACGGTTAAAGTATGGGTAGCAAAGACAGATAGGAGGAAGAAACGTGCCCATAATCTGGCTTTCCAGTTATTCCACATTGCAGGTTGCGATCGCAATAAAGCCTTAAAAATATCACCGTGACGGTTTTCATCCTGACACCAACTTTCAAACATCCGAAAGAGGGGATAGAATTGATATTCCGGATTTCTTTCCAAGTGACGATACATCAAAATATAACGCCAGTAACCAATTTTCTCCGAAAGATAGACAGCATAAATCACCCATTCTGGTTTAAAGAATGTATAGGTGCGATGTTTGGTTAAATATCCTAAATCCAGAGATATATTAAAGTCGCTCATCGCTTTATTGAGAAAACCTGCATGACGAGCTTCATCTCGCGCCATTAAGTGAAATATTTCTGCCAAAATTGGGTTCCGACCTTTGAGTTTACGGGATAATTCTTTAAACAGGAGAAAACCAGAAAACTCGGAAGTACAAGAGCGTTCCAGAAAATCGATAAATACGCGGCGAGTTTTTTCATCAATGTGATCCCAAGATTGTTTAAATTCTTCATCCCGGACAAAATGATGGCGGTTATAATCTGTCTTCATTTCCGCAATCATTGCCTTCAGCTCTTCTTCTTGGTCAGAAATATCCATATTGGCTACAGCATCAAAGTCTGTAGTGTAAAAGCGAGGTGAGAGTAAGGTTTCTTCTGTGGAGGTTTTAAGGTTAGGTTGAGATGCAGTAGCGACCATATTCAATACCCATATAACTAATTGGCTATATAAGATAATAATCACAAGTGAACAACTTTGGATTTATTGTTATCAATTCGTAATAAAAAATGTCTGCTGGTTAACTTGTTAATGTATTGAAAGATAGTTAAATAGATGGCTGGAAATCCATTGTTGCTACTTATGTATTTTTCGCAGTAATGAGGGATTTATTCTCAGTTACAATACCTTCGCCAAATGAGGAGCCAAATTTTGGTGTGAAGTCAAGAGGGCTTTTGTAGGAAACTAGGTTTACTCCTAAACAAAGTTCCTCTAAAGCCCATGCCAGAAATTCTAACACTCCTAACCTGCCTGACCTTTGAACTCAACAACACCAGCCTGAAGCACCTCGGTTGTATAATCCAAGCGATGTTAGCGATGAGTGGCCGAGTAACAATGCTGGGGATATCCCGCTGGGGGGAAAAGGAGGGAGCTATCGAACCATTCAGAGATTTTTCTCCAGCCCCAAGAACTGGCCGACGCTGATGTGGATCTTCTTTCGCACCCATTGCTTTTGTCCTCAAGAAAAGTACGCGATCTCGAAGAGATCCGCTTCGCGGCGCGCAGGAGATGAAGTAGTCACAACCAAATCAGGCCATAAGACCTATGGGGTAGATTGGTTTTTTTCCAGTTTAGCGCAGCGTCCCGTGAAAGGATTAGCATTCTTTGCTCTATCCCTGGTGGGTCTGGAACAAAGACAATCCTATCCTCTGCGGATCGAACAGGTAATTCGACCTGTATCAGAAGCTAAAGCGGCTCCCCCTCCCTCTTCATCTGGTACTAAGGGCAAGCGAGGTCGTCCCAAAGGCTCCAAGAACAAGGATAAAACTCAGGTAAACCTTTCCCGTGAACTGCTGCACATCCGAGGTATGCTGTCGGCTTTGCTGAGTACAATGGGGGGAACGATTCCTCTCGAATATTTGCTGCTCGATGGCAAGTTTGGTCACAACAATGCGGTGCAAATGACCCGTCAGCTAGGGTTACACTTAGTAAGCAAGTTGCGTTATGACAGTGCTTTATACTTGCCCTATCAGGGGACGAACTCTCGGCGCAAGTATGGTGATAAACTCAACCCCCGTAAGATGCCACAACAATTCCTCTGCCATACCACCACTGAAGAAGATTGGCGCATAGACTACTATCAGGTACAAGTGCTCCACAAGGAGTTTGCCCAACCCCTCAATGTCGTCATTGTACTCAAAACCCACCTCAAAACCCAACAACAAGGTCATGTCATCTTATTCTCCAGTGACTTAGAACTTACTTATAATCAGCTTCTAGATCTCTACTCCTTGAGGTTCCAAATTGAATTTGATTTCCGTGATGCTAAACAATTCTGGGGCTTGGAGGATTTTATGAATATCTCTCAAACGGCTGTAACCAATGCTGTAAATCTAGCTTTCTTTATGGTCAATCTCTCTCGTCGGCTCTTACGGGATTTTCGACAAGAACAGCACCCACAGTTCAGTATCCTGGACTTGAAGGCTTGCTATCGAGCCTTCAAATATGTTGACGAGGTCATTAAATTACTTCCGCAAAAACCAGAGCCTATTTTAATCTCTCGCATCTTGAATCAGGTGGCTAACCTCGGAGCGATTCACTCGGTTCCTGTTACTGGTATTTCACCTGAATAAACTCCAAAACTAGGAAAAATTACTCTCTCCTGCTCAAAAGCTCTTGACTAGGGGTACGTTTTCTGGTCTTTTTTTGTCGAAGGTATTGAGTTACTTAAATTATTCTCAATAAGAACCAAGCAAAATTTTAACTTTTGCTACACCCCTTATTCTCTGGTATTTTCAAATACCTAGTTGCGGAGTTATCGGTAATAAAACCGGATAAAATATAAGTTTAGTTAATCATAAGAAATATGACTAAATTGATCATTCAAGATCGAATTTAGAGTACCTTGAAAAAATTAAGTACAAAGAAATATCCAGAAAGATTCTGGATATTGGGGGTCAAAATGGTTAATTTCACCTTTATAACTCACAGAAATCAAATAACGGAGTATCTTTTCGAAGTTTTCTTTCGCTTCACGGATAAATTCAGCTTTTGCCATTCCTTATATTGGCCGCAGCAATGCTTAATTGTTCTTTCATCTCTTTGGTTAATCTGAAATATTCTTTACAGTCAAAGACATCATGAAATTTCATTTTAAGACTCTTAATTTTTAGTTTCAAACAATTAATAAACTTAATATAAGAATAATTCTCCGTTAGTATCATTAAGGTGGAAGTGTATAAAGGAGGATGTATATCATGCCATCAACAATCTTAACTTCCCCAATTTTAGGTCCACTAGGACCAGGTGAATCTGACAGTTGGGAAATAATACTAACAGGTCAGAGAGTATACAACATTTTCGTTCAGGCTCATGAACCAGGCGTAGACTTTGATCTAGGAGTTTTTGATGAAAATGGAAATCTCATCGATATGGATGTTGATATCGACAGCCGTGCTTACTGTAGTATTGAAACTAATTGGACAGGGCCATTTGAAATAGTAATTGAATGTGCAAGAGGATATAGCACATATCAAATAGCAATTGAAGAAATATCCAGAAGAAAACGTGTATTGGGTATATTCTAACAATGAATTAGGAGTTACGTATTTAAACTAATAAGTAAAGAGAAGAAAGAGTTTTAGATCTAATTATAAAGAAATCAGAAGGCTTGAACTCTTCAATTCCTTTTGATGCGTAATTCCTATCATATAAACTCTAATTTCAAAGCCTCTGTTATTTACGGAGAGTATATTAGATATGACTGAAATCATTGTCGCTCTTATAGCAGCAATCGGCGGTGTTGTGGTTGCATTTATTAACATTGTCCCCAGCCTAGTAGACAATGATAATGATGATGATGGAAGAGTCAGTGATGATGAATTTTACATATACGAGGAACCTAATCAATATTATGTATATGACTATGATAGTGAATACGATGAATATTATGAATATGATGAAGATGAATATTATTGACTATTGACATAATGAATAATAATAGTGATGACTCAGTACTGGGACTTTACGTACTGAAGAAAGTTTACAAATATTCGCGCATAAAAATTGCTGAATGCTTTGATTGACAAGGGTTTTAGCCACTTTTTTAGCTTAATTCACAACAAGTCTCTGATACTGTTGGCGAATGTGCTACAGATAATCTTACACAAAGTATTGTTGAAGGCTGAAGTTAGGATTTTTCGTTATTGTAGTACTAATAATTTCAGCAAAGATTGCTTTCGCCAACAGTATCAGTCTCTTGATTTGTCTATTCCCTTTACCTCAAATGCAATATATGAAATACTTTGTTTTATCTTTCATGCTTCTGTTTGTAATTCTGTAGCTGTTTCCGTAATGCTCTAATTGTCTGCTCTTCTCCAATTTTTTTCAGTTCAGCTGAAAAATCTTTACCTGGTGTGAAGTCGTATGCAACTGTAATAATATTTGCACCACTTGTAGCTAGAGTAAATTCGTGGGATGTAATCGGAACCTCTTTATCATCATCAACATCATCAAATAAATTAGCTGGTAATTTATATTCTTGTGTTTGTGTTTCAAGATTGGTAATTTCTTTGTAAGGAAACTCTGAAGTCAAATAATTTAATGTTTTTTCTCTTTCCCTACTGTAGGTACAGTGATAAGCTGCTACGTGGTATTCAGTTAATAAAAGGATCACAATATCGAAATGTGAATATCTAATTAATCCATCCTTTCCCCTCTTATATTTTATTTCTTCTATTTCTGTGGCGGGACCTCCTATAATGAGAATTTCGGCAGAAAGGTCATCAATTTTTAAATCTAATCTCTTTAAGGCTTCCTCCTTAATTTTTTCTATGTCATCGTCCATCCACTTATCCATCTGGTAATCAGATGGCTTTGGCTCTGCTTTGTCGTACTCTTTCTTGTAATTTGTGTAATTTTTTTCATAATTTTTTTTGGTCTTTGAGTATTCGGAAAACCCTTTTTTTAAAGGTCTGAATCCAAAGTATATTCCTGCGACGCCTAAGAGTATAGCAATAGGTTCCCCTGTAAGTAATAGGATTAAACCAATAGCAATCAATACACCTCCAAGAACCATCCCCCTTTGATGCTTTGAATAATCTGGTATTTCAGGTTTTTTTGGAGTTTCTATAAAGTATTTATGTACTGCTTCAGCTCGATTTGTAGTAATCGTCATATAAATTTTTTTCCTCTTGCTTATTAAGCAAACTTGTTATATAAGTACTGCCAATATTTGTTTGAGGGATCGTTCAGATGGTAGATTATTTCTTTTGCGTATTTAGGTTGTATAGATTTGCCATAACTGAATAGTTGCTCAGATGTAGGGGACTTTTCTATAAGACAGTTCATAGTATAGTAACCGTGCTTGATAATTGCCCACAGCATATAGCATTTTGACGAATTAGCATCTTCAGAAATTGCAGCATTAAGTTTTTCTTCAATATCTCGAATTGTCCATCCATCAATTTTGTTTGGTTTTTTACCTCTTAATAATGCAATTGCTAAGTAGTAATGAGCATCAGATATTGACGGATCTGCTTCTGTTGCCTCATTCAATACATCAATAGCCTGTTGATAGTTCCGCTGATTTAAAAGTTTAAGTCCTTTCTTGAACAACTCTTGTCCATTAGTAGATGGAGTAACTTGAAGATTTTCAATGTTAAACTGGTCGTGCCCGTAATTGTTGTATTGTCTCGTCATAGCTATGATCCACCAATTCTAGGATTGCCCTGAATATGCTCAATGTTAAACTGGTCGCGCCCATAGTTATTGTACTGACGATTTGAGATTTTCTGAGACTGGACACTAATAATTTGCCTAGCAATTTTTTGCAAATTTTGAGCAAAAATTGGATCTTCTTCCATTTCGTCATCTAAATAAGTAGTAAGCTTATTTAATGCTTCTATAGAACCTTGATTTTGAATTGCCTTAATTGCTTTTTCTGCCTTTACATTTCCTTTGTTTCTAAACCATGACAAAATTTTCTGTCTTAGTTTACCTGCTTTAGTCAAAGCCTCACCTGTCAGCTTTTTTGAAGTTTCTCCAGCACTAGTCTTGATAAACTCACTAAAAGCAAGCTTAAGAATTTCCGCAGCTGCCACAGTAAAAATTGGGTCAGTCATGTATTATTCTCAACTGATAGATAAAACTATACATATATATATTCTTGGATCACAACTTCTACATTAGTCACCGCTTCAATGTAAGTTTGACCATCCAACCTACTTCCAGGTAATTCTGGAACTTCCACGATAAAAGCCGAGTCAGACTCACTCCAATAAATAATCAATTCGTATTTAACTGACATCGCTATCTTCTAAACCATATTTAACAACTAGATTTCTGAATGCACCATCACTACCAAGCCTCATTCTGTATAATCAAAGCAACGCAATCTCGAAGCGGTTTTAGTTTTGTCGTTAAAATATTCCAAACAATTTTCGGATTAACATTAAAATAAGCGTGAGCAATTATGTCTCTCAATCCAGCCATTTTTCGCCATTCAATCTGAGGATACTTTTGTCTTATTGCTTCAGGAATTTGCTTAGTTGCCTCGCCAATGATTTGTAAATTGTGAATCACCGCATCAAAGGTTTTATCGTCTGCAAGCAAATCATCATAGGTCATTCCTCTAGTATATAGCAATCCTAAATCATTTGTGAAAAAGTGCGAGCGTCTCGCTCGCGTGAGCAAGATGCTCACACTATTATCGGTTTTCATGACTCACATAGGATTGCTATATTTCTGAATCTTGTCAATACTACGAATAATATCAGTCAAATAAAGACTCAAATCACGAGACATAAATAGTTTCCCCTAAAACCTTTTCCCTTATTTGTGGTTTAATATCATCTCTAATCACTAAATCTATTTTTTTATCAAATAAACCCTCAAGAAAGAACTTTAAATCCATATATTTATCAAAAGTCAAATCCCCTTGAAATTCCACTAACAAATCTAAATCACTGCTATCTGTTGCTTCTCCTCTAGCATAAGAACCAAAAACACCTAATGTTTTGACCTGATATTGCTCTTGTAATTTAGTTAGATACTGTTGCAAAGTCTCATAAATTTGCTCGAAAGTAACATTTTCTCCTCTGACGCGATACTTTTGTTCCATAATTAAGCAACTCCATAGCCTGAAAATTTACGCATAAACGGTGGATGAAGACCTAAAATAATGTCTTCTCTCTCTACCCCCATTTCAAGCAACTTTTCTACTGGATTCAGATCAGTTGCATTCTTCTGTAACCAGATTTTTCCATCCTTAATATCAAAATGAATTACTGTAAAATAAACTCGCTTGGAATTATCCCAACCCACATCTAACCACAGATAATGATTTCTTTCATCATCAAAAATTAACTGCGATTCGTAATTTTCCTCTGGTTTATCATCCGCATGATATTCAGTTAAAACTTTCTTAATATATTGCTGATATATTCCTAATTGATCCATTTAACTAATCCTCCATTTAAAGAATCATAAATAATTAAACTTAGGTTATGTTCTTTGACACTTAGCGCGAAAAACCGAGACTGAAAAAAATCCTCATTGTAGATTGCCAGAGGAACTGCTAAATACAATTTTCTGCTTGAGTCTTCTTGCTCCAAAACTAGACGATAACTTAAGAATTGTCCTAGTGCAGCATAAAAATCAGTGACAGTTGAAGGATTGAGAAAACTTTTAATCTCAACAGCAATTTTTTTACTGCCTTTGGTCGCTGTAATAATCTTTTCTGCTGCCAGATCGATTTCAAACCGAATCCGAGCAAACTTTAGCCGATAGGGATCGTTGGTAATTGTCCATCCTTCAGCTTCTAAACCCGATCTTACTAAGTCGTGAAAAATGTCCTTAGCCATATCCCTATTCTAAAACCTTCTTTTCAAGTTCCAAACTACTTTCCTCCAGAGCCAAAATATCCGCTCGAATTTCGGCTAAACTCCGCAACGGCTTAAACTCATAAAAATACTTGCATCGTATTTTCCCAAGCATCAGATTCGGTAGAGATCAATTCAGGTCTGACATATTTTTGTAATGCGCCCCTCAAACTCTTCTTTTTAGGCTTAGAAGCATCTTTAGTTAAAACAATAATCTCCACCTCTCTTCCCGAAAGTTCTGATGGCAAATCCAATAGAACTTGACCATTTTTAACAGTTCTAATTGTTCGAATAACTTCCATTTTTGACTCGTTTTGCATTCTATATCTGCAATCAACTCTTAATCTAACACTCTCTAATGTTCAAAAAATCTTAAGTCATACCCCAAATTGAAAAGTGTTAAGTTTTGCAAAGCAAAATAGAAAGAAAATTATATTGCTATATAGTTATATATTGTGAAACTAAATTGAATTCATCCAATGAGCAGTCAAACTATAACTAATCCTCAAACTACAAATAAAGCATCTCTTCCTCCCACAGATTCGAGAGAGCGAGTCAAGCAATTTGTACAACAGCTACAAGATAATATTTGTCAGGGTTTAGAAGAACTCGATGGTCAAGCTAAATTTGTCGAGGACAATTGGCAAAGAGCAGAAGGTGGTGGTGGTCGTACCCGTGTAATTCAAGATGGTAGAGTGTTTGAACAAGGAGGAGTTAACTTTTCCGAAGTTTGGGGTGATAGTTTGCCACCCGCAATTCTAGTGCAGCGTCCTGAAGCAGCAGGACATGGTTTTTATGCTACGGGAACATCGATGGTTCTGCATCCTCGTAACCCTTATGTCCCGACGGTGCATCTCAACTATCGCTATTTTGAAGCTGGTCCTGTTTGGTGGTTTGGCGGCGGCGTCGATCTTACTCCTTACTATCCTTTTGCCGAAGATGCGATTCATTTCCACAAAACTATTAAGCAAGCTTGTGACGAGCATCATCCAGAATATTATCCCGCTTTTAAACGCTGGTGCGATCAATATTTCTATTTAAAACATCGTCAAGAAGCAAGGGGAATTGGCGGTATCTTTTTTGATTATCAAGATGGCAAGAGCAAATTATATTGCGGTTCGGAAACTAATAGTCCTGCTGATATTTATAGTAATCAAGTTGGTCAGGTAAATCGCAGTTGGGAAGAGTTATTTGCCTTTGTGCAAAGTTGTGGCAATTCTTTTTTACCTGCTTATGTGCCGATCGCAGAACGACGACAAAATACTGCATATGGCGATCGCGAAAGAAACTTCCAGTTATATCGTCGGGGACGTTATGTAGAATTCAATCTAGTTTACGATCGCGGAACGATTTTTGGGTTACAAACTAAGGGGCGCACAGAATCTATCCTAATGTCTCTTCCTCCTTTAGTGCGTTGGGAATATGATTACAAGCCAGAACCAGGAACACCCGAAGCAGGATTATACGAAATATTTCTCAAGCCTCAAGATTGGGTCAACTTTAGCAGTTATCAGTGAACAGTTAACGGTTATCACAGTTGTTTACCTGCAATGAAAAACCTTAGTTTCTAGGAGAGATATTGATTATGAGTAGTGATTTGGCAAGTCAACTTAGAGAAGGAACAAAACATTCTCATACGATCGCGGAAAATACAGCGTATATGAAATGTTTTCTCAAAGGTGTTGTTAAACAGGAACCTTTTCGTAAACTGTTGAGTAATTTATATTTTGTTTACAGTGCCTTAGAAGCAGCATTATTACGTAATTGTAACCATCCCGTTGTTCGTGCGATCTATTTTCCCCAACTCAATCGTAAAGCTCATTTAGAAGAAGATTTAGCCTATTATTACGGTGATAACTGGCGCGAAGCAATAGCGCCATCGGAAGCAGGTAGAGATTATGTCGCTCATATTCATGAGATATCTAATACTCAACCTGAATTGTTAGTTGCCCATGCTTATGTGCGTTATTTAGGCGATCTTTCTGGTGGTCAAGCTTTAAAAAATATTGTTCGTTCCGCATTAGAGTTACCCACAGGGTTGGGAACTTGCTTCTATGAATTCGATGCTTTTCCTTCTGTCGGTGCCATACGAGAGTTTAAAGGTCAATATCGCGATGCTTTAAATTCTCTCCCTGTAGATGAGAAATTAGCAAACAAAATTGTTGCGAAAGCTAATTATGCTTTTAGTCTCAACCGCGATGTACTTCATTCCCTAAGAACCAGAAGTTATAGCAACGATTGGCGAAGATCTGTTTGCGAAAATTGTCAGTGAATCACAAGCAGGAAGTACAGAACTCTCTTCAGGTAGTAGTCCTGAGAATTTAGCTACAGTGAAGTAAGGAAAATCAATCTGGCGATAGCAAAGAATACAATGTTGATACGAGAGGCTACGGATTCAGATCTTAACGATATGTTATCTGTTGAACGTTTAGCTTTTGGTCGTGACGAAGAAGCTGAACTCGTTAGAGCGCTGCTAAATGATCCTAGTGCCAAGCCGATTTTATCTCTCCTTGCTTTTAAAGGTGATCTGGCTGTGGGACATATTTTATTTACCACAGCACATTTAACTAATAACCAAAAGACAACAGCGATCGCGCTTTTAGCTCCCCTAGCAGTAGTTCCTGATGCTCAAAAGCAAGGAATTGGCGGTAAGCTCATCGCAAGAGGGTTACAACTTTTGTCGCGATCGGGAATCGATCTGGTATTTGTTCTCGGACATCCAGAATACTATCCACGACATGGCTTCAAGCCCGCAGGTTGTCTCGGATTGGAAGCACCCTATCCTATTGCTCACGAAAATTCAGATGCTTGGATGGTTCAGGCTCTTCGTCCAGGAGTAATTGGTTCTGTTTACGGTAAAGTTATTTGTGCCGATGCCTTAAATAAGCCTGAATATTGGCAAGAATAGTTCAGATACAATGGGAAGTATGTTTACCAGTCTACATAATCTATATTAAAAGTTTAGAAAATTCTGGCTGGGAAATAGTGAGTTACCAGCAGTTTCATCTTTCTTTTCCCATTGTTAGTCACCATATTGCTGGAATAGTCAGAAAGAAACCTTTGTAATTGCAGCTCCACAAGTAGCACTCAATCAAGATAATCTACCTTTATTGTATTATTTTAGAAATAATGAAACTCGTAACAGCCTTCTTGCTGGGATTCTGGTTGTATTTTGGTACTTTTTTAAGAGCCAGTCCGACTTTTGCTGCTGTCACTGCGCCTCAAATCACAAATCGAGTAGAAACAGTTGATAGCAAAAATTCCTTAATGGAACTAGCTTCATACAATTTCCCCCGAAGTGATTGTCCAGAAATAACTTCGGAATGTTCTCAATCAATGCAGGAAATGCCAGGAATGCATGAAAAGCAGAGGATGCATGGAATGTATAGAGAGAGGGGAAATAGCGAATTTAATAATAGACAAGTCTTAACAAGGGTGCAGCAGTTTCTAGTTTCAATTCCCAGCGATTATTACACTGTCAAAAATATAGATACACTCAAGACTCTTGCCCAAGAAAAACAAGCATTTTTAGTAGATGTTCGCGAACCCAAAGAATATGCTTCTGGACATATTAAAGGAGCAATTAATATTCCTTTGCGGGATCTCACTCAAAATCTCAACCAAATTCCGAAAAATCGTCCTGTGATACTTTACTGCACGACGGGTTATCGAACCGCAATGGGCGTTATGGCACTTCAAATGCTCGGATATAGGAATGTCAAAGGTTTTCCTCCTAGTTTTGAGGGTTGGAAAGCAGCAGGGGAAGATCTAGAACGGTAAAAAATTTTGAAAAATTTAACTTTTAGTAGTTGAACTAAAACTATTCAATTTTTTAAACTGTTTGGCTTATTCCTGCATTCGTTCATAAAGAGGTCAAGGTTATCATCATAACTATTATGGATGTTAATTAATGAAATAATTGAATTACACAAATAGTAACATGATATAGCTATACAGTTAAATAACAAAGAAACTTTTTAATCGAAGAATTGCTTAATATTATTCATAAAATTGATTTTGTAACTTCAATCACTTTTATGACTAGTACCTACTTAAAATACCCGCACTTCAATTTAAAAATACTAGTCTCTTATCCAAAAAAAGATTGATATTGCTTGTCCTGTCAAGATTTCAATAATTTGAGTACAACCTTAACTAATTTAATCCAAGTCAAAAAATTTTCCCCTTAAATACTGTTCTGGTATAAGTTTCTTAGGCGCCCTAAAGGATACCCCTTCGGATAAGGAAACCTCGCCAGGGTCGCACCGCTTGCCCAGAACACGGAGCTAGGCTTGTCCCCAGAACACGGAGCTGGGTAAACAGATCGGTGCTCTGGATAAACAGCAGGGTCGTTTATACCCAAATGCGATGAGTATAAGGGGTGAACGAAATTTTGCGTGGGATTTCTAGCTAAGTATCCCAAAAATCACCCCCCACACTTCCCACACCCCCCACACCTTTTTTCGCTCACCTGGGTACAAGCACCGCATAGTTTGGTGCATCGCTTTGTCCTTCGCTATTAGTCGTTTGTTATTGATAAATCACTAAATCACATATGACTAAAAACCAATGACTAATAAATAATTCAACAAAATTCGTTAGAACCAGATTTATTACTAGTTTCCTATTTACTAACCAATGAAAAAGGGAAAATGACTAATGACTAAGTCCAAAAAAGTATGGAAACAAGCTGTATATAAAACTGGGTTTTGGCTAGCTGCTGAAATCTGGCTTAATCTTATAGGGTTAGATAACATTGCCGATTACAGTGAATATATTTTTGCTCATGATTTAGACTTAAACTTAAATTTTAAACATCAAAGAACAGTCAAAATTATTGATTATCCACCCCAGTTTTGTCCTCAGATCGATGATTTTTGTCCTATCTCGATAACAGTTACCAAAATAACAGATCTTGAGGAGAATGACTTTGTAGTAAAAGTACAGATATTTAAAAGCAAATGTAAAAAACTTGCAAATCCTTGTCTCAAATTAGTCTGTTTGAGATCGATTTACTATAGTGTATCAATTAATTAAGGCTCTTTTATAGATTTTAGGGACTTAAGTCAGCGGTACTCCGCCGTAAAAGCGGTGTGACCCCGGTCGGGTCTGCCCGCTGCGCTGACCGCATTCCGCGGTCAAAAAACACTCAAGTAATGATGGCAAAAGAGTTTTGCCCTCTATTTCTACCTCTTTTTCTAAGACGACTTCTGGCTTTTTTTCACAATGCCGAAACTTAATTAGGAAGCTATTTGCTGAGTATCATCTTTATTGAGCTCAAGTTCTTGAGCAATCTGCTGATTTGACAGATTCAACCCCATCAAAATATTAATTTACAAGTTATTTCCTCAAACTGTAGCTTTGATTGCTTTTAAATTTTTTTTTTTTTGGTTCAATGAAGTATGGGTAATAAAAAATTCTTAATGCAGATTGTTTATTACTGCCCTAGTTTAACAGCTGTAAGTCTAAGCTCTAAGGCTCTTTTAATGCTCTACTCAATAATGGAAACGGTTTTAGTAGTGGTCTTTGCTCCTTTCCTAGGTGAGTAAAAAAGCTTATAGCTAATCGCCAAGCGATGGTAGTTTTTAGAAATTTTCAACAAACAAGAATATTTTATGTTTACAAAGCAAAATGCTAGAAATTCAGCATTAAAAAATTTTTTTACTCCAACTAATGATATTTTGCCTGGGAAAAGTTTTCCTCTAGGTGCAACTATCTATCCCGACGGAGTAAACTTTTGTCTTTTTTCCCCTGCCGCATCGATTGAACTACTCTTATTCGATGAGCCAGAAGCCCCTGAACCCTCTAGGGTGATTGCTTTAAACTCCCTAATCAACTGTAGTTGTAACTACTGGCATATTTTTGTTCCCGGACTGAAGTCAGGACAAGTATACGCCTATCGCGCTTATGATCAATACCTACCAGAAAAGGGCTGGCGATTTGATGGCTCGAAAGTGCTGCTCGATCCCTATGCTAAGGTGATCGCTGGAGAGCGAATCTATAATCGCCAAGCAGCTAGCAAACCGGGAGATAACTGTGCTCAAGCATTAAGAGGGATTGTGGTCGATACCAGTGGTTACGATTGGGAAGGAGATCGTCATCCGCGAACTCCCTATGCCACTAGCATTATCTATGAACTGCATGTTGGAGCTTTTACCAGTCACCCGAATTCTGGTGTCTGTGAACTAAAGCGAGGTACTTTTGCAGGATTAATCGAAAAAATTCCTTATCTGCAAAAATTGGGAATTACAGCAGTAGAATTATTGCCTATTCAATTTTTCGATGTCCATGATGCCCCCAAGGGGCTTAAAAATTATTGGGGTTACAGTACCATTAACTTTTTCGCTCTCCATAACAGCTACGGTTCTTGTTCTAATCCTTTGGATGTTTTAGATGAATTCCGCGATCTGGTCAAAGCTTTACACCAAGCAGGAATTGAAGTCATTTTAGATGTAGTCTTTAACCATACTGCTGAAGGCAATTACGAAGGCCCAACTATTTCTTGGCGAGGTTTAGATAATCAGTCCTACTATATCTTGTCAGAAGATGCGGCTAATTACCATAACTATAGTGGTTGCGGTAATAGTCTTAAAGCCAATCATCCTGTAGTTAGTCGCTTTATTATTGATTGCCTACGCTATTGGGTAAGTCAAATGCATATTGATGGTTTTCGTTTCGACTTGGCTTCAGTATTAGCGAGGGATGCTGCAGGAGCATCTTTATGGCATACTTCCGTTGTTACCAATAATATTCTATGGGCGATCGAATCTGACCCCGTATTGGCTGGTACTAAGTTAATTGCTGAACCTTGGGATGCTTCGGGACTCTATGGGGTAAGGCGTTTTGTGGACTTAGGAGATTGGTTCTCTGAGTGGAATGGGCCATTTCGTGATGATGTCCGTCGCTTTATCAAGGGAGATTTGGGGATGGTAAATTCCTTGAAGGCGAGGATTTTAGCCAGCCCAGATATTTACTTTCGTTCCGATACTGATATTAATCGCAGTATTAATTTTGTTACTTGTCACGATGGTTTTACTCTCAACGATTTGGTTTCCTATAACCAAAAACATAATCAAGCCAATAGAGAAAATAATCGTGATGGGAGTAACGATAACTATAGTTGGAATTGTGGCGCAGAAGGGGCAACAGAAGATCCAGAAATAGAAAAGTTAAGACTGAGGCAGATTAAAAACTTTTTTACCGTGCTGCTGATGTCTCAAGGCACACCAATGATCTTGATGGGAGACGAGGTCAGAAGGACTCAGCAAGGAAATAATAATACATACTGTCAAAATAATGAACTTTCTTGGTTTGATTGGAGTTTGACGCAGAAAAATCAAAGTTTATTTCGTTTTGTTAAAAGTGCGATCGCCTTGATTCAAGGATTAGAAGTTTTTCGTTTAGAACAAGCATTAGCAACAACAAAAGGTGTAGAGCCTTACATCGTCTGGCATGGAGTCGAGCTTAATCAGCCTAACGATCGTGAATATTCACACAACTTAGCTTTTACTTTAGCCCATCCTAAATTTGGTGAATATCTGCATGTTATGTTTAATGCTTATTGGGAATCTTTAACCTATGAGTTACCTAGTTTACTTCCAAGACATAGTTGGTACCGCATTATCGATACTTCTTTACCTACACCAGATGATTTCTGCGAATTGGCAACAGCGCCTTTAGTGGAGAATCAGTTTTACTCAGTTGCAGCTCGAACATCTGTGGTTCTGATGGCAAGGTAAGCTCAAATAAAATGCGATAAAATACCTTTTAGTTGAAAGTTTAAACCTATTCCTGTCTTCTAATAATGACTTCCCGACTTACGATGTTGAATTGCAGTAATTCCTCCGCTTTCTGCAACTTCACCTTGCTCTACCACTGCATAAATCAAAGTGTGATCGCCTGATGGCAAATGGCTTTTGACCGTACATTCTAGATAAGCCAAAGCCTCTTCAATTATTAGACAACCGTTAGTAGCAGTTTTAGTATTCAAATTATCAAAACAATTACTACTGCAAGTCGCAAAGTTTCTTCTAACATTACCACCTTCATTCAGGATATTCAGCACAAACTTATCCCCTAGATTACTAATTAAATCTATATTTTGTTCTTGAGAAATCGCAATCATGACCCCAGGAGGATTAAAAGTTGCCTGAGATACCCAGGATGTTAGGATACCGCGATGCTGATTATCCTGGCAAGTAGTGAGGACACAGAGAGAACCGACAATTCTCCCAACTGCTTGTTCTGTTCGATTAATTTGAGTTTCGGTAATGGCTTGTCGGGGAATACGGAATCTCTTATTTTTTTTCAATTTTTGGGCAAATTCTTCTCCTGCCTGGATACATTGCTTTAAAACAGTAGCATTAGGACTGAAACGCACACGAATTGATTCAAAGCCAAAGCTATAGTGGGCATCTCTTAGTTTATTTTCCAATAAAGCGATCGCTTCTCCACTCCAACCATAGGAACCAAAGACCCCAGTTAATTTGGTTTTTGCTGCGTTAGCCAACACGATTCCTAATGCAGTTTGAATTTGAGTCGGCGCATGACCAGCTAATGTAGGCGAGCCAATGATAAAACCATCACAGACTTTAATGGCGCTGGCAATCTCTTCAGGCTCGGCTAATTCACAATTAATCGACTCGACATCTACTCCTGACTGAACTAATCCATGAGCGATCGCACTCGCTAGAGTTGCAGTGTTACCGTAGGCAGAAGCATAAAGCAGAACTACTTTAAATTCTTGACTGGTTTGTTGTTGAGACCATTGCTGATAATCATAGCTAAAACGACTGAGACTATATTTAACCAAAGGACCGTGGGCAGGGGCATATATCTTAGTAGCTAAAGGGGCAAATTTGGCTAAAGCAGTTTCTAACTGTTTGGTTTGACTAGCATGAAGACAGTCAAAATAGAAACGGCGGTCTAAATCTAATTGTTTCCAATTGCTATCAAATATTGGTTCATCGCACAAATGCGCCCCAAAAAATTTATCAGTATAGAGGATTTTGCTTTGAGGATCATAGGTACATAATCCATCGACCCAACGAGGAGTCGTTGCGCTAATAAACTGTAATCGATGCCCTTGTCCTAGATCTAAAATATCATTGTCTCTAACTACTTTAATCCTCGCTATCAATTCAGGAAAAATCAAAGCAGCTGTCAGGGCTTTAACTGCGGGCTTAGAACAAATTATTGTGGCTTTGGATGCTTTTCCCACTAAAATTTGCACTGTTTCCAAGCGATTGGGATTGACATGTTGCAAGATAATATAATCTAACTTTTGCCAATCGATATGCTGGTCTAAAGCTTCGATATAAATTTGCGTAAAAGACTGTCCTGGCGGATCGATCAATGCCATTTTATCTGCTTGAATCAGATAGGAATTGGAAGTCGTGCCTTTTTGACGAGAATATTCCACTTCAAACTTTAATCTCTCCCAAGTACGCGATCGCAATACCTGAGTATTAGGGGCAATTTTAGCTATTTGAACGTCTCTTTTTTGGGTAAGGTTTGGTTTAATAGGTGTTTGTACCATGATTTTTAGCAAAGATAAATTATGAACAACTAATTACTTAATAATGGTTTCCCACTTTGCGATGGTGAACCGCAGTTAACACATCTAATTTGGCTACTCTGCCAGTTTGAGCCGTACTATAAACAATCCAGTGATCGCTACATTCGAGACGACTGGTAACTTCGCATTCGATATAGGCTAGAGACTCGGCAATAATGGGCGAACCATTACTCGCTGGTACAGTTTTAATACCTTCAAATCGATCTGCACCAGGAGGAAACCTTTTGAGAAAATGCCTAATTATATGCTGATAATTACCTTCTTCTAAGACATTCAACACAAAACGATCGCCTATCTGGAGCAAAGATTCCATTGCCCGATCTTTAGCTACTGCGATCGCAATTCCCAAGGGAGTCAAACTGGCTTGGGTTACCCAAGAGGCAACCATGGCACTGGAAATCTCACCTTTAGTGGCAGTGATCACATATAAGCCGTTGCTAATTTTACCTAAGGCTTTTTCTAAACTGTTATCTAATGTTTTAATTTGTTTGACCGTGCGATCGCGAGTTAACCACTGTCCTAAATCCGTTCCCGCTTCATCACAAACTTGCATCAGAGCTTGATTAGGAGATTCTTTAACTAAAATTGGCGCAAAAGCTTCGCTTAAGCCGATTTCCTGAAATTTATTCCGCAAAGGATAAATTGGTTCATCTTCTCCGCCACCAGATTCAAATAAGCCAATGGATTGTTTGCCACTAGCTGCGGCCAAAATTGTATTGATAATTGTATTAGCTTCGGAGTTGGATTGAGAAGGCATCCCGATGACAATACCTGCGGCTTGTGAGACCAATTCTCTAACAAATTGAGGTTCGGTATCTTTTAAGTTGACCAATTCTACAGTCACTCCTGTTTTTGTAATTCCCTGGGCAATCGTTCTGGCTAAATCGTCACTATAACCATAATCTTCAGCATACAATAGCGCCACTAAAGTCTCAGTTTTAGTTTGTGCCTGACTCCATTGCTGATAGCGATTTACTAACTCGGCATGATGGTATTTCAATAAAGGACCATGACCTGTAGCGATAGTTTCCAGTTCTAGTTTGGTAAGCCGTTTAATAGCTGCCATCACCGAACGAGCATGAGGTTTCATCAGACAATCGTAATAATATTCAAAGTCTGCTTCGATTAAGGATAAATCCTCATCAAAAGTCGGATCGTCGCAATAATGCATCCCAAAGGCATCGCAAGTATAAAGAACTTTAGTGTGGTAATCGTAAGTAAAAATCGTATCGGGCCAATGTAAATTGGGAGCTGCAACAAACTCCAATTGATGTCCATGTCCCAGATCTAGGTGATCGCCATTTTTAACAATCAGATGCTCAAAAGGTCGATGTACCATATCGGCTAAAAACTTAATCGCCACCTTTGACCCGACTACTGTTACTTGGGGTGCCAATGCCAAGATATCTTTTACTAAACCACTATGATCGGGTTCGGTATGGCTAATAATTAAATAATCAAGTTGAGTCGGCTCGATTAAGCCTGTCAATAAATCGAGATAAAGCTGACGAAACTTGATGTGAGAGGTATCAACTAAAGCCAGTTTTTCACCTTGAATAAGAAAAGAATTGTAGGTTGTGCCGTTTTGTAAGCCAAATTCAATATCAAAGCGATCTCGATCCCAATCCAAGCAACGAATAGCGAGGGTTTTTGGAGCAATTTCCACAGTTTGTAGAGTAAGTCTAGATTGAGTTTTTGGTTGGGTATCCGTCAATGTAACCATAAATCTGTTTCTCCTCGTTTCATAGGGGAAATTTTTGTTAATGAAATCAATGTTGCCAGGAGCTTTGAGCTTAAATTCTACGATTTTCTACATACAGTAAGGAGTAATATCTTTACTGCCAGAATCCGTTGGCTATTTATAAGTTAACAAAATATTTTGATAAATTTGATATAAAAAAATATTATCTAAGATAAGCAAAACAAATCTTTCAACTATGCCAATAAGTTTCAAAAATTGAGGATTTTCAAAAAAGTTTTATCGCGGAGTAATGCTGACATCTGGAGTACAAAAATAAGGGTTTGCGATCGCAAATCCTTGGGTAATCTGTCTTAAACTCCTATGATAGGACGAAACCTTTGGGGCGTTAGATGCCTTAACCAAAGGTAATACTCAAGAACAATTGAGGAGTGAGACCCCATATAATAATCCATAACCAATCACTAACAACTGAGTTCGTAATAAGCCCGAACAATATTCATATCGCTTTCGAGAATAAAACCCAATTTCCGACACAAATGCTGCATGGTGCGATTTTCAGGCAGAATTTCCGCAGTAATGCAGCTTAATTTTTCTTGGCGACCAATATCAATCAAAGAATACAGCAATTCTGTACCCAGTCCCACGCCTTGATGGCGATCGCTAACTAACATGCCAAATTCCGCTTCATTCGCGCCATGGATTTTACTTAAACGACCTACCCCAAGGATTTCTCGCTTTTGGGTCCTAGGATCTAGGTATTCAGCAACTAGAGCCAACTCCCGTTCATAATCGATAAAGCAGATCCGTGTTAACCTTTCATGGGAAATTCTGGTTTGTAACTTTATTAAGTGAAAATACCTTAAATAAATACTTTCTTCCGAGACCGTCTGGTGAAAATCGACAATCAGTGGTTCGTCTTCAGGGCGGATCGGGCGGATAGTTACTTGTTTGTCATCTCTTAAAGTCCAAGGTTTTATGTATTGGCTAGGATAGGGTCGGATAGCTAAACGGGGAAGTTTATTTCCTGTGACTTCAAGCTCCTTACGATCATGAAGCAACACCCGAGCATCTAGTGCTAACAGGGAGTCGCTTGATGCGAGTAGGGGATTGATATCGATTTCTTTAATCCAAGGATTTTCGACCACTAGTTGGCTAAAACGCACCATCAACTTCGCTAAATCTGTTAAATCTACAGCTTGTCTTCCCCTAACTCCTTTGAGAGCTTCATAGATGCGAGTTTGTTTCATCATCCTCTTAGCCAGGGTTGTATTTAGCGGTGGTAGTGCCAGGGCACGATCCTTAAAGACTTCTACTAATTGCCCACCTGTGCCAAATAATAAAACTGGGCCAAATTGTTCGTCGATACTGCTGCCAATAATTAGTTCGTAGCCATCGATTGTTACCATTGGCTGTACTGTAACACCTATAAAAGAAGATGGCGAAAGATTATCCACAGAGTTTTTAATAGAATCATAGGCATTACTCACCGCATCAGCATCATTTAAATTCAGGTATACTCCCCCTACCTCAGTTTTGTGAGTTATGTTTTCAGAATGAAGTTTAAGAACGACGGGATAACCAATTTCTGAAGCAATTGCTACTGCTTGTTCTTGGCTAGTAGCGATCTCAGTAGCAACTGTCGGGATGCCATAAGCAGTTAATAACCTTTTGGATTCGTATTCTGTGAGGAGACTGCGTCCTGTTTTTCTTGCTCCATCTATAATGTTTGTAGCGGTTTTCCGACAAATCTTGCGATCTTCCTCTTCTGCTAGCACAGGAGTTTCATATAAACCTTTAAGATTATAGCTATAGTTCCACATCAAGTTAAATAGATGGGCGGCGGTATCGGGATAGAGAATAGTATAGATTCCAGCCCGGTTGAGAATAGTCTCTCCATCGGCAACTTTTTCTCCTCCCATCCAGCTAGCTAGTAAAGGTTTATTCTTTAGTTCTTTGGCCACTTCTTGTAATTGAAATGCTATTTTCGTAGCATCAGTCATCGCCTGAGGGGTCAGGATAACCAATAAACCATCACTATTTTGATCCGCTGCTAAGATCTTTAAAGCTTGGGTATAACGTTCTGCTGTAGCATCACCTAAGATATCTATGGGATTATCGCGACTCCAGTGATTTGGTAGAACTAGATCCAACTGGGCAATAGTTTCTGGGGATAGTTGAGCTAATGTTCCTTGTTCTTTTACTAGAGAATCGGTTGCCAAAACTCCTGGACCACCAGCATTTGTCAAAATAGTTAGCCTTTTGCCCTTGGGACGAGGTTGTTTGGCTAGTAATTCTGTCATATTAAAGAGGTCTTCAATAGTATCCACTCGCAATACTCCACAACGACGAAAAGCAGCATCTAAAACCTCATCGCTGCCGGCTAAAGTTCCCGTATGAGAAGCTGCTGCCTTAGCTGCTGCCCCTGTTCGACCTCCTTTAATCACAATAATTGGTTTTGATAGAGCCACTTCTCTTGCTGCCGAAAGAAAAGAACGAGCATTCCCAATCGACTCCATGTAAATGGCAATACTCTTAGTAGTAGGATCATCACCCAGATGATAAATTAAATCGCCCCAACTGATATCTAGCATCGAACCAATAGAGACAAAAGCACTAAAACCGACATTTTCTTGAAAACTCCAGTCTAAAATCGCCGTACATAATGCCCCACTCTGACTAATAAAGCCTACATTCCCAGGGCGCGTCATAGCACCGGCAAAGGTTGCATTTAAACCATGGTGAGGACTCATTAGTCCTAGGCAGTTAGGTCCAATGATCCTTATTTGGTTACGGCGAGCTGTGGTTAAGATTTGCTTTTCTAATTCCAGACCTACTGTGCCAATTTCTTTAAATCCTGCCGAGAGAATAATTATTCCTTTAACTTTAGCAGCCGCACATTGCTCAATTAGCTTAGGTACTGAGGGGGCTGGGGTGGCAATTACTGCTAAATCAACCCGTTCTGGGATAGTGGTGATATCTTGATAAGCTTTGATTCCGAGAACGTTATTACGTTTAGGATTGACGGGAAATACTGTACCACCAAAAGGACTACTGATTAGATTCCAGAGTAAAGTTCTGCCTACACTACCAGGACGGTCAGTCGCACCAATCACAGCTACAGTCCTAGGGGAGAAAAAAACATCTAGAGGTCGCCGTCGAGAATGGGCAATATCCTGGGCTGTTGCAATAGCCAAATTCATAGAGAGATTCATAAAACTTGTTTGAGAGTTTAGTGAAGATAATACTCAACTTTTTACACTTGTCTAAACTTAATTGTAAGTAAAAAATATTTTTCAAAATGTTTTAGATTTTGCTTTTAATTTTTATTTAATATTTGCGAATAATGATTGGTTATTTGATATACAAAAAAATATTATTCTATTTTCTAGGATATAATACTAATAAGGTCATTATCCAGTTTATTCAGGATTAAGTACAACCGATAAAACTACAGGTAGAGTCACTGTTTATCATGGTTTACTACGATAGAAATTTTCTAATACCTATCATTGATTAAATTCATTAAACGCCAAAATTGTACTTAAATGTAATTAAAATTTTTTGTTCAATTAAGTACGTCAAAATTGTACTCAAATGTACTCAAAAATTCTGATTTTTAAAAATAAAATTAGAATCTAAAATCTTCTTTGATTTTTAAGTATTTCAACTCATTTATCCGCTTAAACAAGCGTTAAATCCCTAGTAATAATTGATAATCGGGTGCGAACAAAAGTATTAGGAGGTATACCTAATGTTTCAACAGTGGAAAGGTTTTGTGTCAGGAAAATGGACCGAGCAAATAAATCTTCGCGACTTTATCCAGCTAAACTATAATCCCTATCAAGGAGACAGCTCTTTTCTAGCTAGCAAAACAGAAGTTACCCATAAACTTTGGGAAAAAGTTAAAGACTTAATGGCAGTAGAACAGGAACAAGGTATTTTAGATACGGATACCAAAGTCTCCTCCTCTATTACCGCTCATGCTCCTGGCTATATTGATCGGGATTTAGAAAAAATTGTCGGTTTGCAAACTGATAAGCCTCTAAAACGTGCCATTATGCCTTTTGGTGGTATTCGGGTCGTTAAAAGTTCTCTTGAAGCGTACGGTTATGAGTTAGACGAGCAAACTAGAGAAATTTTTACCAAATACCGCAAGACTCACAATGATGGTGTCTTCGATGCCTATACCCGTGAAATGAGACTCGCAAGACATTCAGGAATTATCACTGGTTTGCCCGATGCTTATGGTAGGGGAAGAATTATTGGCGATTATCGACGAGTAGCTTTATATGGAATTGATCGCCTGATTGAAGACAAGCAATCACAGTTAATCTCTTTAGAACTAGATACTATCGATGAAGAGATAATTCGCCTTCGGGAAGAAATTTCCGAACAAATAGGTGCCCTCAAAGAACTCAACCAAATGGCTGCGAGTTATGGCTGTGATATTTCTCAACCAGCAGCTAATGCGAAAGAAGCTGTGCAATGGACTTATTTTGGCTATTTAGGGGCTGTTAAAGAACAAAATGGCGCAGCAATGTCCTTAGGACGTGTCTCCACCTTCCTCGATATTTATTGCCAAAGGGATTTAGATAATGGCGATGTTACCGAAGCAGAAATTCAGGAACTAATCGACCATTTTGTGATGAAACTTCGGATGGTGCGTTTCCTCCGTCATCCTGCCTATAATGAGTTATTCTCTGGCGATCCCACATGGGTAACCGAATCTATCGGCGGTATGGGAGAAGATGGCAGAACCTTAGTAACTAAAAATAGTTTCCGCTTCCTCCATACTTTATACAATTTGGGACCTGCTCCCGAACCTAATCTAACCGTACTCTGGTCGGAAAAATTACCCTCAGGCTTTAAGGGTTTCTGTGCCAAAGTTTCTGCTGATACTAGTTCGATTCAGTATGAAAATGATGATTTGATGCGCAGCTACTACGGTGATGATTATGGCATCGCTTGCTGCGTATCAGGAATGCGCATCGGCAAACAGATGCAATTTTTTGGTGCGAGGGTCAATTTAGCTAAAGCTTTACTCTATGCCATCAACGGCGGTAAAGATGAAAAATCTGGAGCACAGATTGCCCCCATGTTTGCCCCGATAACTTCTGAATATCTAGATTATGAAGAAGTAACAGCTAGATTCGAGCTGATGATGGGCTGGTTGGCCAAACTCTATGTCAATACCCTCAACGTGATCCATTATATGCATGATAAATATTGCTATGAAAGGCTGGAAATGGCTTTACACGATCGCGATGTTTATCGCACTATGGCCTGTGGAGTAGCGGGTTTATCAGTGGTGGGGGATGCCCTCTCAGCAATTAAATATGCCCAAGTCAAAGTTATCCGCAATGAGGACGGTTTAGCGGTAGATTACGAAATTGAAGGCAATTATCCTCAATTTGGCAATAATGACGATCGCGTTGACCACATTACAGCCCAGGTTGTGGAAGACTTTATGAACAAGGTTCGCCAACATAAAACCTATCGTGGTGCCGTGCCTACTCAATCAATTTTGACTATTACTTCTAACGTAGTTTACGGTAAGAAAACTGGGAATACCCCCGATGGACGTAAAGCAGGACAACCCTTTGCCCCTGGTGCCAATCCCATGCACGGGCGGGACACTAAAGGTGCGATCGCTGCTTTAGAATCTGTTGCCAAACTGCCCTATGAACATGCTCAAGATGGTATTTCCTACACTTTCTCGATCGTGCCTGAAGCTCTAGGGAAAACTGAAGCCGATAAAATAAATAACCTAGCAGGAATGCTTGATGGTTATTTTCACAATACAGGACATCATATCAATATCAATGTACTCAATCGCGAAACCTTACTTGATGCGATGGATCATCCTGAACTCTATCCCCAATTAACCATTCGCGTATCTGGCTATGCGGTCAACTTTATCAAACTGACCCGCGAACAACAGCTAGACGTTATTAGTCGTACCTTCCACGAGAAAGTTTAGGTTAAGGGACTTGCGTAAAAATAAAATCCCACTTTTACAGCTTCTATTGTCAGGCTTCAACCGAGTGATTGGTAAACTATTTAAGCGCAAGTCCCTAACGTCGCTTCGCTCCTGAAGGCAGTCCTAAAGGATACCGCTTCGCACGCCCCGAAGGTAGTCCTTTAGGATAAGGGCAAAAGGCTTAAGTTCCCTTTTTGGTTTTTGCTGATTTCCAGAGGAAGTAGGACATTGCTCAACTTCCTCTAATTGGTTTTCTTCAAGCGATCGCAAACAGTAGAGCATCAACTCTATTGTGAGAAATAAATCTTGGAAAAAATCTCCCCCTGCTCCCTCTGCTCCCCTTGCTCCCTCTGCTCTCTACTGCCCTACAACAGGCTCCCGTTTTAATGTTGCAATCGCAATAAATATCCCGATTACTGCCAGAAATGCCATCGGATAAAAGGCATAGGTGTAGGAACCAAAAATATCTCGAATGCGTCCTGCAATCAGAGTTCCCAGTAAAGCACCTACTCCATAGGCGGTAAAAACAATACCATAATTTTGAGCGTAATTTTCGGGGTTAAACAAAGTCAAAGTTGCTGTAGGAGCCAGAGCAAGCCAACCTCCCAAACAGAACCAAAAGATACAGAAGGCAGTTAAATAAAGTCCAATCTTTCCTTCCTGGGCGTTCATCATCAAAATTGTGGCAATCAGAATCAGAGTATAGGAGGCAACTGCAACATAGCGAGGTTGTAGCCGATCTGCCAACCAGCCAAATAAGGGGCGACTCAATCCATTAAACAGGGCAAATAGAGAAACACTACTGGCAGCTAGAGTAGGATTCATTTTAATAATTTCTTGAGCTACAGGACTAGAAATCCCGATCGCACTCAAACCAACCAAAGTGCCGATCGCGTAGCAAAACCACAAGCCATAAAAAGAGCGTTTTCGCCAGAGGGGCGATTGACGAAACTGATTACTAACTTCATTTGGAGAGCTATTCTGCCAACCTTTGGGTTGCCAACCTGGTGGCGGTAGTTTCAGCTTAGTTGCGATCGCGAGAATAATGGCGGTAAAGGCGAGCCCCAAAAGCAAGAAAGTTTGCTGCACTCCATAGGCATCAATCAATAGTTTAGCCAAAGGAGCTGTGATCACCGGAGATAGTCCGAAGCCAATAATCGTTAAGCCGACAGCCAATCCTTTGCGGTCGGGAAACCAACGAGCAGCAATCACCATAGGAACTCCATAAACTATGCCAATTCCCGTTCCCACTAATACTCCGTAGGTAAAAGTTAAGACGGTAATATTGGTAGCAATACTCGAAAGCAGATAACCAATTCCCAAAATTGTCCCGCCAATAATCGTCACTCGGCGAGTTCCCAGGCGATCAAGGTAAAATCCTGTAACTGGCATAAGAGCCGAATAAAATAGCAGGACAAAAGTATAGGGAAAGAGACTTTCAGTGGCACCAATATCTAGTAATATTTCTAGAGGTTTTCTAAAAATACTCCAAGAGTAAACTGTTCCCAAACAAAGTAACAGAATAATGCCCAGGGCAATGAGCAACCATCGTCCTCGTTCGGCAGGTAAGCCAAATAACTTTAAAGTATCGCTTTTATTTACTAAGTTCATTTTCCCAGAAATTTAATAATTATTATAATAGTCGTGAAGCTTATGCTTTTGAGACAAATTATAATATTGTTTACTTATTTCATGTTCAGTTGCTTTTAAAAAGCTTACCGCAATTTTCTCGGTGATATCTTTAGTTTAGATTTTTGTTTATTGGCATTTCATGACAACTATCAACAAAGAGCAAAGCAACAAGCAGAACAGTAAACCATAAACATTATTTTACTAGAAAAAATTTTTCTACAAAAACTGTATAAACAACAACAGAAAAATCAAACCATTATTATTAATTACCATGATTAATATCTTAAACAGCGAAGAGATATTGATCATCATAAGAACTTATTAGTATCAGAAAGAAAAACTATAAAACTACTTAGTTTTTTTATTAAGAAAACCTTAAAAATATGCTTAATTGTATCAATAATTTTTTATGATCGAGTCAGGAATTTGAATTAGAGTAAGCAATCTCTACTGATAAGCAGATATTCAAGAAAAATCAAGCTGAATTTTGTACATATAACATTTTAATTATGTGATTGATACCAGAATTATCCT
The DNA here is from genome assembly GCA_030065615.1 of Xenococcus sp. MO_188.B8. Lineage (GTDB taxonomy): Bacteria > Cyanobacteriota > Cyanobacteriia > Cyanobacteriales > Xenococcaceae > Xenococcus. The sequence continues at coordinate 22,150 of JASJDR010000014.1, read as the reverse complement.
AGTTGTAAGGCACTAATCTTAACAAAAAAACAAACCTTGTCAAATAGCTAATACCTGCATCATAAAATGTACCTCACTTGACTAGAAAATATCCATAGATCACATCATCCTAAATATCATTCGGCTATGATAACAAAAATTCTTCAATCTAATCCTAAAGGGAGAATTCATTCAATTGAAACTTGTGGAACGGTCGATGGTCCTGGCATTCGTTATGTAATTTTTACCCAGGGATGTCCCCTCAGATGTCTCTACTGCCATAACCCTGACTGTCGCTATCCCGATGGAGGCATTGATATCACAGTTGATGAATTAATAGCAGATCTTCAAAAATATCGTTCTTATATTAAGTTTTCTGGAGGAGGCGTAACTGTAACTGGCGGCGAACCTTTGATGCAACTAGAGTTTGTTACAGAAATTTTTCGCCGTTGTCAAAAGTTAGGAATTCATACTGCTTTGGATACTTCAGGGTATGTACAATTAGAGCTAGCTAAATCAATCTTGAATTATGTAAATTTAGTTTTGTTAGATATCAAGTCATTCGACCCTAAAATTTATTATCAAGTTACCAGAGTTTCTTTAGAACCAACACTAAATTTTGCTCACTATTTAAATGACATTAATAAACCAACTTGGATTAGATTTGTTCTGGTTCCTAATCTTACCGATCCGCTCCATAATATTAAAGGTTTAGCTCAATTCATTGCAGAGTTAAAAAATGTTGAACGTGTAGAAATTTTACCCTTTCATAAAATGGGAGAATATAAATGGGAACAACTAGGTTATGATTACCAACTTAAAGATACACTACCAGCATCTCCAAAATTAGTAGCGATAGCTAAAGAGATTTTTCAAGAATACAGTATTTCAGTTATCAGTTAAATACTAACAACTAGCAATTAATAATTAGCATGAAAGTTACAAACCACGAAGAACTCAATATCCTAATCCAAAGAGTCAAAGCTGCTCAAAGTAAATATGCAAGTTTTACTCAACAACAAGTAGATGAAATTTTCAAACAAGCAGCATTAGCAGCCAACGAAAAACGCATTCCTCTAGCTAAATTAGCTGTTAGTGAAACAGGCATGGGGATCGTCGAAGATAAGGTGATTAAAAATCATTTTGCTTCAGAATTTATCTACAACAAATATAAACAAGAACCTACCTGTGGGGTAATCGAGTCCGATCCCCATTACGGTATCCAAAAAATCGCCGAACCAGTAGGAATTTTGGCCGGGATCGTACCCACAACTAATCCCACTGCCACAGCAATTTTTAAAGCTTTAATTGCTTTAAAAACCCGTAATGCCATTATTTTTTCTCCTCATCCCAGAGCTAAACAATGTACGATTGCAGCAGCAAAAACAGTTCTTGACGCCGCCGTTGCTGCAGGCGCGCCAGAAGATATCATCGGCTGGATTGACGAACCATCAGTAGAACTTTCCAAAGCCTTAATGCAGCATCCCAGTATGAATTTAATCTTGGCTACTGGTGGTCCTGGCATGGTCAAGGCTGCCTATTCTTCTGGTAAACCATCTTTAGGTGTCGGCGCGGGGAATACTCCTGCTGTTATCGACGAGACTGCTGAAATAAAATTGGCTGTAAGCTCGATTTTATTGAGTAAAACCTTTGACAATGGCATGATTTGCGCATCGGAACAATCCGTTATTGTAGTGGATGAAATCTACGATCGCGTAAAGGAAGAATTTGCGCTGCGGGGGGCATATTTTTTGACGTCAGAAGAACAGTCTAGAGTAAGTAATATTCTAGTTAAAGACGGACATATCAACGCGGCGATCGTCGGTCAATCGGTAGCGACAATTGCCGAATTAGCAGGAATAAATGTCCCCGAAGGCAGTAAGGTTCTAATTGGAGAAATCGAAGGAGTAGGAATTCAAGAACCCTTTTCGATTGAAAAATTATCCCCCGTCTTAGCAATGTATCGGGCGGCTGATTTTACCGCAGCTACAGAAAAAGCAGAAGCTTTGATTTTATTGGGCGGACGAGGTCATACTTCGGTGTTGTATACTGCCCCTAATAATCACGATCGCATTGACTATTTCGATTCCCATGTTTCTACTGGTCGAGTGTTAATTAATACGCCTTCTTCCCAAGGGGCAATTGGCGATTTGTATAACTTTAAGCTAGATCCTTCTTTAACTTTAGGTTGCGGTACTTGGGGTGGTAACTCAGTTAGTGAAAACGTTAGCGTTTCCCATCTTTTAAACATTAAAACCGTATCTGAGCGACGGGAAAATATGCTCTGGTTCCGTGTTCCTCCCAAAGTATATTTTAAATATGGTTGCCTACCTGTCGCCTTAAGAGATTTAGTCGGGAAAAAGCGAGCCTTTATAATTACGGACAAGCCCCTCTTTGATATGGGAATGCTTAAGGAAGTGACCGATGTTTTAGAGGAAATAAATATCGAATATCAAGTTTTTTACGATGTTCAACCCGATCCCAACCTATCGACTGTTGAAATGGGACTCGCCAGAGTCAATAGTTTTGCTCCCGATGTGCTCATCGCCTTTGGTGGTGGTTCGCCTATGGATGCAGCCAAAGTAATCTGGTTGATGTACGAACATCCCGAAATCGAGTTTGAAGGCATCGCGATGCGCTTTATGGATATCCGCAAAAGAGTCTATGAGTTACCAACTTTGGGCAACAAAGCTCAAATGGTGGCAATTCCTACCACCTCTGGTACTGGTTCAGAAGTTACTCCCTTTGCCGTAGTAACAGATGATCGCACAGGAATTAAATATCCCCTCGCCGATTATGCTCTGACTCCTAATATGGCGATTGTCGATCCCGAATTAGTGCTCCATATGCCGAAATCCCTCACAGCTTTCGGTGGGATCGATGCTTTAACCCATGCCTTAGAAGCCTATGTCTCGGTTTTGGCAACAGAATTTACTAATGGACTGGCATTAGAGGCGATCGCCTTACTGATTAAATATTTGCCTCGCGCTTATAAACTGGGAGCAAAAGATCCCGAAGCCAGAGAAAAAGTCCATTATGCGGCAACGATTGCGGGGATGGCATTTGCTAATGCTTTCTTGGGCATCTGTCACTCTATGGCTCATAAATTAGGCTCCACTTTCCATGTGCCTCACGGTTTAGCCAATGCCTTAATGATCAACCATGTGATTCGTTACAATGCCACCGATGCACCGTTTAAACAAGCAATATTTCCCCAATATGAATATCCCCATGCCAAGGAACGTTATGCCGAAATTGCCGACTATTTACATTTAGGTGGCAATACTGCTGATGAAAAAGTAGAGAAATTAATTGAGGCGATCGATCATCTCAAATCGGAGATCGATATTCCTTTAACCATTAAAGAAGCTTTACCAGGGGCAGAAAAAGAGTTCTATGAACAAATCGAAGAGTTAGCTGAACAGGCTTTTGACGATCAATGTACTGGGTCTAATCCCCGCTATCCCTTAATTAATGATCTAAAAGAGCTTTACATCCTAGCCTATCGTGGTTGTCGTACTGATGCTGCAATGTATCATGCAGAAGAAGATGCTCCAGAAAAAGTCGCATTATAAATAATTTATGGATTGAACTGGGATGGTAGTCTATCAAAGTTGATGTTCCAGTAGAACAAAAACGAAACTAATTCACATCAGGCAAAATTGAGGTTTGAGTATAGTGTGATCAGGCGGAGCCTGGCACTGCGTGATTGCTACATAACTTAATCAATAGATGTCTGGTGTGATATTGCTTTTTATGAGCAGTATCAGTAACTACTCAAACCCTTAGGACTGCTTACGTTTCTGATCGATTCACGGGATCTTGTAGTGCGACAGAAACATCGCAACACAGTCTTGCATGATGCCATCCGCTTTCGGCTTCTCGCCTAGCAAGAATTCCGGCCAAAAGAAAAAGCTTTTGGTCAAACCAAGCAGTTGATTGGCAGCATACTTGGGGTCGGCCTTCCTAATAACGCCCGAATCCATGGCCTCACTAATGAGCTTTGTCACAGGATAATCATGCGAAGCAGCTTTCGAAAAAAACGTACGAGAACGATCTAAATCACGCAGGAACTCGGAAATCACAATACGTTGCAACCCAATAGAATCGCTCGTGGTAATGACTCCGATATATTTTTCTAATGCATCAATTAGTTGTTCTTCCAATCCACGAGACGGGTCGTATGATACCGGTGACATGACATTGCTTCGTTCCAGCATAATTTCGGAAACAACGTCAAACAGAGCCTCTTTTGTCTCAAAGTGATTATATAGAGTGCGGCTTGATACTCCTGCAAGCTTTGCAATTCGGGTGGTTTTTGCGCCCAGAAATCCCTGTTCTCGGAATTCCTTAATCGCCGCCTCAATAATGCTCTCTCTTTTTCGTTCAGTGAGTTTCACGTTGTTTCTTGCCTTAATAAATAAAAAAAAGTAAAATTTATTGTTTACTTTTTGGGAGATTGGAGTTAAAGTAAATAGTGTAGTTTACTTTTTGCCCCAAAACCAGGAAATAAAAAATGGTCATGACAAAAGAAAATGTGTTTGGATCTGAGGGTTGGACACCGAAACGCCTAGGAAATCTTAACGGCAAAACATTTGTCATCACCGGTGCGAATGCCGGTGCTGGATATGAGGCCAGCAAGATTTTTCTGACCAAGGGTGCATGCGTTGTGATGCTAAACCGTAATGCGGAAAAGTCAGCAAAGGCTATCAAGACCTTGCAATCGGAAATTGGCGCGGATGCCGATGTACGCTTCATCCAGATGGATTTGGCAGATCTAGCTTCGGTGCGAGAAGCCGCAGCCTCTGTGAATGCTGAAGTCCCGCATATCGATGCCTTTATCTCCAACGCAGCGATCGCCCAGGTCGCGACACAGCAATTCACCAAGGACGGGTTTGAAAGCCAGCTTGGCACCAACCATTATGGCCATTTTCTACTGACCAATTTGCTTTTTGAGCGGATTGTCGAAAGCAAGGGTCGCATTGTGGTCGTCGGCAGCAATGGACATAAAGGCGGGTTGAAGCGCATCCAATTCGACGACATGAATTTTGACAAGAATTACAACCCTCATGTTACCTATTGCCACAGTAAATTCGCACAAATGATGTTCGCCTATGATTTGGAACAGCGGGTGAAAAAGGCTGGTCTTCCAATTTCGGTTTATGTATGTCACCCAGGTATGTCCAAGACAACTTTAGCCCAAGAAGAATCCGGCGGAATTATTAAATTCCTGTTACGGCTTGCTACTCCTTTCGCTCAATCTGCAGAGCGGGGCGCTTGGCCTGAAGTGCTGTGCGCAACAGAAGATAACCTGAAAGAAGTCGCCTATTATGGCCCGACCAACCGAGCTGAGATGGTTGGGCCGGTTGGTGAGTGCAAGTTGGAGACGAGCGTGCTCAACGCTGATGAGGCGCGCAAATTATGGGAGCTATCAGAAAAAGAAACCAAGATAAGTTGGGACTTTTGAAATTCAAGAATTTCATACCACTCCATGATTGCTGTCTCAGTTCAATCTTTAGTTCGTCAGTAGTATCAGTACCTACTCAAAATACCCGCACTTCAGGTTAAAAATACTTGTACCCTGTACCAGACATAAATAAAATTACTTGTCTTGTCTAGGTTTCAATAATTTGAGTACAACCTTAACCAATTTAATCCGAATCCCAAAAACTTACCCTTAAGTACTCGTCTGGTATAAATTTCCTAAGCTAGCCCAACAGCAAATAAATAGTCATTTGTCATTTGTCTTTCATCCTTCGTTCTTTGCAAATAACCAACGACTAATGACTAATAAATAATTTAGGAGAACTAAATGAAAATAGCAGTTGCTAAAGAAAACGAGCTAGGAGAACTTCGCGTAGCCCAAGTTCCTAATACCGTATCTCGTCTAGTCAAACAAGGCTTTGAAGTTTTGGTAGAAGCAGGTGCAGGTGTTGGTGCAGGTTATGATGATGCTGCCTACGAAACAGCAGGAGCGAAGATAATTGCTGATTCTACTTTACTTTGGTCAGAAGCAGATATCTTGCTTAAAGTTCAGCCTCCCGGTAAGCGGGATGGTTGGGCAGAAATTGATTGGCTCCGACCAGGGGCAACTCTGATTAGTTTTCTCAATCCTTTGGGCGAGCCTACTGTAACGCAGCAGCTTGCCCAGCGCCAAGTTACAGCCTTTAGTATGGAATTAATTCCCCGTACTACCCGTGCCCAAACTATGGATGCCCTATCTTCTCAAGCTAACATTGCGGGTTATAAATCGGTGTTGCTAGCAGCAGCTAGTTTACCGCGAATTTTCCCCATGATGACTACCGCAGCAGGAACAATTCCTCCAGCTAAAGTGTTAGTGTTGGGTGCGGGGGTGGCAGGATTACAGGCGATCGCGACTGCTCGGAGATTGGGCGCGGTAGTAGAAGCTTTTGATATTCGTCCGACAGTTAAAGAGCAAGTTCAAAGTGTTGGTGGCAATTTTATCAATATTAACCTCGAAGAGCCCACTGAAGCTGAAGGAGGATACGCTCAACAAATTTCTGGAGACACTCAAGAGCTGATCCGTCGGGAGTTAAGTCCTTATATTGCTAAAGCTGATGTTGTCATAACCACGGCTCAAGTACCAGGTAAACCTGCACCTCTATTAATTGCGGAAGAGACAGTAGCCCAAATGAAGTCAGGATCGGTAATTGTCGATCTAGCATCAGAAAGCGGTGGTAACTGTGCCTGTAGCGAAGCCGGAAAAGATATTAATTATCAAGGTGTCACTATTATTAGTCCGACAAATTTACCTGGTACGGTACCAACTAATACCAGCCAGATGTATGCCAAAAATCTTTTAAATCTAGTGCAATATTTAGCTAAGGATGGTCAGCTACAGCTAAATTTTGAAGATGAAATTACTAGTAGTGCTTGCGTTACTCATGGTGGAGAAATTCGCAATGAAAGAATTAAAGAAGCGTTATTAGTCATTAGTCATTAGTCATTGGTTCTTGGTCATTAGGTACTAAGAACGAAGGACGAAGACGAAAGACCAAGGACAAATATTTAGGAGTCAATTTTATGGAAGCAGGATTACTTACAGGCTTAGTCGTTTTCGTTCTAGCATCATTTGTGGGGTTCGAGGTAATTAATAAGGTGCCTCCAACATTGCATACTCCCTTAATGTCTGGCGCAAATGCGATCTCTGGAATTGCTGTAGTTGGCGCATTACTAATTGCTGGAGTACCCGAATGGAATTTAACGACTATTTTGGGTTTAATTGCGATCGCGTTAGCGATGGTGAATGTCGTAGGTGGTTTTTTAGTAACTGACAGAATGCTGCAAATGTTTAAGAAGAAGGAAACGGCATAATGAATACATATTTAAATACAGGAATTGAACTTGCTTATTTAACTTCTGCGGCTTTGTTTATTCTGGGAATAAAAAAATTAGGTTCCCCAGCGACCGCTCGTCAGGGTAATTTTCTGGCAGCAGGAGGCATGTTAATTGCTATTATTGCAACTTTATTAAATCAGTCCGTACTCAATTATGAATTGATTTTGGTCGGTATCATTGCTGGCTCTTTAATCGGCGCGATCGCAGCACAAAAAGTAGCCATGACCGATATGCCCCAGATGGTGGGTATTTTCAATGGAGTTGGTGGTGCTGCCTCGGCTTTAGTTGCCGTGGGTGAATTCTGGCGAATACTTAACACTGAGGGTACTGTTCCCTTAGATGCCACATTTATTGCTATTTTAGGCGTTTTAATCGGTGGAGTGACTCTCACAGGTAGTTTACTAGCCTTTGCTAAACTACAGGGCTTAGTTTCTGGTTCTCCCGTGACTTTTCCCTTTCAACAACCTTTCAATGCTTTGTTATTGGCGAGCTTCTTAGCTGGCAGCGTTTACTTATTAATCCAACCAGAAAATCTCGCAATTTTTCTTACTCTAACCGTTATATCTTTAATTTTCGGTGCTTTATTCGTTCTACCTATTGGTGGTGGGGATATGCCTGTAGTTATTTCCTTGTTAAACTCTTTTTCGGGTTTAGCTGCGAGTGCTGTAGGTTTTATCTTATATAACAACATGCTAATCGTCGCAGGGGCATTAGTTGGAGCTTCGGGGTTAATTTTGACCCAAATTATGTGTAAAGCGATGAATCGACCCCTTACTAATGTGCTATTTGGTGCTTTTGGTGGGGATAGTAGTGCTGTTGGTGGTGCAGATGGGACTCAGATTGATAAAACCTACCGTTCTATCGATAGTGAAGAAGGAGCGATGATGTTAGGCTATGCTCGCTCTGTGGTAATTGTTCCTGGTTACGGTATGGCGGTCGCTCAAGCACAACATGGCGTTCGAGAATTAGCTTCTCAGTTAGAAAACATGGGAGTCAAGGTAAAATATGCCATTCATCCTGTTGCGGGCAGAATGCCAGGACATATGAACGTATTACTTGCCGAAGCTAACGTTCCCTATGATCGCCTATACGATATGGACGATATTAATTCCGAATTCGATCACATTGATGTAGCTCTGGTTATTGGAGCCAATGATGTTGTCAATCCTGCCGCTCGTAACGATAGTAGCAGCCCAATCTACGGGATGCCGATTCTCGATGTCGACAAGGCACAACAAGCGATCGTCATTAAGCGCAGCATGAGAACGGGATTTGCAGGCGTAGATAACGAACTATTTTATAAAGATAAAACCACGATGCTTTTTGGTAGCGCGCAGGATGTTATATCCAAATTGGTATCTGAAGTTAAGCAACTTTAGTCGTTAGTCATTTGTTATTCGTCCTTCGTATGAAAACCAATTACTAACGACCAGCTCGCGCGTTCCCTTGCCCAGCTCCGTGTTCTGGGCAAGGGAACGCGCGAGCTGGGTAAACAGATCGGTGCTCTGGATAAACGTCTGCCCTAAAGGATACACCTTCGGATAACGGCGACGCGGGGCCGCTCGCCAATGACTAATAATAATTTATGGAGAAAATCATGAGTCAACAACCCATTTCTAATGAAGTCGCTCTGAGAATTGCCTTAGCAGCTAAGGTATTACCCGATATATCTGTCAAGGATTTAATCGGGGCTTTGCAAACCCATCTCGACTATGAGATTACAGAAGAATCCCTTAGTAATATCACAGTCACTCAACTAAAAAGATCCTTTGGCAATATTTACGAAGTTGATAGTGAATGGGAAGGCGAAGATGCTGATAATAGCGATATAGCAGCCTTTAAAGAAGCAGTACGCATCCTCTGGGGCGAAAAAGGTTATTGCAAACAGGAATTACCTATCGAGCCATATCAAGAGGGAGATATGCCCAACTCCATTAGAATTGCCGTCGCTTCCAATACGGGAGAACAATTAGACGGACATTTTGGTTCTTGTCATCGCTACTTAATTTATCAGCTATCAGCAGATGAAATTAGATTAATCGATGTTCGCTCGGCATTGGAAGCAGATCTTAGTGAAGATAAAAATAGATATCGTGTGAATTTAATTAAAGATTGTCCCGTTCTCTATATTGTTTCCATCGGTGGTCCGGCTGCTGCCAAAGTCATCCAGGCTTATATTTACCCCATGAAAGTAGAACAAGGAGGTGCGGCAAGAGAAATACTAGCAGACTTACAAAAAGCGATCATAACCTCTCCTCCACCTTGGTTAGCCAAAATTTTAGGAGTTGAGCAAAACAAACGGGTGAAAAATTATACGGCTGTTAGTTAGTCATTAGCCCCTGATGGGGAAGGCAGAGGGCAGAAGTAAGAAGAAGACCGAAAAATAATTCTAGTCAGGCTTTCAGTCTACTTTATTGATTTTTTGGTTTCAGCAAGAGTCATTAGTCGTTAGTCATCGGTTACTAAGGACAAAAAGTAAATTATGAAGATTAAACAAAATAAAGAACGGATTCGGGAAATCCAGCAGATAACAGGACTCAGACCAACCCATTTTGCTGATTTGGTTCGTGTTGCTCAACTGATCTACGATCCCAGTGGCGGAGTATCAGGAAAAATTGTTGAGGTGAATTGGTTAAATTTTGGTATTCCTCAAGAAGTCGCGGTTAATTTGCGATCGCTAGGTGAAAAATATCAATACGAATCTCCCCATGTCGATCTCGATCTTGTTTGGGATGAATTAACTCCAGCAACTCGCAGTTGGTTTATCGCACACAAAAGTATGTTGTGGGAAATTGAAGAATCATTTCCCGCTTTAGATGAAGATTGAATTAGTAACTGGTCATTGGTCGTTGGTCATTGGTTGCTAAGGACAAAGGACAAATGAAAAAATAACAAAGGATACTATTATGCAGGTTTTAGGAGCATTAAATAAATTTGAGCAGTGCGTCCTCAATATCTCTTTGATCAATATTTGTAACCAAGAGAGTCATGTTGGTCAAGAAATGCGCCAAAATTATAATCGATGGAAAGGAGAAGTTGAGGAAACGATCTACACCCCGTGGTTAGACATACATCAGTTTACGATCTATATACCCCATCCTGACCAAGAATATGATGGCATTACTTTAGAATCAGGTTTGACTCAAGGTTATAACGTAGAAGTAAAACCAGTCAATAATCCCAGTCAGTTACCCTATCGTATTCCCAGAGGCGCACATTTTGTAGTGTTAATGCGACAAAAGAGTAATAATTCTGATTTCAAAATTGCAGGTACGGGAATTTTTATTCGTCCTTTAGGAGTTATGAGTCTTGATATGATTGTCGATTCCGAACTAGGGGAATATCAATCGATTACGATCAAACACCCAATTATTAGGGATTATCCAGAGGGTTGGGAAGACAAACTTAATTCATTTCTTCGAGGAGAGATAGATAGTATAGAACTTCCCCAAGTAGTTAGATATGTTGACCAAGCTTTTAATCAAGACTACAGACAACCTTCTTGGCATGATATTTATCTTGCAGCTACGGGTTTTGCAGGCTTTTAATTGTTAATTATCGGTCATAAGTCCTTTGTGAGTAGCATTCTCTTTTAAAATCCTGACTTCATTGCTTAAAGTTTCACTTGTAGTATTAAACCAATTCACAATTATGAATGCTGTAAATCTCCGTAATGAAGACGGGGTTTCATTTGGTTTTGACTTAGCTCCCGATCTTAATGCTTTACTGCAAAAGGCTGCTCGCTCCTACGATGATCCCACCCAAGCAGAAGCTTTTCTCAAACAAGCTTATGAACTGGATAATCAAGAATTAGCAGTCTATTTTGCTCTCTATAAGTTTTATGCTTACCAAAATCGTATGAATGAAGCTGAAGCTATGGTCTATGGAGGGTTGGCACTTGCTGCTCGTCAGTGTAATTTTAGCCAACATTGGCAGACTTTAAATTATCAATCTACAGATTGGTCAAATCCATCGGGAGCAAAACGATTTTATCTCTATAGTCTTAAGGCTCTAGCTTTTATTTATTTAAGGCAAGATAAACGAGATGATGTGGTACAAGTTCTTGCCAAACTTCGAGAACTCGATCCCCATGATGAAGTTGGTGGCTCTGTAGTGGCTAATTTAGCTAGAGGTAGCGAGCAATTGGCACATTCTAGCTAATAAAGATTCAAAGATATAGATATAGCTTATTTACTAGGAATCAACCATGACTACTTATAATGTAACTTTAATTAACTACAGTAAAAATTTTCAACAAACTATTGCTGTCCCCAATGATGAGTATATTCTTGGTGAAGCTGCCGAAGTGGGGATAAAAGTTCCCTTTGAGTGCGTTGTTGGTGCTTGTGCTACCTGTCAAGGAAAGATTGTCTCTGGCACAGTAGATCAATCAGAACAAATGTTTTTAAGCGATAGACAAATTGCCGAAGGATATATTCTAACTTGCGTGGCTAAACCTACTTCTGACTGCACTATTGAGGTCGAGCTATATGAATATCTATAAATAAAAGATGATTAGCCCCAGAGAAATATACAATCTTTTATTAGATTCTAGTCAAACAGAAACTAAAGTCAGAGAAATTATTATTGGCTTAACTTGGACGCTATGTAATGCTGAAGGGATTGGCTTATGTATGAGTCCAGCTATTCCTAACCGTACGTTACCTTGGTCAGGAACTTTAGTTGATCGCCCATTGAGTGAATTATCTATTTGGATTCGTTCTTGGGATAATTATCAAGCCACAGTAGGTATGGCAGTGATTAATGCGGCGATTAATACGACTTCTGATTTACCTGCCAAAGCAGAGCCAATATCTCTTCCAGGCTTTTCTAATTTGGCTGTTTTTGAGCATTTTCTTCCGTTGATTTGTGGGCAGAAAGTAGCGGTTATTGGACGTTATCCTGGTTTATCTCGCTACGAACAAGAAGTGTCGATGACGGTCATTGAACGTAAACCAAAGTCCCAAGATTTGCCCGATCCTGCTGCCGAATACATTTTACCTGAAGCTGATTGGGTGTTTCTCACGGCGACTTCTATTCCTAATAAAACTTTTCCCCGTTTGGTAGAATTAGCACAAAATGCCAAGTTAGTTTTAATGGATCCTACTGTTCCTTGGCTGCCCGATTTAGCTGATATGGGAATCGATTACTTAGCAGGAGTTGCGGTAACTAATCCCTCGGCTTTAAGACAAACTGTTGTCGAAGGTGGTGGGGTGAGGATTTTTGAAACGGGTATTCAGTATCGGGTTTTAGAATTGTCTAGGTAATTGTGGTCTGCGAAAGCAGGATCAGCGCGCCCCGCGTAGCGGATCTCTTCGAGATCGCATATCAAATTAAATTGTAAAATCCACTGCCCTAGTAGTCACAGAAAGAGGTAAAGACTGTGGACAACAAACGCTTAATTATATATCACAAACAAGCTGCCAGTGCGCGTATTCTATTTTTCGCCCTAAATGGTTCGATTTGTCATTGTGATGGCTTACCTCCTGAGTCAAAAATAGTTGATAACAGTATTGAAGAAGATCGAGTTATTGACTATCCAGAAACCTTAATTCCCACTATCAAGAAACGATTAGAACTATCTAGTAATATCCTAGAGATTGAAAAACAATTTATAGCGATCGCCAAAAGTAAAGATTTAACGCTCGATATATATTTGGCTCGTTTCACGACGATCGATCCTCCTCGTGAACAACTAAAACATCTCGGAGGCAAGTTTATTCCTATTGTTGAAGCTCGTACCTTTCCCGCAGTCGAATTAGAATTATTAGGCTTGGTTTATTCATTTTTGATGGATTAACTAAGGTGATTTCTTAAAATATTTTTACCAGATTTTGATCAGATTTATCGATAATCTGTAGGGGCGATTCACGAATCGCCCCTACTTCGAATTTAACTTAAAATTGCAATAGAGAGCGTTGTAAAAATTAAAAAACTAAGCAATTAAACTTTAGAGATGTCCACATCTGCTTGAGTTACGAACCAAGTATCACGATTTTGGGGACTAATTGGTTCCTTTAAAACCACTATATAGAGATCGTCTTTTTTCTCGTAAGAAAGTAAATAAAAAGTTTGCTTTTCCTCTACTTGATACCAAGCTGTCCCATTTCCTTCAGGATCTTGTTCCTTTAAAACAGCTATTCCTTCCTCACTAACCATAAAAGTTGTTCCAGAAGAATTAGTAACCTGTAACTTTCGCTTGATCTGCCAACGTTTTTCAAAGCTATCTTTTAAATTTTGCGGAATTGCTTCGTGGATAAAAGCTAGAGCCTCTTCTTGATGAGGATTTATTGAATTTGAGCCTTTATAGGAGCCAGGTAAATTTTTGAATTCAATGGGGGACTCTTCAGGATTTTTTAATCCCTGCCATCCCGGACGCCATTTGCTAGTGAACTGTTCGATAATTGCTTTTCCATCATCAAGATTTGATTCAATATTGTTTTGCAACCATTGTAAAGCATCTTGTTGGAGTGCTTGTTCTTTGGGAGAACTATATTTAGCATAAGATACAAACGCATCTCTTAAGAAGCTTGGATTTAATGTCTTGGAACTAGCCATGATAAATTGTCCTCAGATGTAGGTTAAAGCTTGACAAATTGACTATTAATAATTGTCATTAGCTAGGAATAGATAGCATTAATACCTTTCTAAATTTGAAGCCAAATTTTATCCATGAATCGAGGCTTTTTTGGCACGATTTATAAGAGAGAAGAAAGAGCAAAGAGCATAAAAAAAGAACTTAGCATTATTAAACTTAAGCCCTTAATAACTTAGACCTTTTTAAGTTATAAAAAACAATCTTTCTAGATCAATCTCGTATCTTACTAAGTATCAGAGATTGTAAATCCTGCCAGAAAATGTAGCAAATTAATTAGATAGAAGCTTTTTTTCTAAAATCTCAACCGTTTCTTTCCATCACAAGTATTACGGTAATACTCAGGGATAAGAAATAGAAACTATTTAGGGTGATATTCCTGTATTCTACAATTTAACAATACTATATGATAGAAATTGAAAACAGCTAATTACAATACAACTTTAAGTTTATTTAACAAAAATAAGTTGCATAAAACCGATAAAAGATTGCTAAATAATTATATTTATTAATAGTTTTAATTTTAGATTTGATGATTGTAGCGATCGCTTTTACGAGTTGAATTTCTTCCCCAAACAGATAGCTACCTAAGAAAAATTAATTATGCATTATAAAACAGATAAGCAACGCGTTTCTGAAATACTTATGTCTTCAGTTCTTCCCAGATTAGTTCGACAACAGCAAAATTACCATCAATTTTTCTCGTTTCTGCTTCAGAGCGAGTATAGTACAAAGGGGCGTAATGAACTTGTTGGCGTTTTAACAAATATTTGGGAACAATTGAAAACCAACAACCTTTAACCCTATCATTGAGATTATATTCAAAGTAAAAACGCTCTTTCGATTGAGGTGATGTTGAAAAAATCCAAGATATTTCTGGATGATCTTTATCTATAATTTTATAAGAAGATTGAATAATATTTTCAGCAGATTGTTGTAGGTTTGTTGTTTCCTGTTTCATCTTTGTTTTCCTCAAATCTTAAATTATTATCTTCAGTTATTAATCAGATGGTGCTATTGCTTGACTAATTAGTTTTCTCGTTTGTTCAATAGTTAGCCTTGGTTGAGTCCACACTAATTCCCATTGACTTCCAGAGCCAAGCAACTCAAGATCGTTATCAATTCCTGGTTTTCCTAAACTATCAATCATCAGTCTTGATAGTACGCAAGGACTATTAACTTGATTGAGGATTACTCTAGTTAAAATTATTTTAGTACCTTCAATCAACTCTTGCTCAATAGATTCAATTTTCATCAGCTTATAAGTAATTTTTATTTATTTTAGCTGCACTAATTTAGACAAAACAGTACCATTTGTTACCTACGATAAATTAAAGCTGTCTTAGTTTAATAAAATCAATAAAAGGTTGCCAATTATCTTGTTTGCTAATAGCTTTCCAAATACTCTCTATTTCTGATTCTCGTAATAAAATTGTAGGATTAACTTGTTGTAAATGTTGAGCAATTTGCTGAATTTCTTTTGGTGATCGCTCTAACAATAATTGATGATAAAGCCAACACCAGCGTTTCAAAATAGTTATGTCTTCTCCAGATACTAAAAATTCTAAGTCCTGCAAAATAGAATCAGGATCTTCACGCCATTCAGGGGAAAATCTTTGTCCGAGTTGGCAGAAAAATTGACCATAATTTACTTTAGTTAAAAACAAAAACTGTAAAGTTAAATCGATTAGTTCTTCAGTTTCTAAAAAAGATAAACGATCAAATCCCAACTTATATAACATGTGTTGATGGTAATATTGGGTGTAAAGTTCAGGGAAAGTTTCTAACACTGCTTCCATTTCTGAAATATTTATGACCGCTGACAAAGGACGCTGCAACATTTCTAGATTCCAACGACAGATACTCGGCTGGTTGCGATAACTATATCTTCCCTGACGGTCAAAAGCAGCGGCAGTAAAATATGGATTGTAGGTATCAATAAAAGCATAAGGACCATAATCAAAGCTTTCCCCCGTAATCGACATATTATCGGTATTGAGAACACCATGACAAAAACCCACAGCCATCCATTGCGCTACTAATTGAGCTACTCTCTCTACAAGTTCGGCATAAAAGCGAATATAACTGTCTGGTTGCTGCCATAAATGAGAATAATAATATTGAATAACATGGTCTAATAGTTTCTGAATTAGATCAGGACGATCATAGTAATCTAAGCGTTCAAACGTGCCAAAACGCAAATGAGAGCGATTAAAGCGCACCATAACCGAACCACGAACTAACTTTCCCTCTCTGGTAAAAGCTTCAGTTTCGATTAAGCTTAAAGACCTTGATGTCTTGATTCCGCAATAATGTAACATCTCTCCTGCCAAGACTTCCCGCACTCCTCCTTTAAGAGTTAAACGACCATCTCTAGACTGGGAATGGGGAGTTTGTCCCGATCCTTTAGTCCCAAAATCGTATAATTGTCCGTCAATTCCTCGCACCTGACCGTAGAGAAAACCCCGTCCATCACCCAGGTAAGGATTGTATTGACCGAATTGATAACCGTGATAGCGTAATGCTAAGCGAGATTGTATTCCTCGAAAATGTCCGCAAAATTCCAGGAAATGGCGATCTCTAACTGTAGAAGAATTTAAACCAAGAATCGGCAATAGTTGATCATTACGAAAGCGCAGAACATGCTGAGAAAATTTAGCAGGTTGGACGCGATCAAAAAACTCATCGTCTAATGATTCTAAAGCAGATTCATAATTAAGATCGAAAAAGGGATTGGTCTTTTGTCCTTCGTCATTCGTCTTTTGTCCTTCGTTCTTCATAATCAATGACCAATGACTAATAACCAATGACTAATGACAATTAAAAATGCTTAGCAGTCTGTTTATCGAGATCGAACTGAAATCTTTTACTACCATGAGTGTCTCCGTATAAATTGAAAGTTATTGTTGGTTCATCTCCTATTGCTTCTGTGCTGTGGATAGCCTCAGTAGTAAAGCTGATAATATCTCCCGATTCGATAACTCTTTCGCCGACGCGATCGATTCTGTCGGGAAATTCGGTACTAGGAGCACGTTTCCAAAAAGTATTTTTTAATTTGCCCTGTAATACCATCACCACGCCCCAAGTACCGTGATTGTGAATCGTTGACCTCGTCCCTGGTAAATTCATTTCTGTCTGGATCGTCATGGGAAATCCCACTTCATCGTGGAGCATAACCACCGAAACACCAGTTTCTGGGTTGGGTTCTGGTAAACGAGTTTTGACAGTATAACAGTTAAGAATCAGTTTTCTAACTATCATTCGTATTCCCGATAGGGAATTTTCCTCATCTATTCCTTCAGCAGCAGCTAATCGCATAATATCTTCCACTTCTGTCAAAAATCGATAAAGTCGATATTCTTCAGCTAATAAATCCCACTCCCGCACGGATTTACATAACCTGCAAACACCATCTTCTTTTACTAACCAATCTGCTGTTTTCATAATTTTGTCCTTCGTCCTTCGTCTTTAGTAACCAATGACCAACAACTAATGACTAATGACCATTGACTATCTATGCTTCCTTTCCGCTATCAATACCTGGGCGATCCAGTCCGGTAAGTCTTCTAGATCGCTATTGGTTTCGGAATCTCTGATGGGGGAGATAAATTCATAATAACGTTCGCATTTTCCTGTATCGTATACTTCTACAATCCAGCGATCGGGAAAACCATCAATACCAATTTCGACATCGTAGCCGTCTTCCCCCAACGGTTTAGTGGCAATTACAGTAAACCAGTCTCGATCTTCTGATGGGACATTCCACTCACTAGTCAGAAATTCAAAGGCTAACTTTTTAGCTTCAGTTGAATCGATCATAATTTTGTCCTCTCTTGGTGCGCGTTCCCTTGCGTCTTACGCCGCCCTAAAGGATACCGCTCCGCATAACGCGGGGTCGCACCGCTTTGTTCTTTGTACTTCGTACTTTGTCTTTAGTAACTAATGACTATTGACTATTGACTATTGACCAATCTACCCTGACGTTCAGTTCGCAGTATTTCGGCAATACTTTCTGGCATTTCTTCCAATCCTGTTTCGCTTTCTGAAGCTTTAATCGGCGAAACAAAGGTAAAACAAGGGTCGCACTCTTTAGTTTCATCATAAACTTGAATCACCCATTGATCGGGTAAGCCTTCTACGCCAATTTCTACCACATACCAACGATTATCTACTGGGCGAGAGTTAAGGGGGACAAAAAAATCGCGATCGCCTTCGGGGATTTCCCAGTCTTCTAGGAAAAAATCTAATGCCAATTTTTCAGCATCTATTGATGTCAATTCCATAATTATAAGTCCTCTTTGACTTTACTATATCTTTTGCTTGATCAATATTAGTCATTTAACATTAGTCTATTAAAAAATGATCAATAATAAATGACCAATGACCAGTAAAAATTATTTAACTCTTTACTTTTTCGCTATGCCTTCCAGAGTGTTTATCTACGTGTAATTCTCCACCGACTGCCCAGTTTTTACGATCAAATTCGTCGATGTGAATTGTTACCCATTCGGGTTTTGTTCCCAAGCTAGAAACTATAGTATCAGTGACTGCTTGAGCGAGTTCTCGCTTTTTTTCTAAAGAGTGACCTTTAGCAATTTGAATAGTAATAAATGGCATTTGATTTTATCCTTTATTGATGGTTTAAAATAAAAAAATCTCAGTATTTTAAAAAACAACGTTCAAGTTTATTAAATATACAAAGATTGAATCTTTGAGGACAACTTTCAATTGCAAAAAATCAAAAAATAGAGATTGCCAATATAATTTTATTTATTACGAAAATTGACAATCATATAGTAATTGAGTTGACCACTGTTAAAAATGATTGCTTAAAGAAGTCGATAACTAAAATCTAACTATACAATGTTTGTCTATTAAGTAATATCTGTTACCAATTGATAAAATATAAGTCAATATTTATAATTGCTTAATATTTAGCCAAATTCGTCGCTCCCCTAATGACCAATGACTAAGGACTATTTGTTCGCTTTTCCCAATGTTGGAATAAAAATATCCATAATGGTAAGGATAAATTGAGAGCCATGAGACGGACAGAATGAGCAAGAGTAACGATTTCTGGGTTATGGTTTAAAGCAAGGGCCACCAAAATCATTTCTGTCGAGCCTCCTGGTGCAGTCATTAACATACAGGTTATCCAATCCCAAGAAGTAAACAAGGTGGCAATAATTGCAGCAAAAAATCCACTGGCGATAGTCATTACTACAGAAATAAAGGCATAAGTAACATTTTTCCCTGTAATTCCTACACGAGAACTCCAAGCTTCACCGACAGTAACGCCCAATAGTATTTGACCGATTAAGCTAATTGCTTGAGGTGGGGTCAAATTGAAATCATAGAGAAAAGGAATATAAGTGATCGCATAATTAAAAACGATGCCTACAATCAGAGTCCCAAAAAAAGAAGCAGCAGGAATGCGTAATTTCTTGGCTATGATTACTCCCAACCAAGCAGCAAGAATTGCCAAGCTTAGTATACATAAATAAACAGGATCGCTTTCTATTAAATAGTCTTCTAAAGAAAAGATAGTTTTATTAGCAACAGTTCCCGATGTTCCAGCTATCAGAGGAATTATCAAAATTACACTAGTAATCCGCAGTGTTTGTACCATTGCGACCAAGGAAACATTGCGATTATATTCAGCAGCAATACTAGACATGGTTGCTACTCCTCCAGGTACTGTGGCTAACATGGCATTGAGCAAGTTAGTTCGACTAATACGAGAGTAAAAATAACCAATACCACTGCCACAAAAAAACATAAAAAATGAGAGAAATATAAACAGTGGTAACCGAGAAGAAGCAGCTAGAAAATCACTATCAGCGATCGCAAATCCAATGGATAACCCGACCATTGCCTGTCCGATTTTTCTGCCAATTTTATTTTGTTTCAGAGTTTTGTTTGAGATGGCTTGATAACTTCTAAAAACTATTACACCTGCACCCATTCCACCAAAAATCCAGGCGACACTCCGTAAGCCGAGAAATGCGATCACTATACCTAAAAACAGGGCAACAATTATTTCTAAGATTGCAATCAATAAGTTATTGGTAAATTGATTTATGGTCATTTAACAATCATTTCTATAAATTTTCTGCTTTGGTGATTTATAATGATCTATAGAATTTTGGGAAGATATTTAAACCCAAGAATTATTTTCAAATAATTTAATTTTTTAAATTTTAACAATAGTTAACATAATTTGCTATTTAATTTTTAACTTGTGACGAACCTTTGTTAGCTAAATCTCAAACTGTAGATTAAAATTTGCCTGCTTTAGACTGCTTTTCTAGATATTTTCTTACTCTAGGAGTTAAGTCATCTCGCAAGCCAGCTAATCTCAAGATCTTCCAATCTTTTATCTCTTCTCCCCTACGATCTAACTCTCTAATCGCCCATTCAATCCTTCTAATTTGAAATTCTTCTACAGTCTCCGTTACTGACTCCAGATAAGCCTTAGTTTGAGGTAATTTATCCAAATGCTTTTCTAGTAAAGCTTTGCATCCTAAAGTTGTCCCTACTTTCCCAATTGTAATTCTTACAGGTTTATTTTCTCTAAGCAGTTCGTTAACCGCATTTTGTGCCTGTGCCAATATTCCTGTATCCCTGAGACTCCAATCAACTCTATCCACTGATGATTTTGGTTTCTTCAGTTTTGGAGAATTTTCATTTAGCCAAGCGAGATCGCGTCTGTAAAGCCAAACATATATATCAGGAGCCAGCTTTCTCAGCTCAGTTTTTGATAATTCGGGATTTTCTTGCTGGAGAGTCAGCCATCGATCCTTTTTCTCCTTGGTGAGTTTTTCTAGATCAGGTAAATTCTTAACTTCTTTCTGTACTTTCTTCGGTTTAGATTGATTATCTTTTGTCCAAGAGGGAGTTAAATCCAACAAGGAGACATAACGCTTAATAGTATTAGGATCAACTCGCAATTCCCTGGCTGTGGCTCTTAATCCTAATTTCTTTACTTCAACTAATTCCTTCAGTTTATCCTCCCAAACTTGTCCATAGGCAATGACTCTGCCAATCCTCAACTTATCTTCTTCTGTCCGATCCTCACCGCTTCGAGAATAAATCATCCCACAAGAACAACTGAAAGTTCCCAATGGCTTCTTATTCTCCAGGCAATGACTGACTTTGAGATCCGTAATTACTGGCTGTAAATAATGATCTGCTGCGGCATTTAAGCATAGCCAAGGACTTCGCCCAAAAGGTCTATATTGCTTATTATTCTGGAAAAAAGTATCTACAGACTTTGTAAGAAACCCGATCACCAAAAGATGTCTGATAGGATGAAATACCTTACGATGCTTTTGAGTAATTTGAGATAGCCAATTACTTTCGTCTTCGTAAATTACCATTGAGTCTATGGTTTTTAGAAAGTCTTCACCATAGAACTCTACAAAATCATCAATTAGTCTTTTTTGCCTTACTCTGCCTATGGCATTAGCGTAACCTTTTTCTATTAATAAAGTCTGATATCTTCTGGTAAACCAGTCTAAAGTTCTACTGGGATAAGTCTTATCGAGTAATTGAGAAATATCTTGAGCTAAGGTAATTAGTTTATCTGCGTTCTCCACACTATAGATAAGATCTTTTGCCTCAGCAGAACAATTCTCGTGATTTGCAGCATGATACTTATGCTTATTCAAACCTTGAAAGAGAATCTTACTATCTTGTAAAGATATCTTATGAGTTGGACAAAATAGAACTCCTGGTGTTTGATGTAATCGATGCCAATAGGTTTCTCCATAGTTGTTTAAGTCATCTTGTAGACAGCCAGAACAAAAGCGAAAATATTGGGGAGTAGAAATCGCACTTGCCATAATTCCTGTTCTAGTGTGAATATTTCCCCCATAGTTAGCTTTCATAGAAGTTTCTATCTGTCTGGCTCTTTTTGGCGGCAAAAATGGCGCATAAAATGGGTAAAGAGTATGCTGATTAATCAGACTCTCTACTGTAATTAATGATAATGGTGATAAGTTCTGAACTAGGTTTTCCAAACCACTGGGCAAATCTGCGATCGCAGTAATATTCCGAGAATTGAATAATTCTTCAATAAGCACCTAGACAAAATTAATTATATATTTGTCCCCAAATTCTCTGAGTACTCTTTCAACATACTCGACTAGTGAATTCCAACACCGATAAGCATTAATTTCAATCCAGTGATACTTCATAAATTTCCACAGATGCTCA